>NZ_SMKA01000387.1 GCF_004348455.1 Kribbella albertanoniae
AGCGATGGGAGCCGCGAAGCGAGGGTGGTGTGGAAGAGGCGGGCGAGGTTGAGGGCTTCGGCGTTGTCGGGGGTGTGCAGGAAGATGGTGGGGGAGCGGCCTTCGGTGAGCCAGGTGTGGACCAACTCCACGAGGTAGGCCCAGCCTTCGACGGTTTCGGAGACCGAGTCGCGGCCGATGTAGCGGACGATGGGGAAGCCGGTGAGGGCGGTGGTCCGACGGGCTACGCGGGGTTTCTTCATCCAGGCGTCGCGTTCGGCGAGACTGGTGGCGCGGCGGCCGAAGAGGGTGCCGGTGTCGAAGGGGACCCATTCGGCTCCGGCGCGGGCCAGTACCTGTTCCAACGACGCAGCCACGCGCGGGTCGTCGAAGAAGGCCGGGTGACGGACTTCAACGGCGTACCGGTGTTCGCGGGGTGCGCCGCGCAGGAAGGCGGCCAGGGTGCCGAGGTCGCTGGGGGCGAAGGACGCCGGGAGCTGGACCCACATGGCGTGGTTGCGGGGGCCGAGTGGCTCGACCGCGGCGGCGAAGGCGTAGAACTCGGCGGCGATGTTGCCGAGGCGGCGTTCGTGGGTGATGACCTGGGGCAGCTTGACGACGAAGCGGAAGTCGGGCGGCGTCTGCGCGGCCCAGTTCTCGACCGATGAGCGGGCGGGAATCCCGTAGAAGGTGGTGTTGCTCTCCACCGCGTTCACCCAGGTCGCGTACGACGCGAGCTTCGCGCGGGACGGTTGCGGCCACGCGGGATGTGTCCACTGAGCACATCCCACGTGGAGCCGCACTGACGAAAAGATACCGTCAGAAAATCTAGCGCTCGACCTCACCGCGGATGAACTTCTCCACCAGGTCGCGGCAGACGTCGTCGGCGTACTGCTCCGGCGGCGACTTCATGAAGTACGACGACGCGGACAGGATCGGGCCACCGATGCCGCGGTCCTTGGCGATCTTCACCGCGCGGATCGCGTCGATGATGATGCCGGCCGAGTTCGGCGAGTCCCAGACCTCGAGCTTGTACTCCAGCGACAGCGGGACGTCGCCGAAGTTGCGGCCCTCGAGCCGGATGAAGGCCCACTTGCGGTCGTCCAGCCAGGCCACGTAGTCGGACGGGCCGATGTGCACGTTGCGCGGGTCGATGTCGTTGACCAGCTGCGAGGTGACGGACTGGGTCTTGCTGATCTTCTTGGACTCCAGCCGGTCGCGCTCCAGCATGTTCTTGAAGTCCATGTTGCCGCCGACGTTCAGCTGGTAGGTCCGGTCGACGGTGACGCCGCGGTCCTCGAACAGCTTGGCCAGCACGCGGTGCGTGATGGTGGCGCCGATCTGCGACTTGATGTCGTCGCCGACGATCGGCACGCCGGCCGCGGTGAACTTGTCGGCCCACTCCTTGGTACCGGCGATGAAGACCGGCAGCGCGTTGACGAAGGCAACGTTCGCGTCGATCGCGCACTGGGCGTAGAACTTCGCCGCCTGCTCGGAGCCGACCGGCAGATAGCAGACCAGTACGTCGACCTGCGCCTCACGCAGCGCGGCCACGACGTCGACCGGGGCTGCGTCGGACTCGGTGATGGTCTCGCGGTAGTACTTGCCGAGACCGTCCAGGGTGTGACCGCGCTGCACGGTGATCCCGCTCGGCGGCACGTCGCAGATCTTGATCGTGTTGTTCTCGCTGGCGCCGATGGCGTCGGCGAGGTCCAGGCCGACCTTCTTGCCGTCGACGTCGAACGCGGCGACGAACTCGACGTCGCGGACGTGGTAGTCGCCGAACTGGACGTGCATCAGACCGGGGACGCGCTCCTCAGGCTTCGCGTCACGGTAGTAGTGCACGCCCTGGACGAGCGAGCTGGCGCAGTTGCCGACGCCGACGATCGCTACCCGGATCGAGGTCATCTGGAATCTCCTTGGTCAGGCGGTGGGGGGTGTTGGGAGGGTTGCTGACGCCGCTCGCCGTCGATCAGCTCGTTCAGCCAGCGGACCTCGCGCTCGGCCGACTCCAGGCCGTGCCGTTGCAGCTCGAGGGTGTAGGCGTCCATCCGCTCCGCGGTCCGGGTCATCGCTGCCCGGAAGTTGGCCAGCCGCTCCTCCATCCGGGCGCGCCGGCCCTCGAGGATGCGCAGCCGGGTGGCCGGATCGGTCCGGCCGAAGAACGAGAACCGGACGCCGAACGTGTCGTCCTCCCAGGCCGACGGACCGGCATCGTGCATCGCGTGCGCGAAGTGGTCCTTGCCGTCGGCCGTGATCGTGTACACGATCTTCGGCCTGCGCCCCGCCTCCGGCGTACCGGGGTCGGCGGTGATCAGGCCGTTGCGGAGCATCGCCTTCAGGCACGGGTAGAGCGATCCGAACGACAGCACGCGTCCCCAGCCGAACTGGGCGTTGACGCGCTTGCGGAGCTCGTAGCCGTGCATCGGCGCTTCGTGCAGCAGACCGAGTACGGCGAGCTCGAGGACACCACTGCGGTTTCCCATGACCCACCTCCTCGATCCAGTTTGTCAGAACCTGATGTATCGGTTCGATACATCGTGTCGCCACTGTAAGCAGAGCTCGGAGCTGTGGACAACTCATGACAAAGGTTGCCTTTGTCACCTCACGCGGAGTCTTCACCGGGGCACGCGCCGCGGAAGCTGTTACGTCAGGCGCCGATCTGCGTTAATCGGTTGACACCACAGCGTCGTGGTCCAGGAGCGGAGGGTCATGGCCGACAGCCATGGAAAACACGCCAAGCACGAGCTCGAGGGCGAAGGGCCGCTGGCGCGGGTGGCCCTGCGGTTCACCGCGTTCACCGAGAAGTGGCTGCCGGACGCGTTCGGGTTCGTCCTGGTCGGCACCTTCGTGGTGCTGCTGTTCGGCCTCGTCACCGGTGAGCCGCTGCTGAAGCGCCCGGACGATCCGGCCGCGACCAAGGGGTTCGGGCTGGTCGATGCCTGGGGCATCGGGTTCTGGAGCCTGATCACGTTCACCCTGCAGATGGCGATGATCATCATCGGTGGGTACGCCGTCGCCACCAGCGGACCGGTCGCCCGGTTGATCACCCGGCTGGCCCGGATCCCGAAGACCCCCCGATCCGCGGTGGCGTTCGTGGCCGCGGTCGCGATGTTCGCGTCGTACCTGAACTGGGCGTTCAGCCTGATCTTCGCGGCGATCCTGGCGCGAGAGGTCGCCCGCAACGTGCCGAAGGCCGACTACCGCGCTCTGGGAGCAATGGCGTTCCTGGGGCTCGGTACGGTCTGGGCGCAGGGCCTATCGGGATCGGCCGCGCTGCAGGTCGCGAGTGCGAGCAGCAGCCCCGCACCGGTCCAGGAGGTCATCAAGGCTGGCGGTCGTGCCACCGGGCTGATTCCGCTCAGCGAAACGATCTTCACCTGGCAGGCGCTGCTCGCAACGCTCTTCGTGTACGTCGTCGGCGTGGTGATGGCGTGGTTCATCGCACCGGGCGAGGGCAGCTCGCGGACCGCGGAGCACCTGGGGATCGAACTCAAACCGTTGATCGGCCGAGGTTCGGCGTACAACGGTCAAAGAGAGGAAAGTGCGAAGCGCCGGCCTGGCGACTGGCTTGAGCACTCGCCGCTGTTCAGCTTGTTCATCGTGGCGCTCGGTGTGACGTATCTGATCCGCTACTTCGACGGCAAGAGTTTCTTCAGCGCACTCGACCTCAACACCGTCAACCTGATCCTGTTCCTGCTTGCGATGCTCCTGCACTGGCGCCCCTGGCGGATGGCGCGCGCGGTGCGCGACGGCGTGCCCGCAGCGGCCGGCGTACTGCTCCAGTTCCCCTTGTACGGCGGCATCTTCGGCATGATCGCGTATACCGGCATCTCCGCCCGGCTGGCCGGTTGGTTGGTGCAGGCAAGTAGTCAGTTCCTGCTGGCGCCGTTGGTGGCGATCTATTCGTGCATCCTCGGCATTTTCGTGCCCAGCGGCGGCAGCAAATGGGTGATCGAGGCCCCTTATGTCCTGCAGGCGGCCAACGAGCTCAACGTCGATGCCGGCTGGATGGTCATCGTGTACGACCTCGGCGAGGCGAGTGCGAACCTGTTGCAGCCGTTCTGGATGCTGCCGACGCTCGCGATCCTGGGGCTGAAGGCCCGCGACATCATGGGCTACACGTTCACCATGTTCCTGGCGTGCTTCCCGGCTGCGCTACTCGCTGTCACGTTCCTGGCGCCGCACGTCACTGGGTGATTCGCCCCCGAACCCTGGAGTTGGTACCCTCCGGAGCGGATTCGGGCCCGTTACCACACCCGCCGTAGTCTGTGGGGCAATGACTTCCGCGAGATCGTCGAGGATTGCACTGTGAGTGAAGCTCGTAGAAAAGCCGCTCCGCCGCGCCGGACCAAGAAACATTGGGCGCTCCGGGTGCTCGGCTGGCTGATGGCTCTCGGGTTCCTCGGAATCATCGCCGGAACTGCTGCCTTCTTCATCATCTACCAGCGGACCGAGATCCCGGACGTCAACAAGGAGTTCGAGGCGAACACCACGACAGTCGCGTGGGGTAACGGTGACACGATGGGCCGGTTCTACGAACAGAACCGGACGACGGTCCCGCTGAAGCAGATCCCCAAGCGGGTCCAGGACGCGATCCTGGCCGCCGAGGACCGGACCTTCTGGACCAACCCGGGCATCTCGCCCCAGGGCATGCTGCGCGCGGCGTTCAACATCGCCAAGGGTGAGCAGTTGCAGGGTGGTTCGACGATCACCCAGCAGTACGTGAAGATCATGTACCTGAACCAGGACCGGACCGCGTCCCGGAAGTTCAAGGAACTGTTCATCGCGACCAAGCTGAGTCGCCAGCAGGACAAGAACACGACCCTCGAGGGGTACCTGAACACCATCTACTTCGGTGAGGGCGCGTACGGCGTCGCGGCCGCGGGGAACGCCTATTTCCGGGTGACCGACCCGAGCAAGCTGACCGTCCCGCAGGCCGCCTTCCTGGCCACGGTGCTGAACAACCCGACGCTGTTCGACGTCGACAAGAAGGCGAACCACCCGCGGATCCTGGCCCGGTACCGGTACGTCCTGGACGGTATGCGACTGAGCGGCACGATCACCCAGGCCGAGCAGGACAAGTACTCCAAGGCGCTGCCGAAGATCGACAAGCCGAAGAAGAACAACAAGTACCGGGGCCCGAACGGCTTCCTGCTCGACATGGCGAAGAAGGAACTGCTGCGCCGCGGGTTCACCGAGAACCAGATCACCGGCGGTGGCTACAAGATCGTCACCACCTTCGACCCCGAGCAGCAGGAGAAAATCGTCAAGGCCGCCGAGACCCGGCTGCCGAAGAAGCGGGACAACCTGCACGTCGGGATGGCGGCGGTGAAGCCCGGGACCGGCCAGCTGATCGCGATGTACGGCGGTCCGGACTTCCTGAAGAGCCAGATCAACTGGGCGACGGCGAAGGCCCGGCCGGGGTCGTCGTTCAAGCCGTTCGCGGTGGCCGCGGCCCTGCAGGACGGGCGCTCGCCGTGGGAGAAGCTGCAGGGTGACAGCCCGATCGAGGTCCAGGGGCAGGAATTCAACAACGAGTTCAACCGTGACTACGGCAAGGTGGATCTGCAGTACGCGACCCAGGAGTCGGTCAACACCGCCTTCTACGACTTGGTCGACAAGCAGATGGAAGACGGTCCGGACAAGCTGGTGAACGCCGCCGAGGCGGCCGGTATCCCGAAGACCAAGGCGCTCGAGATCGGCCGGAAGAACCCGTCGACGGTGCTCGGTCCCGACCCGTACGCGTCGCCGGTCGACATGGCCAACGCTTATGCGACCTTCGCCGCTGAGGGCAAGGCCAAGGACCTGCACGTGATCAAGAGCATCACCGATAAAAGCGGCAAGGTGGTCTGGTCGGACGAGAAGAATCTGAAGCAGACCCAGGCCTTCGACAAGAACCTGGCCCGCCAGGTCAACAAGATCCTCGAGACCGTCGTCGAGGACGGCACCGGTGAGGACGCCAAGAAGCTGGACCGTCCGGTGGCCGGCAAGACCGGTACCGCCGGTGGTGTCGCGGTGGAGCATCGCGCGGAGGACAAGAAGTGTGACGGCTGCAAGCAGGGCACCGACACTCTGACCTCCTGGTGGACGGGCTACACGCCGGAGCTGTCGACGTCGGTGATCTACCGCGCCGGCAAGACCGGTGAGGCCGACCTCGACCCGTACTCGAAGGACGAGGCGTTCTTCGGTGGCAACTGGCCGCTGAAGACCTGGCTGGCCTACATGGAGCCCGCCCTCGATGGCCAGGCCGACACCGAGTTCGCGGAGCCCGACGAAGGCTCGGTCGACGAGAGCCCGAAGCCGCCGAAGCCGTCGAACACCCCCTCGAACACGCCGTCCAACACCCCGAGCGGTCCGCCGTCGAACACGCCGAGCGGGCCCCCGACCAAGACCCCGACCGGTCCGACGAACACTCCGACCGGTCCGACGAAGCCCACTAAGCCGACCAGGACTCCGGGCTGGCCGACCATCACGCCACCAGGTGACCCGGAGACTTCGGAGAATCCGGGCGGTGGTCAGTAGCTCAGCCACCCCGCC
>NZ_SMKA01000388.1 GCF_004348455.1 Kribbella albertanoniae
GGGTAGATCCGCGGGCCGGCCCCCAGGCCGGCCCGCGGATCTACCCATGTCCCGAGCACGGTCACCGTGGGGTTCTCCGGTCTGAGGTGTGGGGTGGTCTACCGGCATGGCCGCCACGACGTCCGCAAACACGCAGACCACGCCCTCGGATCGTTCGGACGTTGTGCAGACAGCGGTTAGTTCTCGGGTTGGCTGGTGCGAACGGCTCGTCGGCGCCAGATGGCGATGACTACCAGGGCAGCCACCAGCAGTGCGCCGACCAGGATTCGGCGGATCCAGGCGGAGACGGGGGCCGGCGAGTCGTCGTACAAGGCGGCGCCATCAGCGAAGCCGTCACCGGGAAGGCCGGCCACGACGGTCATCGAGGATCCTTGCTGTGCGTTGGTGAAGATGGTCTCGCGGGCGGTCTTCGTCGTGGCCGCGCAAGGCGTCACTGCCCAGTCGCCGGGGGCATCTCGGTAGCCTGCGCAGGACGGGCTGATCGGGTCGCTGGGAGTGGCTAGTCGGGTGTCGACCACCGGTACGCCGATGTAGTCGAGCTGCTCACCCGAGGCCAACCGCCGCCGGTCCGGCCAGTTCAGTTCGTATCCGCCGCTCGCCCGCTCCAGTGCGCCGCGCACCTTGTAGCGGACGACGAATCTTGCCATCCGGGTCACAGGCTTGTCGCCGGCATGCACAGTGACGTAGGGGAGGGAATCGCCGACCTTGATATGGAGATCCGACAGGCGGCTGTTCCAGCCGTCGATGCCGGTGGGGGTGAGTGGCGGGAGCAACGGATCCATCTCTCGCAGATCGACGGCAACCTTGGCTCCCGACGAATCTGTGGCGGTGACATCGAAAACCTTCCAGATCCGGTCCGTTCCTGGGGTCTTCACACTTGCGCCCAGGTCATCGGTAGCCGGGCGGCGGACCTGAATCACCCTCGCGAGCGGGTAGCCGAGATGGCCGTAGTTGTAGTCGATGGTCTCGGTGACCTCGAGCGTGCCGTCCGCCTTCAGGTTGTAGTCCGCTGACAGCCTGACAATGTCGGCGCCGCCCGGGTAGTAGGGCTGCGCCTCGTGTACGGCGATGGCCAATCCGCCGAGCAGGAGGCCGAGAATCGTCAGCGCCGCGAGACTTTTCCGCACAGCTGAATATCTCAGCCGACGGGGCCAGCCTTCAGGAACTCTTCGGCTGCCTGGCCGGGACCTCGTTCATGGCGAACTCGAACAGCTGGCGCAGGGCCCGCCCCTTCACTGGTGGGACAACGTGGAACGCGCCGATGAGGGAGAGGTAGAGCAGCTGGCTCATGTACTTGGCCTCGGTCGCGTCTCCGCTGTGCTCCAGCCATTGCGCCCGCAGATATTTCATCCTGGTGTTGTCGATCCGGCGTTGCACCTGCTCGACCTCGGCATCCTGCATCGCCCACGCGCGGACGGCGACTTCAGGATCGGGCCGGCGATCGTTCACGACGAGCTTCATCAAGGCGTCCAGTCTCGCCCGCGGCGTGGCCTGAGCGTCGTCGACGGCCTCGACGAACCGGCTGGTGAACTCCTGCTCGTAGAGGTCCAGCAAGGCCGTCTTGTAGCCCGGCATCCCGCCGAAGTGATGGTAGAACGACCCCTTGGTCAGACCGAGCATGCCCACCAGCCGCTCGATCGTCAGAGCCGGTGCGCCGTCCTCGGTCAGGATCGACAATCCCGCGTCCAGCCAGTCCCGCTTGCTCGCCATCGCTCCTCATCGGATCAAGAGTCCAGCACCGCCAGGACCAAACGGTACCGTATGGTCCGGCGAGCACAGATGGATCGGAGCGGTTCGTGGTTCAGGTGATGACGTGGAATCTCTGGTGGCGTTTCGGTGACTGGCAAAGTCGTCGTGCTGCCATCCGTCAGGTGCTGGAACAGACGCAACCTGATATCTGCGGGCTTCAGGAAGTCTGGGACGACGGAACTGAAAACCTTGCCGGCTGGCTGGCCGCCGACCTCGGCTACCACTGGGCGCACGCACCGTCTCCGGCGCCGGAAGCGTGGCAGCGCAGGATCGGCGCTTCGAATGTCGGCTTCGGCAACGCTGTACTCAGTCGCTGGCCGATCGCGGAGACGGCAACCGTTGACCTGCCTGGTGATGATGGCCGTACGGCGCTCTTCGCGAGGATCGAATGCGCGGACGGAACGATGCCGTTCTTCACGACGCAGCTCACCTCGACTGTCGGTGCGTCGGCCGACCGGTGTAAGCAGGTCGCGGTGATCAGCAGACTGATAGCCGAGCGGTCAGTGGGTTGTGCGTACCCGCCGGTGCTGACCGGCGACCTGAATGCTGAGCCCGAGTCCGACGAGATCCGGTTGCTCGGCGGTCATCTCACTGCTCCGGTCGTTCCGGGGCTCGTGCTCGTTGACGCCTGGCGCTACGCCGACCGGGCCGACGCCGGCCTGACCTGGCAGCGCCGAAACCCCCACGTAGCGGCGACGATGGAGCCGGGCGCCCGCATCGACTACGTGCATGTCGGCCTGCCCCACAGCGGTCAACTCGGTTGCATCAAATCCGCCGTACTGGTCGCGGATGCGCCGGTTGACGGTGTCTGGCCATCGGACCATGCAGCGGTGCTGGTGGAACTGGGGTGAGCGGCAGCCCCGATACGTTCGTTCATGACGAAGGCCGCGACGATCGCCATCAGTACGCCGGCCAGCACCTGCAGGAAGGTGATCAACTGGTAGCCGGGCGCGGCGAGCTCGGCCTGGGCGGTCATCGTGGCCAGTTGCCAGGAGCCCCAGGCAAACATGGCGCTCGAGCCTAGCCAGGTGGCCGCCAGCGGGATCCACAACCGCGTTCCCGCCGGCTTCCTGACCACCAAGAGGATGACGCCGACGATGCCGGTGAGCGTGAAGACGCCGTACCCGCCGAAGTAGGACAGCCGCGCGGCGACGTTATCGTCCTTCAGCAGCTGATCCGGCAGCCCGGTCTGCACCCCGAACGCCCACGCCCATTGAAGTCCGGCCACGACAGTCGCGAGCAATGCGCCCGCCGCGGTGAGCAGCAGCAACAAGGTCTGCGCCGTACTGCGAGGTGCGGTGGCGAGGCGTTGTCTGAACACACTCGGCCAACGAGTGACAGCAGCCAGCACGAACGCCGTCATCAACAGCACGCCCTGGACGGCGAATCCCGCATAAACCAGCGTGAAGACCCAGTTCGCCAACGGCTCGACCGCCTGCGTGGTGTCGCTGCTCGATGCTGAGGGCAACAAGGTCAGTACGGCGATCGGGGCCAGGAACCCGGTCGCCACCCAGATCGGGAAGAGCACCAGCCAGGCCGGAATGCGCCGCCCCCAGCGGAAGGTCAGCGCCGCGGCGACGGCCACCGCGACGGCATCCATACCGATGGTCACCAGGTTGCCGATCTGATAGGTCCTGGTGTCGAAGTACGCCGGATCGTTCATCCCGATCGACCCTCCGGTCACCCAGCTGACCTTCATCGCCAGATACGGCACGGTGGCAACCATCGCCAAACACCCGACAACAAGCCGCCAGACCAAGAGTCTCATAGCCAGTACCATACCAAAGGGTATGCTCAGCGGAGAGGCCGGAAGAAGGTCTGCAGGTCGGTGGTGAGGAGGTCGGGGACTTCCATGGCGGCGAAGTGGCCGCCGCGCTCGTATTCGGTCCAGTGGGTCATCGCGCCGGCCGGGTCGACGAGGCTTTTGATCGCGGTCTCGGCACCGAAGACTGCGACACCGGTCGGCGGTGGGCTGGCCGGGCCCCAGGACGCAGCGGCAGCCTCGCCGCCGGGCTGCTGGGCGAGCATTGCCTTCCAGGCCTGCATGCCGTCGTACACGGCGTGGGCCGAGGAGGCGCCGGAGCCGGTGAACCAGTACAGGCTCACGTTGGTCAGCAACTGGTCGCGGTCGACCGCCTCGTCGGGGAGCTTGTGGGCCGGGTCGGTCCATTCGGCGAACTTCTCCACGATCCAGGCGAGCTGCCCGATCGGCGAATCGTTCAACCCGTACGCCAGGGTCTGCGGCCGCGTCGACTGTAAGGTCAGGTAGCCGAGGCCGTCCTCGAGATACCGGTTGAAGGTCTCCGCACGAGTCTTGTCGGACTCCGACAGTCCGTCGGTCGACACCGGTCCGGCGAACGGCGCCGCCGCGGTGACCCCGGCCAAGTGCGCACCGACCACATGCTCGGCGTCGATCATCGTCAACATCCCGGTCACCCCGGATCCGGCATCGGTGCCATGAGCGCCGTACCGGTCGTAGCCGAGCCGACTCATCAACTCGGCCCACATCTGCGCGACCCCGAACAGGTTGAACCCGGCTGGTCCGAGGGGCGTCGAGAACCCGTACCCGGGCAGCGACGGTACGACGACATCGAACGCGTCGCCCGCATCCCCGCCGTACGCGACCGGGTCGGTCAGCCGCCCGATCATCGCTTGGAACTCCACCGGCGACCCCGGCCAGCCGTGCGTCAGGATCAACGGCAGCGCGTTCGGCTCAGCCGACTTCTGATGAAAGAAGTGGATCCGCTGCCCGCCGATCTCGGTTACGAACTGCGGGATCGCGTTCAGTGCAGCCTCAGCCGCTCGCCAGTCATACCCATCAGCCCAGTACGCCGCCAGCTCCCGCAGGTAGTCGACCGGGACCCCGCGGCTCCAGTCGTCGACCGCCGGCGTCACCGGCCAGCGCGCCGACCGCAGCCGTGCCTGCAAGTCGTCGACCTCGGCTTGCGGAATCTCAAGGGTGAAAGGCTGGATGGTCATGATCCGTCCCGTCGTCAGCAGCAGTTGAAGGCTTCTCAGTCTGTCGCTGCAATGACGAAGGCGAATCCGTCGATTGCTGTATTTAGCTGTCCGGCGTCCTCAGGTCGGACGGCTGCCCAGCTTGGCGATCTCGGTTGCGAAGCGTTCCGGCGCGTCGAGCGGCAGCAGGGTTCTGGCGTCCGGAACGGCCACGAAGCTGGCGTCGCGGAAGGCCGCGGCGAGCCGCTTGCCCAGCTTCGGTCGGAACGCCCGGTCGTCTTCGCCCCAGACGACCGCCACCGGTCCCTCGAACCGGTTGAGGCGGGTCGAGACGCCATCCAGTTCGGCGGGGCTGACCTGTCGGAGGAACCGCGCGATGTCCTGCCGGATCGCGGGGTTGCCGATGCTCGGCGCGAACCAGCCGGCGGTCTGGTCGGCGTCGAAGGTCTTGGCCAGCGGCCCGATCCCGAACGACGAGTGCCGCAGCGCACGCCAGCGCATCGACTTGAGGATGAGGCCCGCGAGCCAGGGATGCCTGCCCGCGCTGAACACCGCCTTGAACTGGGCGGGCGGGAACGTGGTGAAGGCGTCGCAGTTGGACAGCACGACAGCACCGATGCGGCTGGCGTCGGTATCGAGGAGGAACTGGCACACCGCGCCACCCGTGTCGTTGCCCACCAGTACGACGTCCTGGAGATCCAGCTCGTCGAGGAACGACAGCACGATCTGTGCGATGCCTCGCGGGGAGAGGTCGACGTCCGGCTGCATGGCCGCCCGGTGCGATCCCAGTGGCCAGGTCGGCGCAATCGCCCGGAAACCCTGCTCTGCCAGCCGTTCGGGCACATCGGCCCACATGGTCTCGTCGACGAGGAATCCGTGCACGAAGACGATCGGCCGGCCGTCGTCGGGCCCGCACTGCCGGTAGCTGATGACGCCGCCGGAAAGCGCGGCCTCGCGGTACGTCGTACGAGCCCCCATGGTTCCTCCGAGGTAAGGTTACGAACAGGTTGTATCCAACTTACGGACAGGTTGTATGGAAGTCAAGAGAACTCAGGCCCAGCGAACCGCTGCGACGCGCGCGGCGCTGGTCGTGGCCGCGCGCCCGCTCTTCGCAGAGCACGGGTACGCCGCGATCTCGACCGATCAGATTGCCCGTGCCGCGGGCGTGACCCGTGGTGCGCTCTATCACCAGTTCGCGGGCAAGGAGGAGTTGTTCGCTGCGGTGGTCGAGCAGGTCGAGGAGGAGATCCAGGCGCGGATCGCCGCCGAGATCGAGGCGGCGGCCCCGACCGATGTGGACGCGATGATCGGCGCCAACATCGACGCCTTTCTCGCGGCCTGCGCCGAGCCCGAGGTGCATCGCATCGCCCTCATCGAGGCACCGGCAGCGCTCGGCTGGGAGCGGTGGCGGGAGATCTGCTTCCGGTACGGCGTCGGCAACGTCGAAAGGGTTCTTCAATCGCTCATCGATGCCGGACTCGTGGCCGACCAACCGGTGCGTCCACTAGCTCACGTCGTGGCCGGCGCGCTCGACGAGGCGGCCCTGTACGCCGCCCGTGCCGGCGACCGCGAAGCCGCAGTCGAGGAAGCCCGCGGAGCGCTCCGCGCACTGATCCCCGGACTGCTGACCCGATAAGGGTCTGACTTACATACAGCCTGCCCGTGTGTTCAGAAGTGGCCGCCGCTGTAGGAGTCTCCGCCGAAGCTGGTTGGCCAGGTGGTGGCGTGGCGGGTTGAGGGCTGGTCGGTTGGGCGTGCGGGTTTGGCGGGGGGCCAGGGGTC
>NZ_SMKA01000389.1 GCF_004348455.1 Kribbella albertanoniae
CCGAATACGCGACCCCACCCACCACCGACGTCAACGCGACCGCCGCCGTACCAACGACAACCATCCGCCGCGAGCTGCGGATACCCATGATGACCTCTCCCAGAACGAGTTTGGCTTGCCTCAGCAACCTAAACCCAACTGGGCTGCGACTCAGCTGACAGATGTCACGGCTTTGACGTAGCGATGGCACGGGATCGGGAGAGTGCCTCGCTCGACTGACGCTGGGTAGTCGAAGGGACCACCGTCAGTCCATCCGCAGCGCTCGTAGAACCGCCGCGCTCGCGCGTTACCAGTCGCGACCGCCAGCCAGGCCTCGTCGTGCCCGTTGACCGCCACTTGCCGTTCGGCCTCGGTGAGCAGGGTGGCTGCTACGCCTGAGCCGCGGTGGTCCCGCGAGACGTAGACCTGCTCGACCTCGTCGTCGACGACCATCACGAATCCGGCGATGTCGTCGCCCACGACTGCAACCGTCGCGTCGCTGATGCGGTCCGCGGCGCGGGTCCAGAAGGACTCCTTGGTGCGGATGGCCACCAGGTCCTCGGGGACATGACCGTGGTGGCCGTCGGCCCAGCCGAGGTGCCAGATGGACGCGATCGCGTCGGAATCGGCAGCAACGGCTGGGCGCAGAATCACGGTCATGTCGAGCAGATTAGCTCGGTTCGTAGGCCAGGTTCGGGCGGAGCCAGCGCTCGATTTCCTCGACGGTCTCGCCGCGGCGGCGGGCGTAGTCCTCGATCTGGTCCTTGCCCAGGCGGCCGACGCTGAAGTAGCGGGCGGCCGGGTTCTGGAAGATCAGGCCGGAGACCGCGGCCGCCGGCGTCATCGCGAAGGACTCGGTCAGGGCCAGGCCGAGCTTGTCGGCCTCGAGCAGGTCGAAGAGTTCCTGCTTCTCGCTGTGGTCCGGGCTCGCCGGGTACCCGAGCGCCGGCCGGATCCCGCGGAACTTCTCCGCGTGCAGGTCCTCCAGCAGTGGCTCCGCATCCGGCTCGAACCACGCCTTCCGCGCCTCCAAGTGGATCCACTCGGCAAACGCCTCGGCAAGCCGATCAGCCAACGCCTTCACCATGATCGCGCGGTAGTCGTCGTTCTTCTCCTCGTACGTCGCCGCCAGCTGCTCGGCGCCGTGAATCGCCACCCCAAATCCGCCCAGGTAGTCACCAGCAGGCGCGACATAGTCGGCCAGACACCGGTTGTGCCGACCAGCCGGCTTCTCGGTCTGCTGCCGCAGCATCGGGAACGAGACATCGAGACCGTCCAGCAGGATGTCGTCACCCTCACTGTGCGCCGGCCAGAAACCGTAGGCACCTTCAGCCGTAAAGGAGCCGTTGGCAACGATCTCGTCGAGCAACGTGTTCGCGTCGTCGAAGAGCTCGCGCGCCACCGGCTGATCCAGGATCGCCGGATACTTCCCCTTCAATTCCCAAGCCAGGAAGAGGAACTGCCAGTCGACCATCGCGCGCAGGGTCTCGATACTCGGCGCGACCCGGCGCAACCCCGTGAAGGTCGGCACCGGCGGCGTACCGTGCTCGACAGGCTCGAAGTTCGCGCGAGCCTGCTCAATGGTCAGCAGTGGTGCGCGCTGCTTGTTGGCGTGCTGCTCGCGCAGCCGCTCCTGGTCCGCAGCGTTGCTGACGGCAAGCGCTTCGGCCCGATCGTCGTCGAGTAGATCCGAAACCACGCCGACCACCCGGGACGCGTCCAGCACGTGCACGGTGGTCTTCTCGTACGCCGGAGCGATGCGAACCGCGGTGTGTTGTTTCGACGTGGTTGCGCCACCGATCAGCAGCGGCAGCTTGAGTCCGCGGCGCTGCATCTCACTGGCCACCGCAACCATCTCGTCCAGCGACGGCGTGATCAGACCGGACAGCCCGACCGCATCGGCGCCTTCGGCAATAGCCGTGTCGAGAATCTTTGCCGCAGGCACCATTACACCGAGGTCGATCACCTCGTAGTTGTTGCAGCCCAGCACCACACCGACGATGTTCTTGCCGATGTCGTGGACATCGCCCTTGACCGTCGCCAGCACGACCTTGCCCTGGCCACGGACGGCCTCGGCGCGACCCTCCTGCCGGGCCAGCTCCTTCTCCGCCTCCATGAACGGCTCGAGGTAGGCGACCGAACGCTTCATCACGCGCGCGCTCTTCACCACCTGCGGAAGGAACATCTTGCCGGCGCCGAACAGATCGCCGACCACCTTCATCCCGTCCATCAGCGGGCCCTCGATCACCTCGAGCGGCCGCGGCAGCTTCTGCCGGCACTCCTCGGTGTCGGCCTCGATGAAGTCGACGATCCCGTGCACGAGCGCGTGCGACAGCCGCGACTCGACCGTGCCCTCGCGCCAGCTCAGGTCGACCTCGCGCTGGGTGCCCTTGCCCTTCACGTTCTCGGCGAAGCTGACCAGGCGGTCGGTCGCGTCCTCGCGACGATTGAAGATGACGTCCTCGACCAGCTCCAGCAGGTCCTTCGGGATGTCCTCGTAGACCGCCAGCTGGCCGGCGTTCACGATTCCCATGTCCAGGCCGACCTTGCCCGCGTGGTACAGGAATGAGGAGTGCATCGCCTCGCGGACGATGTCGTTGCCACGGAACGAGAACGACAGGTTCGAGATACCACCACTGATGTGCACGCCCGGACAGCGTTCCTTGATCAGCGGCAGCGCCTCGATGAAGTTCAGCGCGTAGCCGTTGTGCTCGGACATACCGGTCGCGACGGCCAGCACGTTCGGGTCGAAGATGATGTCCTCGGCCGGGAAACCGATCCCGGTCAGCAGGTCGTACGCGCGGCCGCAGATCGAGACCTTGCGCTCGACGGTGTCCGCCTGCCCCTGCTCGTCGAAGGCCATCACGACCGCACCCGCGCCGTACGACATGATCCTGCGCGCTCGGTCGAGGAACTCCTCCTCGCCCTCCTTCAGGCTGATCGAGTTGACCACGCCCTTGCCCTGCACGCATTTCAGGCCGGCCTCGAGCACGGTCCACTTCGAGCTGTCGATCATGATCGGGATCCGGGCCACCTCGGGCTCGGTCGCGATCAGGTTCAGGAACGTGGTCATCGCCTGCTCGGAGTCCAGCAGGTCGGCGTCCATGTTGACGTCCAGCAGGTTCGCGCCACCGCGGACCTGCTCCAGCGCCACGTCGACCGCGGCCTGGTGGTTGTCGCCCTCGATCAGCCGGCGGAACCGCGCCGATCCGGTCACGTTGGTCCGCTCACCGATCATCACGAAACCCGTGTCAGCGCTGATCTTGAACGGCTCCAGGCCGGAGAACCTGGTGGTGTGATCGTTCGGTACGACGGGCCGCGGCGGCAGGCCCTTGACCGCGGTCGCGATCTGGGCGATGTGCGCCGGTGTCGTCCCGCAACAACCGCCGACGATGTTGACCAGGCCCGACTCCGCGAACTCGTGCAGCATGCCCGCGGTCTGATCGGGAGTCTCGTCGTACCCGCCGAAAGCGTTCGGGAGACCCGCGTTCGGGTGTGAAGCGACGAAGGTGTCGGAGAAGCGTGCCAGGTCGGCGACGTGCGGGCGCATCTCGGCCGCGCCGAGGGAACAGTTCACCCCGACGACGAGCGGCTTCGCGTGCTCGACCGAACTCCAGAACGCCTCGACGGTCTGACCGGACAGCGTCCGGCCGCTCAGGTCGACGATCGTCACCGAGATCCACAGCGGCAGATGCGGCGCGACCTCCTGCGCAGCGGCGATCGCGGCCTTGCAGTTCAGCGTGTCGAAGATGGTCTCGATCAGCAGCAGGTCGACGCCGCCCTCGTCCAGCGCGGCGATCTGCTCGGCGTACGACGCCTTGACCTGCTCGAACGTCACCGCCCGGTACGACGGGTCCTCGACCTTCGGTGACAGCGACAGGGTCACGTTCAGCGGGCCGATCGAGCCGGCCACGAACCGGCCACCGAACTCGTCGGCGGCCTTGCGGGCCAGCCGGGCGCCCTCCACGTTCATCTCGCGAACGTAGGCCTCCATGCCGTAGTCGGCCTGGCCGATGCTGGTCGCGGTGAAGGTGTTCGTCGTGGTGATGTCGGCGCCTGCCGCGAGATACTGCCGGTGGACGTCGAGGATGACGTCCTGCCGGGTCAGGTTCAGCAGGTCGGGGTCACCCGTGAGGTCGTGAGTGTGGCTCTGGAAACGGTCACCCTGATAGTCCGCGGGCGACAGCTTCGCGCCCTGCAGCATGGTCCCCCACGCACCGTCGAGAACCCCCACCCGCTCGGACAGGAGCTCCCTCAGCCGGGTCTCACTACTCATCCGTCGCGCCACCTCCAGATTCGCTCCGGAGGCGCCCTTGCAACAGTGCCTCCACAGTTGAGGCCCCGCCCGAGCGTGGCGGACCAATCGTCCGTTGCAGCGCCTCTCGAGCCGGTCGCACCATGCTAGCGGCGCCACTCCCGGATGACGGCCTCGATGTCCAGCGTACGAGACGGTAGTTCACATTTCGAGCTAGCGGATCAGCGTCTGGATCGCGGGGGCGTAGAGGTTCACAATTTCGTCGGCGTCCGCGGTGGCGGCCGAGCCGGTCTTCTCGATCGCCATAGCGGCGCTCAGGCCGAGCAACTGGGCGGTGATCAGCTCCGCCCGGAGGTCGGCGTCCGGGCCGGTCAGACGGTTCGCGAAGGCACGCGTCACCTGGTCGCGGAAGTGCTCGCGAATCAGGGCGCGTTCGTCACCGCCACCGGCCGCGAAGATCACCCGGATCAGCAGATCCAGACCGTGATCACGGCGATAAGTGACCAGGGTCCGGACGGCATGAGCACCGAGCTCGGCATCCGGCGCGGCCAGCAGCAACTCCGCGGCCTCGCTGAAATCCGCGACCCGTTCGAAGAGCGCTTCCTTGCTACCGAAGTGCTTCACGATCAGAGCTGCGCTCACGTTCGCCTCGCTGGCGATCCCGCGCAACGTCACCGCGGCGTACGGCTGCAGCGCGAACGCACGCCGGGCGGCCCGGAGGATCGCCGTACGGCCTGGGTCGATCACGACGCACGCCCCGGCTCGCGGCCCGGGATCAGCGCGACCAGCCCGGCCGCGACCGCCGCAGCCAGACCGGCGATCACAAACACGATCAGGTACGCCGACAGGGCCGGGGCGACGCGATCGCCGTTCGACACGGTCACAGTGGTCAGCACACTGGCCACGATCGCACTGCAGATCGCGGTCCCGACCGTGCGCATCAGGGTGTTGAGGCCGTTGGCCGCCGCCGTCTCGGTCACGGGCACAGCATGCACGATCAGCGCCGGGAGTGCCGAATACGCGATCGCCGTACCGGCCGACACCACAGTCGCCCCGACCACGATTCCGGCAATCGAATGACTGGTGAACAGGCGAACGACGTACCCGGCAGCCATCAGCACCGACGCAATCGCCAGTGAGAACCGCGGACCCCGTGCGTTCGAGATGCGCGCCGAGAGCGGCGACAGCAACACCATCGCGACACCGCCCGGCAACAGACACAGACCGCTCACCACGATCGATGCCCCGAGCCCGTATCCGGTCCACGTCGGCTCCTGCACAAGCTGCGCGGTCGACAACGAGTTGGCGTAGAAGGCGAAGCCGATCAGGAGCGCACAGAGGTTCGTGAACAAGACTGCTGGGCGAGCCGAGACTCGTAGATCAACCAGTGGGCTAAGGGTTCTGAGTTCATACCAACCCCACACCGGTACGACGGCGATTGCGCCGAGGGCGAGCGCGATCGTCGGGCCGGTGCCCCAGGTGCTGCCCTTCGAGACCGCGAGTAGCAGGCAGACGAGGAACGCCGCGAGCCCGAGCGCACCGAGTACGTCGAAGCGGCCGCTGGTCCGCACCACGGATTCGGGCACGACCAGCAGCACCAGAACGATGTCGAGCACGCCGAGGCCGACGCAGATCCAGAACATCGTGTGCCAGTTCCAGTACTCGACCACCAGCGTCGCGGCCGGAATCCCGAACGCAGCCCCGACCCCCAGCGTCGAACTCATCAACGCGATCGCCGGAATCACCCGCCGCGGCGGCAGTTCGTCCCGCAAGATGCTGATCCCGAGCGGCACCACCGCGATCGCGGCCCCCTGGAACGCCCGCCCGACGATCAGCACCGGCAACTCCGAACTCAACGCACAGAACAGCGACCCGACCACCATCGAGCTCAACGCCACCAACAACACCCGCCGCTTGCCGTACATGTCCCCGGCCCGCCCGAGCAACGGCGTGAACACCGCCCCCGTCAGCAGCGTCACCGTCAACACCCAACTCACATCAGCCGCCGACCGCCCCGTAATCCCACCCAACGCCGGCAACAACGGCACCACAATCGTCTGGCTGACCGAAACCAGCACCCCACAAGACCCCAAAACCCCCAACACCGCCCGAACCCTCACAC
>NZ_SMKA01000038.1 GCF_004348455.1 Kribbella albertanoniae
AAATTTGAGGGGATCTCCATTCGAGTTGCCGGTTCTCCTCCCAAATTTCGAGGGGAGAACCGGCAACTTCAGGGGAGATCCCCTCGTTTTCCGGGCAGCAACGACACCCCGGTTACCGCGGTCTCGCGTTGCCTGGGGTTGACGGGCTAACGGGCTGACGGGCTGACGGCCTGACGGGCTGTGGCTGAGGTGCGAGATGGCCGAGGTGTTATCGCGGGCCGGGAGTCACCTTGAGCACCCGCCGACCATCTGACACCCCGCCGGAACGGTCGAACCGTGCTCAAGGTTGCCCGCCCGGCTCGCCTTGAGCACCCATCAACCACTTGCTGGCCGCGCACATGGTTGACCCGTGCTCAACGTCGTACCGGCTCGCCTTGGGCACCCATCAGAAGCCCATGTGACACCCGCTGGAACGGTTGAACCGTGCTCAAGGTCGCCCGCCCGGCTCACCTTGAGCACCCATCAACCACTTGCTGGCCGCGCGCGTGGTTGGCCTGTGCTCAACGTCGTACCGGGGAAGGGGGTTAGGGCTTGCCGGGGGCTCGGTAGGTCCAGCCGGCGGCTCGCCATTTGGCGGCGTCGAGGAGGAGGCGGGCGTCGATGATGACGGGGGACTCGACGGAGCCGCGGAGGGCGGCTGGGTCCAGTTCGCGGAACTCGGGCCACTCGGTCAGGTGCAGTACGGCGTGGGCGCCGATGCAGGCTTCGGCGGCGGAGGAGGCGTAGCGGAGGGTCGGGCGGACGCGGCGGGCGTTCTCCATCGCTTCGGGGTCGTAGACGGTGACCGTGGCACCGTGCAGGGAGATGCGGCCGGCCACGTCGAGGGCGGGCGAGTCGCGGACGTCGTCCGTACCGGCCTTGAAGGCGGCGCCGAGGACGGTGACATTCTTGCCCATCCAGACGCCGCCGAGCATCTCGTGCGTGATGTCGACCAGACCGGCGCGGCGGCGCTGGTTGATGTCGTCGACCTCGCGGAGCAGGGTGATGACCTCTTCGACACCGAGTTCACCGGCGCGGTGCATGAACGCGCGCAGGTCCTTCGGGAGGCAGCCGCCGCCGTACCCGGGGCCGGCGTAGAGCATGCCGCGGCCGATCCGCTTGTCGTAGCCGAGGGCGTCGGCCAGCTGGGTGACGTCGGCGCCGGTCGCGTCGGCCATCTCGGCGAGTGCGTTGATGAACGAGATCTTGGTGGCCAGGAACGCGTTCGCGCCGCCCTTGACCAGCTCGGCGGTCGGCAGGTTGCAGACGACTACCGGCGTACCCTCGCCGATCGGCGTCGCGAAGACCTCGCGCAATCGCGCTTCGGCCTCGGCGGACTGCACCCCGAAGACCAGCCGGTCCGGGTGCAGGGTGTCGTCGACCCCGTGCGCCTCGCGAAGGAATTCGGGCTGCCAGGCGATCTCGATACCGGTCGCCGCGGGCGCCTCGGCATGGAACCGCGCTTCGACGACCTTCGACGTACCGACCGGGACAGTCGAGCGGCCGACCACCAGCGTGGGCTTGGTCAGCAGTGGCGCGAGCATCGAGACGACCGAGTGCACCTGGGCCAGGTCGGCGCCCTCGCTGCTCTCCAGCTGCGGCGTGCCGACGCAGATGAAGTGGACGTCGGCCCAGTCCGCGATCTCGGTGTAGTCCTTGGTGAACCGCAGCCGCCCGGAGTCGACATGCTTCTTCAGCAGCGGGTCCAGGCCGGGCTCGTACAGCGGCGCCTTGCCGTCGTTCAGCAGCTTCAGCCGGTGCTCGTCGATCTCGACCCCGACGACGTCGAAGCCGAACTCGGCCATCCCGGCCGCGGTGTTCGCGCCGAGGTAGTTGGTGCCGATCACGGCGATCCGCAGCGGGCGGGAGGTCGCTTCACTCATGCCGGGGACTCTACCCATCCCGGTTAGCAACTGGTGACCGGCTCATGTCCACCGGCTCTCGGACCGTGCGGGGTTGATCACTTCCTGCTTCCGGCAACTCCCGGTACGGCGGCATTCGTCGTACCATGTGACTCGTGAGTAACTCATTCGACCTGTACGCGTTGTCCGAGGAGCACGAGGCGATCCGGGAGGCGGTCCGCGACGTCTGTGACGCCAAGGTCGCGCCGAACGCCGGTGACGTGGACGAGCTGGCCGAGTTCCCGAAGGCGTCGTACGACGCGCTGAAGGCCTCGGACTTCCACGCCCCGCACATCCCCGAGCAGTACGGCGGCGCCGGGGCGGATGCACTCGCGACCGTGATCGTGATCGAGGAGGTCGCCCGGGCCTGCGCCTCGAGCTCGCTGATCCCGGCGGTCAACAAGCTCGGCTCGCTGCCGCTGCTGCTGTCCGGATCCGAAGAGGTCAAGCAGCGCTACCTGCCGCCGGTGGCCGCCGGCGACGCGATGTTCTCGTACTGCCTGTCCGAGCCCGAGGCCGGTTCGGACGCGGCGTCGATGAAGACCCGTGCGGTGCTCGACGGCGACCACTACGTGCTGAACGGCGTGAAGCGCTGGATCACCAACGCCGGTGAGAGCGAGTACTACACCGTCTTCGCGGTCACCGACCCGGATGCGCGCTCCAAGGGCATCTCGGCGTTCGTCGTCGAGAAGTCCGACGAGGGCGTCTCCTTCGGCGCCCCGGAGAAGAAGCTCGGCATCAAGGGTTCGCCGACCCGCGAGGTCTACCTCGACAACGTCCGGATCCCCGTCGGCCGCCTGATCGGCGACCCCGGCACCGGCTTCGGTACGGCGATGGCCACGCTGGACCACACCCGCGTCACGATCGCCGCCCAGGCCCTCGGGATCGCCCAGGGCGCACTCGACTATGCCCTCGGCTACGTCCAGGAGCGCAAGCAGTTCGGCAAGGCGATCGCCGAGTTCCAGGGGCTGCAGTTCATGCTCGCCGACATGGGCATGAAGATCGAAGCCGCCCGCCAGCTCACCTACGCCGCAGCCGCCAAGTCCGAGCGCGGCGACGCCAACCTCACCTACTTCGGCGCCGCCGCCAAGTGCTTCGCCTCCGACGTAGCCATGGCCGTCACCACCGACGCCGTCCAACTCCTCGGCGGCTACGGCTACACCCACGACTACCCCGTCGAACGCATGATGCGCGACGCCAAAATTACCCAAATCTACGAAGGCACCAACCAGGTCCAACGCATAGTCATGGCCCGCCAACTCCTCAAGGGCCTCGCCTAACCCTGTTTCCGCAGGTCAGAGGCATATTCCCGTGTCAGGCCGCGATCGTCGGCTTGCTGCTCAGGCAGCAGCCGACTCGGTCCTGCTCCGTGACTGCTCCGTCAGCCGCTGGCGGAGCTGCGTCATCCGGCGGTCGATGGCCTGACGCGCTCTGTCGTGCGACGACGGCAACAGATGCGTGTAGAGGCGAAGTGTGAAGCTGGCGTTGTAGTGCCCGAGGTACTCAGCAAGCTCCTTGATGTTGACGCCGTCCTTCAGGGCGACGCTGGCAAAGTGATGGCGTAGCGCATGCAGTCCGGTTTTCCTGTCGGTCACGTAGTGCCGCCGTCCGCGCTTGTCGCGGGTGGGCGGCGGGATGACGCCGACCGCGGACAACGCCGGCTTCCAGATGGTCTCGTCGTAATTGCGGGCACGGATCTGCTTCCCGTCACTCCACGTGAACATCAGCCGAATCGTTCGAGGTTCGCCGGCGAGCGTTTCCCACGGCAAGGTCACCTCAGTGTCACCGAGTTGCTCGATGTGCTCTCGCGCGAACTCAGCGATGGCCTTTGACATCGGCACCGCACGCATCTTGTCGTTCTTGGGCGCTGAGAAGACGAAGTCGCGTCCGAGCTTCTTGACCTGGCGTCGCACCCAGATCACATTGTTCTCGAAGTCGAAGTCCTCGGTAGACAGCCCGAAGATCTCCCCTTGGCGCAGTCCGGCGCCGGCTCCGACGATCGGTATCAAACGGTACTGCGGCGGATGTGCCTCGACGATGTCGTCTACGACCTGCTCTGACCAGACGACGACATCCGCGAAGTGAATCGGCGGACGCCGCACGATCTTCGATTTCGCGGGATTGCGCTTGAGAGTCTCGTCCGCGACCGCCAGTTCCAGAGCTCCGTGGAGGACGAGAAACGCACTTCGTGCCGTGGACGGCCCGAACTGTTCGGTGACCTCACGCAGCCACACGGCAATTTCGGACGGCCGGATGCTCTTCAGTTGCCGCTTGCCGAACTTCGGCGCAACGTGAAGCCGCCACTTCGACTCGTACTGGATCAGGCTGGCCGGATCCACCGACCGTGACTCCAACCAGTCCTTCCCAACCTGCTCCAGCCTCGTCCTCCCCGCCTTCGGATCAAGGTAGTCACCACGCTCCCGATCCGTCTCCATCGCCGACCCGTGCCGACTGGCCGCCGTCTTCGTCTCGAATGCCATCGAGACCTCGTTGCCGGCCGGCCCCAGCCAAACCGCCAGCCACCGCTTGCCCCGGCCCCAGCGCTTCTCGTTCCGCACCCGGACGACTGTCCCGTCGGCCTGCTTGACCGCCCGCGTCCACTGATCCTTCACGAACGCCATCGAAAAGCCTCCCGTTTCCTTGGGATTTCCGATGGTCAACGTATGGGGACCTCGCCGATCGGCCACATGCGAACGGCAAAGCTGTGGATAAGTAGGCCCAGCTTGGGGCCGAGCGCCGTGAAGAAGTTGCGCGTTGCCTTGAATGGCTTGCACGTTTCCAACCGCATCGGGTAGGTCAGGATGGGATCGATGCGGTCGCGTGGACGGCCGGTCGCCGGTATATCTCACGGGGAGATCTGATGACCAAGCGTGTCGAGGACCAGTCAGACGAGCGTGCACTCCACCTCGTCGACGAGCGGACGTCCGGTCGAGACTTCGGCCGGTTCGGGGACGCGCGGGAGCTAACTCGCGAGCGATTCGGGCCAGGGATCGAGAGCAGCAACCCGGAGGTGGAGTCCAGCGGAGGGATTCCACGCTACGAGTTGACCTCTACTGCGGGGAGTGAACAACGATAGAAGCGGGAACAACGAGTGAGTGCGTTCGACAATCTGAAGGACGCAGCCCAGGGCCCGGAGTCAAGGCGACGGAACTGGTCGACGGACACGGCGACAAGGTTGCCGCCGGCCTGGACAAGGCCGGAGACTTCGTCGACGAGAAGACCGCTGGCAAGTACGGCGACAAGATCGACCAGGGGGTCGACGCCGCGAAAGACCAGCTGGACAACCTGGACGGACAGAACGACGACATCACCGACGACCAGCGCTGACAGTCCGTAAACAGTGGAGCGACCGGCCCACCCGTCGGTCTCTCCACTGCGATCAAGCCACGGCAGTTCTCTTTCGCTACGACGCGGACGACGCCTGGTCTTGACGCCCGGTCCAGGCGGGCCGGGAGGTTCGGCCTCGCTGAGACTCGGGCCTGCGCAGGTAAACCAGTTCGCCGCGCGACTAGGCTGCTGAAGTGTCCGCAGCCGATGCCGAACCGCCGGTTGTGCCGGGCAACTTTTGCCTGGCCTCGATGGCAGTGGCGTCACTCGAGTCCTTCCGGCCGGTGGCTGTCGATTTCGTGGCCACGTCGCCGCCGATCGAGTCGGTGCCCTCGGAAGCGTCAGGATTGCGAGAGCTGACCAATCGCGAGGTGCAGGCAATGAAGCTGGCGGCCGAAGGCCTGGCCAACGACGTGGTCGCAGCCGAGCTGCATCTGAGCTCCTGACCGTCGGTGCCACGTGCAGCGGGCCATGGCCAAACTCGGCGCGCCGGACCGGGCACAACTGGAACATGTTGGCCTGAGCAGTCCTACGACAGCTTTCGTGCGCCTCTGAGCTGCGGACTTCTCGCAGGTCAGAGGCCAAGTTGAGGGCCATCGTCCGCTTCCAGCAGATCCCGCGCGGAGGGGCTCTGTTCCGTCACTGTTCCGTGAGACGCAGACGCGAACACCGGGCCAAGACGTGCATCAAAGGCATGCCGTGCGCGTTGATGCGATGACGGCAGCATATGAGTGTAGAGCCGGAGCGTGAACGCGGGATCACCGTGCCCCATGTACTCGGCAAGCTCCCGGATGTTGACGCCGTCCGCGAGAGTGACGCTCGCGTAATAGTGCCGCAGCGCGTGAATGCCGTCCTTCCGGCTCGCGAGGTACACCAGCGCACCCTTCTCGTTCCGGATCGGCGGCGGAATGACACTGCCCTTCACCAACGCCGGCTTCCAGATCCGCTCGTTGTACGCTCGGGCCTTGATGTGCAGGTCATCACGCCACCGGAAGAGCAGCCGCACACTGGCGAGGTCGCCGTCAGGCTTCTCCCACGGCAGGCTGTACGGCCGGATCCGGCCGGCCTTGATGTGTTGCCGCAGGACTTCCGCGGCGCCATCGGACATCGGAACGGTCCGCTCCTGGTCGTTCTTCGGCAGAGCGAACACGAAGGCGCTACCGAGCCTCTTGATCTGACGCCGTACGTGGATCTCCATCGCGTCGAAGTCGATGTCTTCCTCGCCCAGCCCGAAGAGCTCGCCCTGCCGCAGGCCGGCCGCCGCACCAAGCACCGGAATCGGCCGCAGCGACGCCGGATGAGCCTCGACGACGACCAGGACGGTCGCATCGCTCCACGCCACGATCCGCCCACTCTTCACCTCGGGCACCTGCACGGACTTCGCCTTGGCGGGATTGCGTTTGATCGCTCCGTCGTCGAAGGCGAGCTCCAGGCTCCCATGAAGAACGATGAATGCCGTCCGTGCCGTCGCGGTGCCGATCCGCCTCTCCAGATCTCTCAGCCAAGCGCCGATCTCAGACGGCTTAATGGAACCTGTCTCCCGCTCGCCGAACATCGGCAGAACATGAAGCCTCAGCGCCCGCTCGTACGTAATGAGTGTGGACGGATCGACTGACCGCGACTGAAGTCATCTCTCGAGGTAGACCCCGAACCGAACAGTCCCCGCCCGCGGAGCGACATACTCCCCGCGCCCAACATCCGTCTCCATCTCGGATCCATACTTGTCCGCCCGAGCCTTGGTACTGAAGGCCTTCGAGACCTCATTTCCCGAAGGGGCGAGCCAGACCAATAGCCATCGCTCCCCTCGTCCCCAACGCTTCTCGTTCCGCTGCCGCTGGATGCTCCCGTCGGCCTGCTTCACCGCTCTCATCCACAAGTCCTTCGTAAACGCCACGTCTGCCTCCAGCCGTCGAAGTCGGTCGGACCTCAACGGCTGGGCAACCACATTTTTTTTTGGACATTACGGCCGTGACTTCGCTATAGAACGACTGCGCGCTGTCCGACTGATGCATCCGATGCCGAACACGCGGCGATTGGTTGGTGCTGCGCACCTTTGGGCAGGGGGACGTCGCGACCAAGGGTGCGATCGAGTGCAGCGGGACGACCTGGAATCCGGTGACCGGTTGCGATTAGATCGCCTCCGGCTGCGACAACTGCTACACCTCGGCGCTGTCAAATGCTTGAAGGCCATGGGTGCGACATGACCTAGGCTGCCGTCAGCCGCGAACCTGAATCCGCTGATTGCAGCCCAGATTGATCATGAGCCGTCGAATGTGAGCAGAATCCTTTGCCGGTACGGAGCTACTGATCGAGCTGTACCGAGTGAATACCCGTGCTGCTGCTCATCCCGGTGCTGATTGACGTTTACAAAGAGATGGTCTCCGTACGGAGCAGCGAGGGTTGAAACCACCCAATGGAGCTGTGGTCGTGACTCATCGCGATGTCGTCCGGTGGCGCCTGTCAGGTTGTCAGTTGGTTGTGTCTACCGTGACTGTGGTTCCTCTGCTGCCCAGCTGCCCAGACGACATCCGACGAGTGCTCGAGATCTCAAGCTCCTCAGTCGTAAACCGGATGAACTCGTCAGGCCGTACAGGCTGATGTCCGAGACATCTGATCTGGCTATGCGCGGTGAAGCGCGCACTCCTTGGCCAGGGAGCTAGGAGACGGAAGTGCCGAAGCTTTACACCAGACAGACAGTGCACGCGTCAGCGGCCGTGGCTATGTTGCTTGTCGGGCTTTTGACGGTGCCCCCGGCATCCGCAAGGGAGAAGGCCGGTCACGACGCGGCTGCGACGGGTGCCACGATGACCAGCGAGGTGAATGGCTTGACGACGACGACCAAGCCGTATATCTCCGCCGTTGCCTACTGTCCTGCGGGTACGACCATCACCGGGGTTGGCTTTAGCGTGCACCCCTTCTTGAGTGCTGCGGGCGGTACCCAGCGAAGGATAGTTGTCAGGAAAGCGAGGCCGGTGCAAATTGTCACCAGTAGCGGAGTGGTCAGATGGGGCGCATGGGTCAGCGCGCGTCGGCCCGAGCAGCCGGCCCACAATCAGACCTACACAGAGTGGGGTGTGATCGCCAAGGCGTATTGCTCGTCGCCGCTGGCCGGGCATCAAATTGTAAGGCGCCAGACCACCATTACTGGAGCCAGCGAGTGGGAGGCACGTGCTGAATGTCCGCAGGACAAGGTGGCCATCGGTTCGGGCTACGAGACACAACTTAGTGACGAGCGGAACGAGGTGGTCCTCGATTCAATGATCCCTGGTGTGAACTCGGTGTCCACTAAGGCGTTCTTTAGTCATGTAGGTGGATCGGCAAACTGGATACTCGATACCTATGCTATTTGTGCGTATCCGGTGGCCAATCGCTCGGTGACATCGAACTTCAAGCTTGGCAATCCCAGCGGAAACTCTGACGTAAAGGGCCAATGTCCGCTCGGCACCTTGTTCCTGAGCCCCGGGTTCGACCTGGTCAACTCGCTCGGGCAGGTCCGCGTCAGCAGATCAGCGATCGAGAACTCGTTCCTGGGTGGCCATGGGTGGTCGAACGCCTCGGCAAACGAGGATCTGGATGGCACTGATCTGGCGTGGACATTACAAACCTTCGCTGTTTGCGCAACCATCTGACCCGCAGTCGGCCAGTTCTAGATGTACTTCCCAGGCAGGCTGGTTAGGCCGGTGATCTTGCGCCCGTCCGACCTGATATCCCGGATGCGCCACGCCGTGGCTGAAGCCATGGGGGTCATCCTGGATGTCGCCGGCGAACGCTCTCCAGGACGGGCTAAGCGAACAGACTGACGCGGATCCCACATTCCGCTGACCCGGAGCGGTGGGCGCTGACTCGTGATCCCTCCGTTAGAAACGGAGCCTCGATGATCCGTTGGCGTCGGCTCATGAGTACTGATCAATAGTTGCCTATTCCTTGGAGGATGCGTGATGTGGAATCGTCGACGGCTTTCGCGTTGCAGGGCTGGGTGGAGTGCGTGGGTGGCCTTGATGCTGGTTTCGGCTTTGTTGTCGACGGAATTCATCGGCAAGGCAACCGCAGACGTGACAGACGATGTGGCGGCAGGCCCGCTGCCGTTGCCGTCCTATGACGCAGTGATCGTGGTGGGTGCCTCCGCGACCATGGCTGCCGGGCGGTGTTGGGCACTTCGCCCGGTGCATTCAATGTCGGTAAGGTTGAGCCACGACTAAGCTAAGTCCGCCACGGCACCACCAGCCTGTTCGCCGTGTTGAACCTGTCCAGCGGGTCTAACATCGCCCAGCACTACCGCCGGCACCGTCACCACGAGTTCCTGCGGTTCCTGAACCTGATCGATGCCGCCGTTCCCAAGCACCTCGATCTGCACCTCGTGCTCGACAACTACAGCACCACAAGACTCCGAAGGCGAAGGAGTGGCAGATCTGCCACCCCCGCTTCCACCTGCACTTCACCACCAGCAGCTCCTGGCTCAACCTCTCCGAACGCTGGTCCGCCGAACTCACCAACCGCAAACTCCGAGCTCCGCCCACCGGATCGCTGGGCCACTTTGAGGCCGGCGGACGAAGTCGATCAAGGCGGCCAACTGGGACTCATCGCTGCGGCCTGAACGCATGGCTGGAGCGCAGCCGTTGATCGTCCGCGACTCGCGGGTGCTGGAGCAGGTGCCCGCCACGCTTGCCATTGTGCGTTCGGGTTGATGCTGCACGCGATCTAGACGTGGAATCTCTCGACGAATCCGTTGCTCGTGGACAAGGCCCGTGACGTCGTCGAGTTTGTACAGGGCTCCGCCGGAGAACGCGCTGGTGCTCGCGGTGGACGAGAAGTCCCAGATGCAGGCGATCGACCGTGCCGCGCCGATTCTGCCGATCACGCCGACGACGCCGGCTCGGATGACCCACGAATACGTCCGGCAGGTCGCCCACCTACCTGTTCGCCGCGCTCGGCTCTCCACTGGGTCGGTGATCGCCCAGCGCTACCGCCGGCACCCGGCATGAGAGGTTCTTGCGCTTCCTGAACCTGAATCGATGCCGCCGCCCCCAAAGACCTGGACCTGCATCTGGTGTTGGACAGCTACGCCATCTAGATGCCCCCGAAGATGAGGGAGTGTCTGATCCGCGATCTCCAGTTCCACCTGCACGTCACCGCCACCAGAAGTCCAAGCCCAACCTCGTGGAGCGCTGGTTCGCCGAACCTGACCAACCGCAAGCTCCGGCGATCCGCGCGTCACTCCGTCGTCGACAGCGAAGCTGACCTCCGCGACAGCTGGATCAACGAATGGCGCGCCGCCCCAAACCCAAGGCTGTCGGCCAGATCCTCGACAGCCCTCGCCGCATACTGCACACGAACTAGCAACTCGCGACACGAGGGCCGGAGGGGGACGCGTGATCATGCTGACGTGGATCCCGTATTCCGCTGATTCGTAGCGGCGATCTCTAACTCTTGATCCCATCCGCCAGCAGCGAGGCCTTGGCGATCCGATGGTGGGGGTTACTGCGTACTTGCGTGTACGTCGTCTATTGCTTGGAGGTTGCGTGATGTGGAGAACTCGACGACTTTGGCACAGCAAGGCTGCCTGGAGTGCGTGCGTGGCCTTAATACTGGTGTCGGGTTCGGTATCGACGGACTTCATCGGCAAAGCATCCGCAGAGATGACAGGCGCTGTGGTGAGGGGGCCGTTGCCGTTACCATCGTATGACCCGGCGATCGTGGCGGGTCCGTCGGCGACGGTGGCGGCTGGTGCGGCGGCGTTCGGCGCCTCGCCTGGTGCATTTGATGTGGGTGAGGATGGCTCCTCGCGGTATTCGGTGCCGTTGAAGGTTGTGGCGGGGCGTGGTGGGTATCAGCCGAGTTTGGCGTTGACTTATAGCGGTGAGGTTGGCAACGGCCACGTTGGTGTGGGTTTTGGTCTTAGCGGTGTATCGCGGATTGATCGTTGTGTGACGACGGCATTGGATGGTGCTGGGCAGGGGGAGGGGCCGCAGTTGGCTGATGAGGACCGGTTGTGTCTGGATGGGCAGAAGCTGGTTCTGGTGGGAGGCACTTATGGCGGGCAGCTTGCGGAGTATCGGACGTTTCCGGATACGCATGTGCGGGTGAGGTCGTTCCGGGCGTTTGGGACGCCGGCGTCGGTGAAGGGGCCAACGCATTTCACTGTGGAGACCGGTAATGGGGAGACGTTGACGTTCGGTGTTGGGGGGACGGTTGCGTCGGTGCCGTCGGGCAGTGATCGGGTGAATGTGTCATGGTTTTTGGCGCGTTCGGAGAATCGTTCGGGGAATGTGATCGAGTACCGGTATGAGACTCGGACAGTGTCGGCGTTGAATCCGTCCGAGGTGGAGCGGTGGCTGGCGTCTGTTGAGTACGGCGATGTCGGCAAGTTGGATCGTAGGGTCGAGTTCGGGTACTTAACGCGCCCGGATCCGCTGCATGGGTTCATGTTTGGTGTTCGGCAGGAGAACTTGCGCCGGCTGGTCAAGGTGACGATGAGTGTTGATGCCGGCGCTGGGTTTAAGACGGCTCGTAGCTACCGGCTAGATTATCAGAACCGTGGTTCGTCGAAGACGAGCAAGTTGGAACAAATCACGGAGTGCGGGGCGGCGGAGGCTGGCTGTATGCGGCCGACGAGGTTTGAATGGTCGGAGGGAATTGGGGGGTTCAATTCGGGGCATGTGCAGTCGTCGCCGTCGCAGTCTTTGGTGCCGAGCACGGCTACGAGTCAGTTGGTGACTGCGGATTTGACGGGAGATGGGCGGACGGATCTGGCATGGCCGGAGGCGAATGGTTGGCAATATCTCGCGGCGCTGGCAGGGTCGCCGGATAAGCGTTATCGCAGCAAGGTGACGGCCGGTGGCACTTTCGCGAGTGGGGCGACTGCGACGGCGTTTCCGGTGGACTTCGATCAGGATGGCCGGGTGGATCTGATTCCGCGGACGGCGGATCCGGGGGTGTGGCGGCCGTTCTTGACGCGTGGCAGTCTGTCGGTGCAGCGGGTGCAGACCGCATACACCGGCGGATTGACCAATGCATGTTGTGGTGGGGCCAAGGGCACTGGGTTCTTCGGTGACTTCAACGGCGACGGCGATCAGGACGTGCTGGAGTACCGCAACCCGACCGGTAGTACCGGCAACAAGTGGTCATGGCGGCAGCGGTCGGGAAAGGTCGGTGTTCTGGGTAATGACGCGGACAACCCGGAGAATGTGGCGTTCAGTGCACCGAAGGAGCTGGCGGCGCTGGCCAATCTGACTCCCGACAAGGTGCTGGTGCTGGATATCGATGGTGACGGCCGTGACGAGGTTGTGTTCCGGCTGTTCTCCACATCGGCCGTGGTGTGGGATGTGGCGCGTGACAGGTCGCATCCGGCCGGGAGCGGCGCCCTGTCGGCGCGGGTGCTGGGCCTTGACTTGAAGGTGATGGACCTCAACGGTGATGGTCTGGCCGACCTGGTGACCAATGGGCAAGGTGACAACGACGAAGTCAAGGAAGGTCAGCTGTATTATCGGTTGAACACTGGCCGCGGGTTTACCTCGGTGCAGCCGATGGGAATTTCGCTGCCGGTGGACGGGCTGGCAGTCTCCGAGGTTGCCGACGCCGACAACGATGGGCGGCAGGATCTATTGATCCCGCGGCTGCGACCGACCGGCGGCGGCTTGCCGGTCTATGACGGGCTGGAATTGGTCCGGGGCTCTTTCACCACGGCTGGCGGCATGGTGTTCGCGAAGTCGGGAACCCAGGTCTCGTTCGCGTCACGGACGGCTGAGGCTCTCGCGATTCAGGGCTTCCGGGTCATCGATGCGGACGGTGACGCGCTGGACGATCTGATCTTGATCGACCGATCCGATATCGACGAGGCGCCAGCGACGCTAAAGCTATTCACGCACAACGATGGCAGTGTGGACCGCAAGCCTGACCTGCTCGCCGCGATCCGGGACGGAAATCAGTTCCAAGCCAATGGTGCGCCGGCGTTCTACCCGACGGTGCGCATCAGGTACTCGCCGCGGACCGATGCCACGGTATATGAGCCCGGCACCTGTGGCCAGCAGGACTCCAGGGTGTGCCTCCCCGCGGACGGGCGGTATGTCGTGAGTCATGTGGAGCGGGATACCGCGGCAACTCTCGGCGCGTCGGTTAGTGTGTCGCGCTACGTCTACCGCGACGGGCGTGCTGACAAGCGCAGCCAGCGATTCCTCGGATACGCCGAGCGCCGAGTCTTCACTACCGTGGCAGGCAACGCCGCGCCGCTAATCGAACGGTTCTTCTACTCCAACACGTCAGCCCAGTTTGACCCGCGGCTGGAAGAACAATGGACTGTCACCACGCTACCCAATGGGCAGCAATCCCTCGAACAGGCCGAATTCTACTGGACAATCAAAACAACCAGCCCGGCCGGCAATTTTTTCTCCTACGCTCATACTCAACACCGAACCTACGAGTTTCCGACCATGTGCTGCCTCGGTACCATGGCACGGTCGGCCTTCGAGGCACAAAACAAGCAACCATTCCGGCACGGGTCGCGGTCCGTTTTGGATATGGATGTCTATGGCAATGTACGAGAAGAGACAACCAGGGTTAATGGTCATGAGAAACAGATGACGGTCAGTTTCACCCCCGACGTCGACACCGTGAATTGGCTGATCTCACGGCCCAAGCAGATCAAGGTGAAGGACCGGGTCGTGCTGGCAGGTGACGCGGTGGCTGAGCAGACCCGAACGAGCGACTTGTCCTTTGACCCCGGTCACGTCAGGGTCCGCCAGCAGAAGTCCTATGGGGCAGATCCTGGTCAAGGTCCGGTGTTGATCACTGATGTTGGTTATGACGGTTCGGGCAATGTGAACCGGGTCACGCATACCGACCAGGCGACTGCTGAGGTGCGCGAGGCGACGGCGGTGCATGACCCGGCCGGGTTCCCGCACGCGACGATGAACGCGGCCGGGTTTGTGTCCCGCACGGGGTATGACCCGGTCCTGGGTGTCGCTAAGGTCGGGGTCGACCTGAACGGGCTGCGCACCGACCTGACCTACGACACACTGGGCCGGCTGCGTGCGGTTCGGTCGCCCAGCGGAGCGGTTCAGACCACCGACTACGTTCATGAACAGGTCGGTGAAGAGTTTCTGCGCCGCACGCAGGTCACGGACGGCACCGGCGCGTCGAGCCAAACTGTGATCGACCGGGCAGGGCGGGTCAGGATCGAGCGGTTCAAGGGGTTCGACGGCAAGCAGCGCCAGCGCGAGTATGCCTATGAGGCCCGCGGCAACTTGGTCAGTCGGACCGATTACCACACGGTCGGAGCCGGGGTGACGCAGACCAGTTTTGAGTACGATGACGCGGGCCGAGTCGTGTACTCCAGGGACGCCAAGAACGCAGTTCGGGTCTGGTCTTATGACGGACTCAAGACCACTGCGACCGATCCGCGTGGCAACAAGACGCGCGCTGAGACTGATCAGCGTGGCCAGGTGGTCCGTGCAGTCGATGGTGTCGGTAGCACGGCGGAAGCCGCGCGTGGGTATGCCTATGGTGCGTTTGGGACTTTGCTGTCCAGCCAGACCGAGGGTGTCACGGCGAGCCGGAACACGTTCAGCTACGACGATCTTGGCAACATGTCGACCAGAACTGATCCTGAGCGTGGCACGTCGACCAGCAGCTATAACGCGTTTGGTGAGGTCACCGGGACGGTTGATGCGTTGGGTCGTGACACGGTCCTCGACTATGACGTGTTGGGGCGGCCGACGTCGGCGACGGTGAAGCTGGGCGGTGCGGTGCGCAGCGTGCAGACGAGCACTTATGACGCTGACGGATCGCGGGGATCCCGGAACGGGACCTTGCGGCGCACTGAGCGGACCGATCACACCCTGGGTGGTGCGCAGTCGACATCGATCGGGTACTCCTACGACGATCTCGGCCGGTTGAGCAGTACCGTCAACACTCTCCCGGCGGCCTCCAATCCAACGATCAACGAATCCATGTCAACTGCCTACGAATATGACCAGGACGGCCGGGTGACTGGGGTTCGGTACCCGACGCTGCCCGGACAGACAGCCGGGGTGAAAGTCGCCTACGACTACAGCCCGGCCGCGACAAGCAACGGGCGCATGACCAGGGTCCGCACGGTCGAGCCGGCTGCCGATGCGCAGGTGCTGTGGACAGCCAAGGACACCGACGACCGTGATCGCCTGACCGTCGAGGAGGCCGGCGACGGGGTCACCGATACCCGGCTCTTCGACCCACTGAACCGAGTGGTCGAGAACAAGGTGATCACCAACGCTGCGGACTCCAGCCCTGGAAAGCTGCTTAATTCTGAGGTCTACACATATGACGGCGCAGGCAACCTCACCGACCGCCTTCGCAAAGACGACGGCCTAATCTCTTTCAGCGAGTCGTTCGCATACGACGCACTTGACCGAGTGATCTCTGCCTACGTCCCGCCGGTCGAGGCCTGTCCTCAACCCGAGTCTTGCGGCGGTCCAGGCAACAACAGCGCTGGCCAGAGTGGGACCCACCGCAAGTCAAGGGCCACAGCGCCTGGGCGGACCGGCGCGGACGTGGTGTTCCCTCCAACAGTGTTGTCCGACACGTGGTCCTACGACAAGCTCGGCAACATAGTTAGCAGCAAACGCCGCGGCGCTTACACCTACGACTCGCAGAAACCGACCCAGGTGATGTCGGTGACCGGTGGGATCTTCGGCGACCGTGCCTACGGCTACGACTCAGTCGGTAATCAGATCACCCGGCCGGGTACTCAAGTGAGCTACAACGACTTCGACCTGCCGGCGAAACTCACCCCCACGAGCGGCGAGGCCACCACGTTCCTCTACTACGGAACCGGCGAACGTGCCCAGAAAACCACCGCAACCGGCAGCACGACCTACCTGCCCGGGCTCTACGAACGGCACCGGACCCCGACCAAGACCGAGCATCGGCTCCTGATCGACACCGGCGGCAGCACCAGTGCGGTGCTGCGCTACGAACAAGCAACCCCCAGCGCCCCAGTCGCTAAGAAGCCAGCCGTGTTCAACCACACCGACCGGCTCGGCTCGACCAGCCTCGTCACCGCCAACGACAACACCACCGGAGGCTTCAAAGCAGGCATCAAGGAAACCCGCAGCTACGACGCGTTCGGGCTACCCCGCCACCAAGACTGGTCTAAGGGAGACGCCGGGTACGTCGGCCTCGAGCAAATGACCGTAGACCAGGGCTACACCGGCCACAACGAGGACCGCGAACTTGGCCTCACCAATATGAAGGGACGCATTTACGACGCCACCCTCGGCCGGTTCCTCACCCCCGACCCCAACGTCGATGGAGCCACACCCAGTCAGGCCTGGAACCGCTATACCTACGTCTCTAACAACCCTGCTACCCACAACGACCCCACTGGCCTCACCTACTGCCTCGGTGGACTACTCGAGTTCCACTGCGACGGTGGAGGCGGCAACATCTTCGGAGACAACCCCGGAGGCTCTGGCAACCCCGGCACCGGACAAACCTGGAAATTCAAAACCTACGAGATCCGGACAATCACCACACCCCAGCCATGCGCCACAGGCTGCGAACTCCCCACCCACGACGTCACCGCAGTCGCCGGCTCCGAACCCCCAACCATCAACCGCGAAAAGGCCACACCCACACCCTCGACACACGTACGCATCAACGACGCCGAAGTAGACGCCATCCGCGCCGCCGAATGCGGCCCCGGCGGCACCCTCTGCGCCGACGAAGTCACCATCATCGGCCACCCCGAAGAACCCACCGAACCCACCGAAACAATCACCGTCGAAGACCACCCCGAAGACAACCCACCCTCTCCCATCGGCGGGGCAGTGGACGTCTGTGAGGGCGCCGAAGGCTTCTGTTCTGCGCTGGACAATTTCGGGGCCAGGGTCTGGGATCTCCTCGGCGTCAAGAGCGAGGGCACCAAAGACGCAATCATGATGGGCCTCGGCAACGTCGGCGCGCTGGCCATGGCGGGTGCGTTCAGCGGTTCGGGAACGATAGATCCCTCGAAGGTCCGCTTCTCGCAAGCCTCTGCCCGTCAGACGTTCGCCAACGGTGGGTCGGTCCTCGGACTCGCTGCGCAACTGAAGGCCGGTACCGTACAGCCCTCTTCAATCCCGCCGATCCGCATCTTCCAGAAGGGCGGGCAGACCTACACTCTCGACAACCGTCGGCTGGCTGCATTTCAAAAGGCGGGTGTGGACGTCCCCTACGTTCGTGCAACTCCTCAAGAAGTGAAGGATGAGGGGTGGAAGTTCACCACCAAAAACCAAGGTACGTCGATCAGACTCAAATGATGGGAAGGCAGGTGACCGTGAGTCTCCAGGAAGAGGCCGAGGCGGTGCGGACCCGAGACGATCTCGCTCATTTCCTCAGAGTGGCGATGGCGGATCTCCAGGCTAGGCCACGAAAGTGGGAGAACTCCACCCTCGAGCGATTCCTCGAGGCCTGGGCAGCCTGGGTCGAGGACCTGCCTGGCTGGTACGCGAACCGCGGCGCAGATGTTCCGGACCAACCCGACTGGAACCTGGTAGCCAACATGGTGCTGGCTGCCCGAATCTACGAGTGAGCCACTAGTGCGACACCGCGCCCCTCTAGCGCCTTCGGTGCATAGAGGTGCGGTGTCGCCGCAGCGCAACCGATAGGTAGGGCGCGCAACTCAATGCCACAAGCTGACACACCACCTTCCAGTCTCGTGCGTCACCGGAGGTTGCCGCGGTTCGTGCCCGGGAGGCTTGCTGGCGTGGATGGGCAATTCCGGCGCCTTAGGGGCCAACGCGAGACAATCCCCCGGGTCGGTCGGATCGAGGGTCGTCCTAGTCGGGCTGTCTGCCTCGGTCCGCGAGCGAACCAACCTGCTCCCAGTTCTTGAGCCCAGATCGCCGCGACTGCTGCAAGTCTGCTAACAAGGCGGACGCTGCCTTCGGTCTCAGAAGTTGTCTGAAGGCCGTTATGCCGTAGCTGTGACAGCCGGTGGTTACGGTGCTCGACCTGACTCTTATCACTGAGACACGATCCGTGTGGGCGCGACGCTGTGACCTGCGGGTTTGTGTGCTGGGCTGCTTGCGCACTAATCGGGCTCGTAGGTCGTCAGTGGCGTAGGTGCGGACGGTGAAGACCGCGTCGGGGCGACGGCGGTCCAGGTGGTGTGGTCGTCTCGCGTGGATCCAGGGATATCGAGCCTGTTGGTTCGGCGCACGATGATGACGAGTTGGAGGCGGAAGGCCGCGGCGAACCAGCGATTGGCTGCGGGGCAGGGTGAGCTGACGCTGGGATTGGACACGGCGGGCGGCTGGTTTCGGGTCCGTTGGAGATCGTGGCGTCGCGGATGGGGCATCTGTGGGACGCGTTGTGCCGCGCTGATGACGTGCTCGGGTTCGATCAGGCTCGTGGTGGGGACGAGGTGTTCCTGCAGTTGGTGCTGGCCCGGATCATTGAGCCGACCAGCAAGCAGGACAGTCTGCGGGTGCTAGAGGCAATGGGGGTCGGTGCGGCGTCGTATCCGACGGTGAATCGCCGGTTGCCGGTCTATACCGGCGAGTCGTGGCGTCGTGGTCTGGCGGCTGCATGCGCGAAGCATGCGGCGCTGGGACCTGCAAGTCTGGTGTTGTACGACGTATCCACGTTGTACTTCGAGACCGATACCGGTGACGGTTTCCGTCAGTCAGGGTTCTCGAAAAGAGCGCCGTCTGGAACCTCAGATCACTCTCGGTCTCTTGACGGACGGATCAGGGTTTCCGCTGATGGTGGAGTCGTTCGAGGGAAACAAGGCCGAGACCAAGACCATGCTCCCGGTCATCCGGTCCTTCATGGCTGCTCACCAGCTCCCTGACGTCACCGTCGTGGCTGACGCGGGGATGATCTCTGATGCCAACCAGAACGCGATCCACGACGCCGGGTTGTCGTTCCTCTTCGGCACCCGCATCACCGAAATGCCTTATGCGATCAAGAAGTGGCGCGAGAAGCGCCCGGGCGAAGACAATCCCGACGGGCACGTGTTCACCCAGCCCTGGCCGGCCACGCAGACACAGAAGGCCGCCGGGCGTCGCGACAAGATCATCTACTACCAGTAGCGGGCCGACCGGGCACGGCTGACGTTGCGCGGGATCGACGAACAGGTCGAGAAGGCCGAGGGCGCGGTCGCGGGCAAGCTCGCGGTGAAGCGCAACCGGTTCAACAAGCTCACCGGCACGAAGAAGTCGGTCAACTGCGACCTAGAGACCAAGGCCCGCAGCCTGGCCGGGCTGAAGGGCTACACCACCAACATGGCCAGCCCGACCGCAGACTTCGTGATCGGCTCGTACCACCAGCTCTGGCGCATCGAGAAGTCGTTTCGGATGTCCAAGCACGACCTGAAAGCGCGGCCGATCTACCACCACAAACGCGAAGCCATCGAAGCCCACCTCACCCATCGTGTTCGCTGCCCTGGCCATAACCAGATTCATCGAGGACCGCACCGGCTGGTCGATCCGGAAGTTCGTCACCACCGCACGCCGCTACCGCACCGTCCAAATCCGGACCGGCAGACACGTTCTCACCGCCGAGGATCCACTCCCCACCGACCTACGCGACGCCCTCGCCGATCTGGCATCTCGACCATCGAGATCCGAAGTGGGCTGATCCGTCGTAGTCGAGGTGTCGACGGATCAGCGATGGAGGCAGGTTGATGGATGGGTCTCATCCGAGGCGGCGAACGGAAGAGGCGTCCGCTTGGCGTGGTCGTCCTCTGGAGACGGAAGGGACACCCCGGGCGCTCGCTTGGGGTAATTCGGGCGTCCTGGCCAGCGCCTGGGCTCGAGAGGGTCGGTCGGACCATGCTGTCTGGTACGACGCCGAACTGAACGTGGCCACGTCGGTCGATGTGAGTGGCAGTGTGAAGTCCCTGCGTTGGCTCAAGGACGGACATCTGCTGGTCGTTGGCGATGATCTGGTTGCCGAGGGCTGGATGGCGGCCAAGATCGACAATTCAGGTGTTACCGAAGGGATCGTGCTGCCGGCGAGCGTCGTACAGGTCTTGTCGGTCGATGTCAGTGCCGATGGGTGTGCGGCGCTGGGTTGCCGGTCCGCGTGGGATACCGGGCTGCTGGTGGTCATCGACGTCGAGACTGGTGTGGTCTCTGAACAAGTCGATATGGAGGCTGGCCCCATCACGTCGGTCGCGTGGTCATCCCGTGGGCTGGTCGCTGCCGGCTACCGCGATCGCACTGATGGCAGCAGCGTGATGACGGTCTGGTACCCCCGGCGAGGCACGCCGATTGTGCAGTTCGTGACCCTGAGCCGGCATGCGGATGCGACGGCAGTCTGGTCATCGCGTGACGAGCTCGCGTGGGGATGGCGGGAGGTCGATGACCAAGGCAACGAACTCGCGGTGATCTCGATCTGGAGCCCGAAAGGTGATGGTCGTGCGCGGACGCTTGGCAAGTTCTCGGGCTGGGTCGGCAGTGTTGCTTGGTCTCCGTCCGGGGAACTGGCCGTTGGAGGCTGGCATGCCGATAGCGGACGGGGTGTCGCGGTGTGGGGATCTGGTCGTCGGCCCAAAGGAGCTCCTGTCACAGAGCATCCGGTCGTGCACGTTGCCTGGTCCCGGGACAGTCGTCTGGCTGTCGCGGGACCAGGCGGCGAGCTTGCGATCTGGCATCGCTAGCGCGAGAACCGTTGAGGATACTCGCTCCGTAGATAGGGCGTGGGTCTGCGTTTGGGCTACCGGGCCGTCGGTGATCCGACAGCCCGGATCGCAGGTCCGGCCGCTCCCGATCTGCCGCTCGGGAGCGGCCACTGCGTGCCCCGGGCTCCGACCAGCGCAGCAAGGCTGGATCGGGTGCTGATGTCGAGCTTCGTGAAGATCCTGCTGAGGTGGCGTTCAACCGTGCGCTCGCTCAGGAAGAGGGCGGTCGCGATCTGACGGTTCGTTGCGCCGTCGGCGACGAGTTCCGCGACGGCCAACTCGCGGCGAGTCAGCGCGCTCGATGCCGGTGGCTTCTCGCGTACGCAGAAGATTCCGGCCGCAGAGAACAGATCGGCCGGGCTAGCATGCGTCAGGGTGGCGTAGAGAGGGCTGCCAACCAACCTGGCGGCGGTGCGCGCCTGAGCCATCGTGGCGGTGGCGTCTTCTGGTGACGGCGCCGCCCAGCTCAGCAGGCAAAGCAGCGGAGCACGGTAGAGCTCGTTGCCAACAGCATCAATGATTGCCAGCCCGCGTTCGGCGGCCTCTAGCGCGATGGTCAAGCGATCCAGGTGCAGCGCGCCGAGCCCGGCCCAGACGATCGAGCCGATGTACGGCGCGAGGTCCGCGTCGGTCGTTGTACGCAACAGAATGCCGGTGCGCGCCATCGCCTCCTCTGCTGCCAGTCGCTCGCCGAGGCACAAGCTCGCAGCAACCTGCAACGCGTTCGGCACGAACGGAGGCAGCTCGGACAATGCGGGGAGTCTCTGTGAGGCTGACTTGTAGCGGCCCAGGAGCAGTTCGACCTCGACAAGATCGAAGAGTCTGATGCCTGGCTCGACTACATTGGGGACATCGTGGACGGGTCTGCTCTGCAGGACCCGCAGGTGGGCGTTCAGGATCCCCCCACCTCTGAGGGACGCGTGGGGGAGCGCCTGCTGAGCCTCGGAGAGCCGACCGAGTGTCATCAGTACGGAGGCGTGAGCTACCTGCAAACTCTCCTGTCCTGGCACGAGCTCGGATGCGGTACACAGCCACCTGGCGGCGCTACGAGGGTCCTGCCAGCGCGCAATATCAGCCGCGGATCGCAGCACGTCGACCGCGGCGACATCCCCGTGTCGAGCAACACGTTCGACGTGTGGAGCGATGGTGGTGGGCGATGCCTCGCGACGTGTCAGCTCGGTCGCCGCCGCTGCATGGAGCGTCCGCCTCGTTGCCCTGGGCATCGTGGCGAGGACTCCGCGCCGGAAGGCCGGCTTGCTGAAGCGCAGCCGGCGCAGGTGCATGGCTTCCAGCAGGTCGTGGCTGAGAAGCTCGTCGATTGCTTCGTCGACGGTTCTCTGATCCAATCCGGTGATCTCCGGTAGAAGCGACGAGTCGAATGATGCTCCGAGCAATGCGGAAGCCTGTAGCACGGTCGAGCTGCGGTCTGTGAGCAGAGCCATCTCTCGCTGAACGAGAGCAGTCAGCTCCTCCGGCCGGGCAAGCGCCAGGAGATACCGTGGGTTTCCGTTGCCGGCCTGGTGCATGCGCTGGACCTGAGGTCCGTCAGGGAGGCCGAGCAGGTCGGCACTCTCGCGCCGGGTCAGGCGGCGAGGTGTGATTGTGATCTTGGTAGCGCGCTCGAGCATGTGGAGGGTTGCACGCTGGTCAGCCTCGAGCATCAGCGCACGCCGATAGACGACCGCAATCAGGATCTTTCGCTCCATCGGTCGCTGGAGCAAGCTGCAAATGAGCCGCTGGGAGTCCGGATCAGCCCAGTGCAGATCGTCGATCACCATGAGCAGGTCGCCGGAGCCGTCACTGAGGGTAGATCCAATCACGTCGTACAGCCGATGCCGCCGCGTGATCGACGAGCAGCGAGGGTCGTCGCTGGCGAGGTCCGGCAGGGAAGCCCCGAGAGCCTGTGCGAGAGGGCCGGCCAGGGCTGCGAACGAACTTGATCGCTCGTGCTCGACCGCAGTAGTCGCGGCGACCGTCCAGCCAAGCTCGGCGGCGACGCGTGCGGTGGCGTCAGCGAGGTAGGTTTTCCCGATACCGGCCTCGCCGACGATTGCGATACCGCGGACGCCGTGCCAGCCCGCCTCCAGAGTCCCTGTCAGTCGGTCGTAGTCCTGGCGCCCGGCGGGATGAACAGTCGCCATGGCCATGGCAGGGGTACGTAGGAATCACCGCGACCGGATCGAAGGCGGCACCGGAGCCCGGTGCCGCCTTCGATCAGCCCCTGGGTCAGGGCTGCTTGAGGAACAGCGAGGAGAACTCGATGACGCCTATGGTCGGATCGCTGATGGCGTTCCCGATGTTCTTGCCGATCGGCATGTTGTCCTGTGGGTAGTACAGGGGCAGAACCGGCAGGTACTTCTCGAGGATCAGTCGGTCGACCTTCGTCCACTCCTTGACGCGCTGTTCCGGCGGCAACGCCGCTACCCGCTCGATCTCGGCGTCCAGTGCCTTGTCCTGCAGTTGACCGGAGCTGTTGCCTAAGTCAATTGCGTCAGACTTGAAGAGCACCGGGATGACACTGGTCGGCTCCGGCCAGTCGGCGCACCACCCTGCCGGATCCTTGCCGGTGTTGACGGGCCCGTTCTGATCGCCCCTCAGCGCCCTGATTCGCGCCTTCGGCACGCCAATCGACCTCACCTTGAATCCGGCCGCGGTGAACGCCTGCGTGCGAAGCTGATTGACCTGGGTAGCGATCTGGTCGTCGTTCGAGAAGTACCAACTGAGCTCGAAGTCCGCCTTGCCTAGTTTGGCCAATGCATCCTTCACCTCGGTCGCAATCGCCGGATCGGAGGCACCCTTGCCGGTTCCGTTCAGTCCAGGTAGCTCGAACTTCTCGAATCCCGGCATGGTCGGCGGCAGGATCGTCGAGGCCGGTACTGCGCTGTCCGGAGTGAGGCCGGAGACCAGCCGTAGGCCGTCGTAGGGATAGGCCTTGGCGACCAACCTGCGGACCTCGAGCGGGATCTTCCGGGAATCCATCGTGAACATGATCGTGCACGGGGTCGGGCCGGTCACCAGCTGAGAACGGTCCTTGACCTCGGGAAGAAGGCTGACATCGAGGTCGCTGTAGTTCAGTGCGTTGGCATCCGGCCCGGCCGATGACAGCACCTGCCGCTGCACCTTGAGCTTGTCCTGGCCGAACCTGAAGGTGAAGCCGTCGACGTACTGGTGCCGCACCGGGTCGGTGTTCGGATCCCAGTTCGGGTTCTTCGTCAGCTTGAGCTCGCTCCCGGCCGTGTACGAGGCGACCTGGTACGGGCCGGTCGTCATCGGTTTCTGCTCGTAGTTCTTCTTGGTGTCCTTGGCCTGCGGGATCGGCGTAAACATCGGGAACGAGGCGTAGTACGGGAGATCATCGAACGGCTTGGCCAGGTGGATGATCAACGTGCGGTCATCGGGAGTCTCGACGCCGGCGTAGTTCTGCCCGTTCTCGGTGTACGGCCCCTTGTACTTGCCGCCGTCCTTGAAGTACTGAAGCTGGTACGACGGTCCGGCGTCGTACAGCTCGTGGGCGAACGACCGCTTGATCGCGTACGCGTAGTCCTCGGCCTTGACCGGCGTACCGTCGTGGTACTTGATGCCTGACTTGAGCTTGAAGGTCCAGGTCAAGCCGTCGGCCGACCGCGTGCCCAGGTCGGCGGCGAGGTCAGGCACCAGAACCGGCTTCTTGTCGACGATCTTGTACTGCGTCAGTGCCCGAAAGACGAGCTTCTCGATCGCGGTGCCATCGGTGTAGAACGTGTTGGTCGGGTCGAAGGTATCGGGGGTGGCGTCGGAGAGCACCGTGATGATGCCGCCCTTGCGGGCATCCGGCGCGTCAGCAGCCGGGCCCTTGGCCGTCGGATCGGTGATCTTCTGCTGAGTGCCACCGCCGAGCTGCCCTGGCTTGCGATCGCCTTGGTTGTTGTTCGAGGACGGGCTGCCGCACGCGACGGCGGCCAGCAGGACCGTCGTCGCGACTACGGTGAGCCGTTTCCACTGCATCGTCGGATCTCTCCATTCCGGGCGCCTCATGCACCACGTGTGCAGTGTCTTAAGGCCCGCATCGCCAAACAGGAGGGAAATCCGCCATCAATCACCCAATCCGACCTGCGGACAGAATGGTCGAGCCTGCTGACCTTGAGCCGCTGTTCTACTGTTCGACCATGTCCGATGCCTTGGTGGTGTGCGATCTCGTCGAGCGGCTCACGGGTTGGCTGCGCCGGCTGATGCCGGCCAGTCCACGGCGCGACGCGCTCGTCGCCGGTCTCACTGAGCGGTTCGAGAGCGTGGATACCCCCGTCACCGGCGCAGATTGCGTGGCGATCGAGCGTTGTGCGTGGACGGTCTCCCGCCATCTCTCGCTCATCTTCGAGCCCGGCGGTACTGGCCTGCCTGACACCGTGTCGCGGGGCTGGCCGGATCCTGACCCGGACGTGGTTAGGGCTCGGGCTGCGTGCGTGTCGCAGGTGCGGCGGATGGCGGACGGCACCTGCCTCATCAGCGTCGATGACCTCGACGCTGTCAGCCTGGCCCAGCCGTATCTCGATGGCGCGTTCGCACTCGCGCAGGGCTCGGCCCGGATCCTGCTCGACCTGCGGGCCAATGGGGGCGGCGACCCGGCGACCGTGGCGCATATCGCTGGCTGGCTGCTTGGTGATACGCCGACGCAGCTGTCCGAGGTTGTCTACCGGGACCGGCGGCGCCAGTGGTGGACACCCGCCCTGCCGTCCGGCACGAGTCTGCGGCAGCCGGTTGCCGTTCTCGTCGGTCGGGGGACGTTCTCGTCCGGGGAAGCGCTCGCATATCACCTGCAAGCGCGTGGCCGGGTTGTCGTCGTGGGCGAGACCACGCCCGGCGCTGCCGATCACATCACGCCGATCCGGCTGGCGCCGACGGTTGTGGCGTTCCTGCCTGAGGCGTACGTCGTCGACAGCATCACCGGCACCAACTGGGAGGGCGTCGGTGTTGTGCCCGACGTCGTGAGCCCTCCCGACACGGTCATCGAGACCGCGGTGGCGGCGCTGCGCTAACAGTTGGTCGAACCGACGATCCCAGTCGCTCTCGGCCCTATGGGACCAGTACGAGATGGCCGCCGAGTTGTCCCTGCTCGAAGCGCTTGTGTGTCGCGACGACATCTGTGCGCGCGTACCTCATTCCGAGTCGCAGGGTCAGCTGGCCGGCCCCAGCCAGCGAGACCAGTTCGGCAAGTCGTGGACCGTCCGGCTGTCCACGGCATACTGATCCTGATTCCGCGAGCGGCGACCGGTTCACCGCCGGCCACCAACGTCACAAAGCGCTCACCGTTGCTAACGGCGTCCAGAGCAGCGTCTCGAAGTACAGCGGCATCGATGACTCCATCGACCCCGCTGGCCCCGCTGAGCGGCGAGTTCAACAGCCTACGCGCCGACGCCGCCGGCGGTACCGGTAATCAGAACACTCTGGCCCTCACCCAGGCCGAGTTGGGCCAAGGCCTGGCCAGCAGTCAGGCCATTGAGGGCAGAGTAGAGCCGCCAATTAGGTCCATCCCCTCCGGCACCTTGACGACGCAGCTCACCAGGAGGACCACGCAGTCCGCTTGTGCGCCGTACGGGTCGGTGAGGCGTGGGGACCCAGCCGACCACGCGGCCGCCCGGCGCGAAGGCTCGGACGCCCGATCCGACCTCGGTGACGACTCCACCCGCGGATCTTCCGAGGGCGTGATAGGGATTCGGATCACCGAGGAGACCTGCCAATTCGCCCGACCGAGTGTCGATGTCCACCGGTGCGACGGGGGCGGACTCGACGCGGACCGGTACCTGATCTGTCGCCGGCCGTGGGCGATCGGGGTGATGACCTCGACTGCCTCAGGCCCACCGGCGGCTCGAACGGCAACTGCACGCATGCTCGCTTCACCTCGGCTGGTACTCGTGGACACCAATGACGAATACGCAGCGAACCGAGGAACGGATCGCGTGACCCTTCGTCGCGTCGCTAGGCTGACGGCCGGTTGCTGTCTTCGCCCAGTCGGATCTCACCGAACTCCGCGTCGAAGATCGCGAGTTGATTGTTGAGTGCCTTCAGGTCCCGCTGTCGCCGCCCGAGTTGGCCTCTGAGCGCGGTGTGCTTGCGAAGTAGCTCAGTCTGCAGATCTTTGTCACCGTTGGTGCTCTCGAGCTTCTCGGCGATGTCAGCGATGTCGGCTTCGGTTCGCTCGATGATTTCGGTCAGGAGCCGGCGCCGGTTGAGCACCCTGCCACGTTCTTCCCTCAGGACGGCCGTGTGCACCGCGTCGGTCACGCCGGAGTAACCGGCGACCTGTGGCTCGGAACCGTTCCAGGTGATGACCGGCGAAGGTGTCGCAGCCTTCCTCATCCGATCGCTGCTCGGGTCGACCTTCCTCGCGGCATCGAAACCTGCCGCGAACGATGTCGTGATCAGGTCCTCGACCTCGTCCTTGATCTCCCGGAGATCCAGTCGCTCTTCGACGATCGGTGCTGGAGTCTCGCCCCCGGCCTTCGACGCAGCCTCGATCTCGGCTTTGACAGTCTCCACCAGGCTGCTCGCCGACGCTTCCATCAGTGAGTTCGCGGCGCTCTGATCGCTCGGATCGAACTTGACGGTTCCAGCCGGCGTGTCCGCCTCGCGCAGACGCTGGAGAAGGCTGCCCAGCTTGGCCTTGAAGAGGATCACCGTGAAGACGACTACACCGGGCCACGCGAAGATCCTGGCCGATTCGTTGATCTTGTTCCAGATCTCGACTGCCTCCATGCGCAGAGTCTGGCGCATCGCCCCGTTGCCGGACGAACCGGTGCCCGATACCCGTGCGTAGAGCTGAGGTTCGACGCGTTGATCTTGCGGTGACTGGTCGGGCTAGCCGTCGGCCGCTTCTCAACCTTCGTCGACTTCGGATGCGTTTCCTTCGATGACAGGTGAGAGGAGGCCAGATGCGACGACGCGACGACGAGTTCGCAGAGTTCGCTGTAGTGGCTGCTCGGCGCATGTGCAGGACGGCGTACCTGATGTGCGGCGACTGGCACCGGGCCGAAGATGCCACGCAAGACGCGTTGGTCAAGGTGTATCGGCGGTGGAGGCATCTTAGGAAGGATGGCGGCCTCGCAAGTTACGCCAACCGTGCGGTGGTATCGGCCGTGCTGGACCAGTCCAGGCGCAAGTGGCGAAGCGAGATCCTCGGCGGGCTGGAATCGGTTGTCCTGGCTGCCCCAGATGCGATGACGGTTGTCGACACCCGTGCGGTCGTCGTACAGGCTCTGTCGAGGTTGCCGCCAGGCCAACGTGCCTGCGTGGTTCTGCGCTACTACGCGGACTTCAGCATCGAACAGACCGCCGAAATCCTCGGAACCGGCGCCGGCTCCGTGAAGAGCCAGACATCCCGCGGGCTGGCTGAACTCCGCAGCTTGCTCGCATTACCAGAGAGGAACTCAGCATGAACGATATCGAGAGGCTGCTTGACGCTGCAGCGAACGATGACGATCGGTCGCAGAACATCTCGGTCGAGGCGATTCTGCAGCGCGGCCGTAGGGCGGTGCGCCGGAGCCGCTTCGCGGTTGTCGCGAGCACGGCCTTAGCTGCGATCGCGGTCACCGCCGTCGCGCCGCCGGCCATCTCCGCATTGCGTGGCCCGCAGGGGGCATCGGACACGCAGGTCGCGGCGGCTGATGGCACCGATACCGCTGGAGGTGGGAAAGCCGTTCCGCCGCCGCCCGTGAGTCTCCTGAAGCACATTGCGATCCTCATGCGCTGCCAGTCTGGTGACAAGGAAGCTCGTGACTTGAACAAGAGGTATGGGGTGAACACGTTCGACAAGGCCGGACCGATCGATGCGAAGTGGACGCTGGCGGTGAAGAGTGGTGTTGGCGACGCCTTCACGGCCATCTTCGTTTCGCCGGACCGATCGATCGCCGCAACCTGTCACTCGGCCGGCGCGAAAGGACAGTTCCGCGGCTCTGGGGTTGTCGACCGTGCGAGCACCACCTACGTTGTCAAGAAGGGCAACCCGCACAACCTGACGATGACCCAGGCAAGGGGTATTCAGGTTCCTAAGGGGGTGACGCGAGTGCTGGTCGATGTGCCCGGGGAGAAGCTCGCGCGCGAGGCCTTGCTGAGCCAGTCCGGTGGCTTCTTCACGATCGGATGGCCGCATGACGACGAGAGCAAGTCACTGGTCATGGTCCGAATCAGGGGCTACGACGCCAAGGGAGCGCCGGTCTTTGACGAGAAAGCGCCGTACCAGGCACAGCGGATCCCGCCGTTAGGCAAAAGGTAGTGTGGCCGCCGGATAGCTTCGTCCGCAATATCCTCTTGGTGGTCGGTCGCGGTCTCGATCGGTAGTGACTTCCGGGCCAGATCGGCTCGACTGAGGACGTCGTGGAGTGCTCGTGCTCCGTATCGAGGGACCATGTGTTTGCTGAAAGCAACAAAATGACCATCGTGGCATACGCGTGGATATCACGACGGTCGAGGACGGATAGCCATGAAACCAGCAGCGCCCGAGCGATGGGCAGTGCAGGGCGCGACCTCCTGCCGGCGTTTGCCGCGCGATCTTGACTGAACCAGCTGTAGGTGCGTATCCAGTGCCTCGTCAAGCAACGCAGGGGCTGCCGCGTCAGCTTGGCGGGTGCGGATAGTGGTCAGAGAGTTTGCTAGTGATGATGTTGCGGCTCAACATCGTCGGGATGCTCGTCGGGTTCTGAACCGCTCCGGTCGGCGGAGGTCACGGGTCGTCAAGGTGGGATCTGGTTCGGTGACGTCGGGCCGGGATTCGTGCTGGCCTTCAGTTCCTGTCCCCGGTGTGATCTTGCGGACTATCCGGAAATGGACAACTGCTGCCCCGGGTGCGAGTCCAGTGGCTACGACCAGGGAACGTTCTCGGGCAGTCCACGCGGTGAAACCAATCACCGCGTGGACTGGCCTGACTGACGGTCAGTCTGTAGGCCGAGCCACTCGTGTGCCATTCGATCGACGTAGTCGCGGTAGCTGGTCGGCGGCCGCTTCAGTAGTCGTTCAGTGACAGCCATCTCCTTCACGTCCGTCGGCCACGTCCGCTTCGCAAGCAACGTGTAGGTTTTCTGCATATCGGCGAGCTTCTGCCCAGAGAACTGCTTCCCTAAGAAGGCCATCCATTGGTGCGCGTCGTCGCCTGTGTACTGGACCGGCCTGCCGAGCGCGCGACTCCACTCTGCGGCGCAATCAGCACCGCTGATCGAGTTTGGCCCAACAATCGGGTACTCGCCAGCAGGGAAGTCCGGATCCGTCAGAGCAACCTGCGCCACGTGAGCCAGGTCGGCGAGATCGACCCGGTTGGCGCCGGCCAGCGGGAACGGATAGCGACCAGACATGATTTCTTCTCGCGCGAACTCGTCCATCTGCATGAAGTTCGTCGGAATCAGCAGGACTGGCCGGGTGTTTGAGCGCAAGACCAGGTTGCCGATCCGGAGCTTACCTCTTTAGTGAGGCATCATCGCCGAGAAGAGGAGCCGCTTCAAACGACGCGAAAGAACGCCTCCAGTTGCATGGACCCCGCCGAACACGAGCCTGACATCTGCCCGTTCGCACGCTTGGATGAATGTCTCCGCCATGTCGATTTCATGATCATCGTGTGGGCTGACATAGAATGCGGCGCTGATTCCGGTCATGGCGGCGCGGACGTCATTCGAGTTCCGGAGGTCACCGGTGAAGACCTCGACATGCGATGGAACTGGTGGACCGGGCGGCGGCTTCCGTTGCAGGACTCTCACTGGTGTTCCGGCTGCCACCAGTGCGCCCAGCACGGACGATCCCATTGTGCCAGTCGATCCGACGACCAGCACCCTGATCTTCTCCTCCACAGTGATCCTTTCAGTCGAGGCGTCGGCAACAGCGCTATGTCGCAGTCGGAGCGGCACACCTGGGACGCAAGACGGGACGTGATGGAGGCAGTACGTGCGTTCGGACATGATTGGTTCGTCGGGTGTCGGGCGGCATCCTCGTGCGCCAGTCGACCCTGAAACTTGACCAACTGTCAGCTGCCGCGTCGCTGGAGTCGCCAACCATTGAGTCAGACGGGGTCAGCCACCGACATCGAGAAGCGTTCGTCAGCGGGCAGCACGGCCCGTACGGCGAACCCGGCGGCGGTAACGAGTTCGGACCATTCCCGTTCGGTGCGGTCATTCCCACCGGCAATCGCCATCATCTCGATGTCGTCGAACTTGGAGTAGTGCGGATCGTTGCCGGCCGGGATCATCGTCTCGATCACGAAGACCGGCGCGTTCCCGCAGCGAACCACGCGCAGCAGTTCGAGCGCTTGGTCGTCGCCGAAGTTGTGCAGATTGCTCTTGACCAGATATGCATCGCCCGCCGGTACGGCGGCGAAGAAGTCGCCGGCGACAAGTTCGATCCGATCTGCCAGTCCTGCGGCCGCGATGGTCGACGAGGCTGTTGGGAGCATCGAATCTAGCTCCAGCAGCACACCTCGGCACTCCGGATAGGCCTGCAGCAGCTCGATCAGCAGGCTCCCCGAGCCGCCGACGTCGACAACTGTCCGGTACGGCGAGAAGTCGTACGACGCGATTGTCGGCTTCATCGCGTGCCGTGGAAGCTCGCCACGGTGGAGCCGAAGATCTGCGCAGCGGCTGGATTCGTCTGCAGGTACTCATAAATCGACATCCCGAATACCTGGTTGAACGCAGGCTCCTCGCGAACTCGTCGACGCGCTCCCCGGAATCGTTGCGGAGCAAGTCCGGCCTGCCGATCACCTTGGTGCACGGCGATTTCCATCCCGGCAACTGGCGATCCAACGGGAGCACCCGGATGATCGTCGACTGGTCGGACAGCTTCGTCGGCCACCCAGCGACCGACCTGCGCCGACTGTACGGCTGGCTGCCGCCCGAGAAGCGTGAACACGCGGCCACGGTCTGGGCCGCCTCGACAATATCGAGCCGAGTGAACGGGTCTATCACGAAGGCGATCCGGCCGCCGGCGTCCGCGCCGCTCTTCACCAAATGGAGTGAGGCGACCAACTCGCCAACCTGGGGTCCTGCTATCTGTCAACCGATGAGCCGGAGGTCGAGGTCTTGGGCGCGCGCCGCCGCTTCCCGGCGGGTGCGGGCGTTAAGCCGGGTGAGGATCGCCGCGACGTGGTGGTCGACGGTACGCACCGACACCACAAGCTTCGCTGCGATCTCGGCGTTCGTCAGTCCGTCCATCAGCAGCATCAGGACGCCCACCTGACGGTCGGTCAACCCTGCCGGGTTGTTCCGTGACTTGGCTTGGGCGCCGCGCGGGATCCGGTGGACGCCGAGCTCGCGCAACCGCCGCCGTACCAGCTTGGCCGCCGGTGCGGCGCCGAGCTTGAGTAGGATCTCCAGCGCTTCCAGGGTTGCCTCCCGGGTGGCCGTCAGCGCGAGTTGGACGGCGTGCTCGTACGGCGTTTCCTCCCACGACTCGAGTTGTTGGTCCCGAACGCACCTTCCCTGGTCGGCCGCCTCCGCGACGGCGAGGTAGCGCGCCAGCTCACGGAACGCCGGTTCCTCCAGCGAGCGGCCGAGTCCGGCCCGGATCTCCTCGCAGATCTCCGGCAGGTCGTTCAGCCAGGCCCATTCGGCATACGCGGTTGCAGCATGCGAGAGACCGAGCGTCGACTGCTGCTTACTGGCCTGTGCCCACGCATCAGCAAGGAGATGACCTGCTTCGGGATCCCCGCGGCGCGCCAGCACGCGTCCGAGCCCGGCGGCTGTGAGCACTGACAGCATGCCCGGTTCATCCACTGTGTCGATCAGCCGGCGCAGGTGCTGCTCGGCGACGGCGAGGTCACCGCGCCGCATCATGAGCAATCCACGGTGCGCCTGCAGGTTGTAGGCATGCGACCCGAAGCCGCGCTCGTCGGTGAACTCCAGACCGGCCTTGATCGTCTGCTCGAGCTCGTCCCACTGGCGCGCCCGGTAGAGCATCTCGGTCAGGTTCGTGTAGCCGCGGGCAACGGCTTCGAAGTCGCCGCTGGCCTGCGCGGCGTCGATGCTGATCCTCAAGTTCTCCAGCCCTCCGGGCTGGCCGAGATCGCACCAGGCCAGGCCCAGGTAGTTGAGGCAGAGCGCGATCAGGTCGGTCCGGCCGGCTTCGCTCGCCAGGATGTGCGCCTGCTGGAGCAGCGGTACGGCGGCTGCCGGCGAGCCGGTCAGCACGAGCATCATGCCGCGACTGCCGACTGCGTGCGGCAGTACCTCAGCGTTGCCCTGAGCAACTTCGAAGGCTCGTTCGGTAGCAACCAGCGCGGTCGTTGTCTCCCCGGCCAGATAGGAGTGCCGGGAAAGCTGCAGCAGAGCTTCGGTCAGTGAGACCCGGTCGGCCAGCTCTTCGAACAGAGCAATCGCCTCCTGACACCGGCTGATCGCCTCGGGGAACCGATGTGCGAGGTGAAGCTCCCAGGCGTACCCCGCCAGTACCTCGGCCCGCTCGGCGGCAGGCAGCTGATCGACGTACGGCGCGAGGGCCTCGTAGTGCGTCAGTGCCTGCCGATGTGATCCCGCAGCTGTCGCCTCCCGGGCCGCCTGCGGCGCGAACTCGACGATCGTCTCGCGGTCCCCGGCCGCGACCGCGTGATGAACCAGCGGATACAGCTTTCGGGGGTAGTCGGCGGCCAGGATCAGCTCGACGAGCCGGGCATTGAGTGCCCGTCGGCGGATCGTCGGCAATGCCTCCTCGATCGCCCGGCGAGCCAGCTCGTGGCGGAACGAGATCGCCTCCGATCTGGTTTGGAGCAGCCCGCGGCGCTCTGCCCGGGTCAGTGCTTCCGTCCGGCCGCCGAGGATGTGATCGATGTACTGGAATCCGACCGGCCGCGGAATGACCGACAACTGCTCGACGACCGCGATGCTCTCCTGATCGAGCGTGTGTAACCGGGCCAGCGTCGCATCGACCACCGTCAGCGGTACGGCGTCCGCCGGGCCGGCCAGCGCTTCGGTCAGATAGAACGGGTTGCCGTTCGTCAGCCGATACAGCTCGTCGGCATCCCGACCGGCCGCGCGGGCCAGTTCCGTGACCGCCTCCGCCGACAGCGGCTCCAACGCAATCCGCCGTACCGGCACCTCGGTCAGCGACCCGAGCAAGGCGCGTAACGGATGCCGCGTATCGATCTCGCCGTCACGAAAGCTCAGCACCAGAACCAGTTCCAACCTGCTCAGTCTGCGAGCGAGGTACCGCAGCAGATCTAGCGTCGCGTCATCGGCCCAGTGCACATCCTCAATGACCAGAATCGTCGGCCGCGCACCGCGGAACTCCGCGATCAGCGGCTCGTACAGATCTTCTCCTGCGGCCAGCGCCAACGCGAAGGGGCCTGTCGTCCCCCGTACGGCGTCCCGCATCGGCTGCAGCGGTGACGGCGCCAGCATGTCGTCACAGGCACCTCTCAGGACCCGCACGTGCGCGCCGACCTGTCCGAGGGCCTCCTGGATCACACTCGTCTTGCCGACCCCTGCTTCCCCGGTCAGCAGCACGACGGTTCCTTCCGGCTCCGCCACCGCCCCCAGGACGGCACGTATCGCCGATTCCCGTTCCAGCAACATCAGTAGAACCCCCGAGGTTCGCTCATGTCTTCCCCGCGCCCACGATCTCTCCCCGCGCTGTGGGAACCGCTAGGGGCGGACCTACTGGAGGAGAGCCGTGGTCTGCGGGCTGGGGGTGGTTCGGAGTTCGGTGGCGAGGATTTCGGTGACAGTGTTGTACTGGCGAACGGCGGCGGCCCGATCGCCCTGGATGAGGTGCAGGGAGATGAGGGCGCGGTGAGCGGATTCGAGCAGAGGGTCGTGGCTGACAGCGCGCTGGTAGAGGTCGATGCTCTCTTCGACGTGGCCATCGGTGGCCTTGGCTTCGGCCAGCGCGATGAGTGAGCGCTCGAAGGTTTGGCGCAGGCTCTCGCGGCGCTCGTCGATCCAGGAGGCGCCGGTCACGTCGGTCAGGTAGTCGCCGCGGTAGAGATCGATCACCCGGGCCAGGTCGCCGACCGCGGCTGCAGCTTCGAGGTCGGCGACGTCGTACGCGTACTCGAGCGACTGGTTGAACTCGTAGCGGCCACCGCGGAAGGTGATCCAATCCGAGCGGCCGAGGGTACGGCGTACCTGGTGCAGGCAGGTGTGGAAGCTGTTGCGGAGGGTCTGGGCGGAGACGTCCGGCCAGAGCTCGGCGCCGATCCGGCCCTTGCTGACCGGGCCGGAGCCGAGCAGGAACTGGAACAGCTCCCGCGGCTTGGCGTAGCCCCAATCGGCGGCATCGAGCAGGGTGTCGTTGCGGTGCACCTCGGAGACGCCCAGGGCAACGATTCGCAGCGCATCGACTCTGGTCTCGGCGATCGTGATCGGCGGCGAGGCCGGCCGCGAGGTTGGGTCGACCTCGGCCACCTTCTCGAGGGACCAGATCTCTCCCTCGGCCCATGCGGTCCGGAACTCATCCAGCGGCAATGCCGCCCGTGCCACCTGCAGCCCGGCCGAGACCTCGTCGGCTTCGACCGCGGGCACCGGCGTACCCAAGCGGGCCCGCAGACTGGTGGCGTGCCCGAGCAGCCGTACGGCGCGCCGCAGCTGACCGCGGTCGTTGCGCCTGGCCAGTGCTGTCAAGGCGAGTGCTTCCAGGATGCTTGCCGCCCGCCACCGATTGCCGTGGTCATTGTGTGCCTGCAGGCTCTGGCTGAGCAGGTCTTCCGCGGCATCCAGACGCCCGGCGCGACGCTCCTCCAGACCGAGGAACTGCAGCGTCCAGGCGAGGGTGCTGCCGGAGTTGGTTCGCTCGGCCAGCCGACGAGACTCACCGAGCAGCGTCCGCGCCACGGCCGACTCACCGCGGTAGTGCTCGACACCGGCCAGCAGGACGGTCGTCCAGCCGAGCCCCTCGCCCGCACCGTCGCTCTCATAGCGGGACCGTGCCTCGCGCAGCAGCGCCTCGGCGCGATCGAGCTCACCGGCCAGCAGTTCGCGCATGCCGAGATAGTCGATTGCCCGGGACAGGTTCGACGGATGGTCGAGTGTCCGCCATAGTGCGATACACCGCTCTCCGAGCCGGCGAGCCTCGTCGTACTCACCTCGACGCATCGCGGCGCCGCCCAGCCAATGCAGCTCTCGCGCCTCGGCTGTCAGATCACCGGCCGCCTTCATGGCGTTGAATGCGACCCTCAGATGCACCTCGGCCAGGTCAGCCTCGCCCTGCAAGTGCGCCATCGTGCCCAGCGCCAGCTCGGCCTCCGTCCGCAGGTCCGGTGGCACCGGACCGGGCATCGCGAGCACCCGCTCCAGCCGATCCCGGGTCTCCCGGTACCGGCCCAGCAAGTACGACGGCCACCACAACCCGACCACCAGTTTGGTCGCCTGCTCGGCCTCGCCGCGATCGATGTGCCAGGTGAGGGCAGTCTGCAGACCGTCCCGCTCGGCAACGAACAGGTCGAGCCACTCCTGCTGCTCCGCACCCTCCCACCGGCCAGCGGCCCGCTGCAGCAGGTCAAGAGCATGCTGCGCCAGCCGCTCGGCCGGCCCGGAGTCGTCGCCGAGCCGGGAGGCCGCATACTGCTGGACGATCCGGAGCAGCCGGTACTGCGCCTGGTCGCTCTGCTCGACCATGACGAGCGACCGGTTCACGAGTCTCGACAGCGACCGCAACACATCCTCGGACTGTGCTACTGCCTCCACCGCGTCGACCGAGAAACCGCCGTGGAACACGGAGAGCTGCGCAAGTAACTCCTGCTCCGGCTTCTCCAGCAGATCCCAGCTCCAGTCGAGCGCGGCCCGCAGCGTCCGATGCCGCGGCATCGCCTCCCGATCGCCCTGGGTGAGCACAGCCAGGGTGTCGTCCAGCCGAGCCGCGATCTGCGCCACGCCGAGCGTTGGAGCCCAGGCTGCGGCCAGCTCGATCGCCAGCGGTACGCCGTCCAGCCGGGTACAGATCGCCGAGATGTGCGGACCATTCGCCTCGGTCAGTTCGAAACCATGCGAAACCGCCTGAGCGCGATCGACGAACAACCGTGCTGCCTCTGCCTTGAGTGGTGGCAGCCGGTAGACGGCCTCACCCGCGATCCCCAGCGCCTCTTGACTCGTGGCCAGCACTGTCAGCCCTGGACAGGCGCGCAACAACTCGCCAAGCAGTGGCGCGGCGGTCTCCAGCACGTGCTCGCAGTTGTCGACCACGAGTAGTGACGGCTCACCGGCCAACGCGGTGACCGCGGATTCGATCGTTTCTTCGGACAGTTCGAAGGCGTCAGCCAGCGCCGCGAGTACGCGGTCGACGGCACTCCGCGGTGGTATTCCGGCCAGACCGAGCCAGCGGACGCGATGGCCGTACCGTGACCGCAGCCGATCGGCTAGCGCTACCGCCAGCCGGGTCTTGCCACCACCGCCCGGCCCGGTCACCGTGACGAGCCGATGCGCCAAGACAAGCTCAGACAGCTCCGTCAGCTCGGCCTTCCGCCCGACGAAGCTCGACAACCGAACCGGCAGATCCCCCGCCGCCATCGCCACAGCTTAGCGCCTGCCCGACCTAGGTAGCTCGATGCTTCAGATAGGTACCGGACACCGATGCCCGGCAGCTGACCTGACCGTGACTCTGGTAGTGGCCTGATGGGACCGTGCTCGGGGTCCAGCGTGATCATGAGCGGTCTCGTCGAAGAGCGACGACGAGGGAGCGGCGGTTGCTGACTGAGGCCGGCATCAGCGAGTGGTCGCATACTCCACGACCGCCGAAGCATCCACCCACCGTGCCTTGAGGCGAGGCGGGTGCTGGCGCTGCGTGTCTCGGTCGCGCTGGCAGAGCCGAGATGAACCCGGGGCCAACCACCTTTCCGCCTGATGCTGCCTCGTTGTAACAGGGACGAGCACCTCCGCGCTCGTGCCAGCGGATTCCCGCATTCGGCGATTTCTTCCAATCAGCCAGGACCGCAGAATGTGGTCGGTTGTCTGACTGGTCGCCGAATGCATTGAAAAGCTGCGCGCTGGGTGGACTCGGCGCGAACTGGAATCCCGGTGGGCAAGTGATGAGGAACCGTCTGCCGGGTTTAGCAGCGTTTCTCCGGCTCAGCGCGACTGGAGGGGTGTGACGAACGAACCGATGAGCACGAGCGGTCCCCACGAAGCTCTGCTGCGAGACGAGGCGCGAACGGTCGTCTCGGCGCTCCACATGCAGCACTGGACTGGGCTCGTGCGCCTGGCTGTGCTGACGATGGGCGATCGGCAGGCGGCAGAAGACGTCGTACAGGAGGCGTTTGCCACCTTGTATCGGCAATGGCCGTTGAAAGAGGAAGGGGTCGAGCTCGGCTATCTGCGGGCGGCGGTTCTGTATCGGAGTCGTTCGGTGCTGCGTCGTCGACGCGTCGCTCGCATGTACACCCCGCCATACCAGGCACCTAAGGCCTCGGCGGAGAGCGATGTGGTTCTCAGCGAGGAACGCGGGGAGGTGCAGAGAGCTCTGCAGGGTCTGCCTGCACGTACTCGTGAGGTCCTGGTTCTTCGGTTCTATCTCGATCTGCCGTTCGGCGAGATCGCCGCTCTGCTCGGTATTCGCGAGGCCAGTGCACGTTCCACTGCGTCGCGCAGACTCGTCATGCTCACCAACCGCTTGAAGGGACTCCGATGAACGACACCGAAGCTCGTCTCCGCGACTACTTCGAGGCTATGGCTGCGACGGTTTCCGCTACCGCCCGTGGACCTGCATTGACGACCGAGGTACATCGGCGGCAGCTCGCCTTGCCCATGATCCTGACCGCAGCCGCGGTCGCTGCCGTGCTGGTGTTGACGGTGACGTTCGTGAATCGCGTCTCTGCCGACGCTCCTAGCGCGGCGAGTACATCGGTCGTGGATGCGTCGCCGCAGGTTCCGTACATTGTCAACGATGCGAGGCGTGGGCGTGACAGGTTGACCGCCACCCTGTACGACGGCTCTCGCACGGTCAGGCTCCCAAACGAGATCAAGTTGATTTACGGCCGTGTTGGTGACGGATGGCTGACTCAACGAGTCTCTGCCCCTGGTGGCGACTTCCGTGCCGCGATCCTGCAGCCCAATGGGGCGCTTCGCACTATCGGGCCGTCGAAGGCTGACATGCCGGTGCTGTCTCCGGACCGTCGGGAGATTGCGGTCATGACGCGCACGACTCCGGATGGTGGCGGGCGGTTCGATGTCATCGATGTCGCGAGCGGTGTATACAGCCGTTCCAAGGTTGCGGTGCCACGGCAGATGTTCCTCCTGCACGGATGGAACCAGACTGGCGTGTGGGGCTCGGTGGAAAGCGGCGGAAAGGCTGAGTTGTTTGTCTGGCGTCCCGGTCAGTCGGCGTTCGAGCCGGTTCGAGTAAACGGATTCACCGGAAGCCTTGCTGTAAGCCCCGCTACAGATACGGTGGCGGTCGCAACTGCAGCCGGAAACAGCCGCTGCGTCAAGGCCGGCGCGCTGCGTGACGGGAAGTTCAACGTGGAGCGTCAGCATTGCGCCAGCGGCCAGCGAGCTGTCTATGCCGTCCTGTCCGACGACGGCAAGACCATGCTCTATAGCGAACGCAAACTCGCCATTGACGTCGCTAGCGGGAAGACCACCCAGCTGAAGCTCGTGGACCCGATCCGCGGCCCCCTGTCGGCAGTCTTCGAGGACGCCACCCGGGTGCTTGCAGTCACTCAGCATCGAGAAGGCAACAAGTATGGTCCGCAGCGGCTGTACCGCTGCGACGTCGCCAGCGGTGAGTGCACTCTGCTCCGCACGGAGCAGGACAAGAACATCGTCCTCACCCGGCCATGAGACCCTCCTCAGGCGGTCCTGCTCTCGCGGGACCGCCTTTGGTGATGCGCGGGAGCGGTCAGTCGGTCGCAACAGCGGAATCGCCAAGTCCAGGAGCCAGTAGGACGGGTCGCGGATCAGCTCGGCATGCACAGACGTCGACGACGTTTGGATGACTACCTCGGGTGTCGGCGATCCGGAAGCGACCCAGCATCTCGAGGAACAGCGAGCATGCGGGGCTCCGAGGGAGAACCGATAGAGCGTAGGCCGTTCGCACGACCGCCTGCAGAACCCTGCTGCGGAGAGACCCAGTACCGGGTTGACTTCGACGTCGGAGTGCAGTGCTTGGCTAGCGGCGCTCATGGTGGACTGATCTCGGGGCAGTCGGATGGGGGCCGGTCGTCCATTGGTGGGTGCGGTCGCCTGCCTCGATGCGGTTGGTTGCGCCGAGTTTGGTCAGTACGGCGGCGACGTGGTTGGTATTGCGCAATCCGGGTGCCTTTGGATCTGGGCACTGTCTGCTTCTTCTCTCATGACGGGGCTGATGCTGTGCCTGTCGAGGACGCTGATAGCGCCTGACTCATGTCTATGTGCACAACGAAAAGATCGTTCACACTAGCGCGATCCTTGCGACGAGACTGACTGGGACTGCTGGTCCCCCTTGCTCGAGTCGCCCGCCAGTACCGCTAGAGCCCGGCCGCGGCTGGTTCAACCACGATGTCCTCGGCGCGATGGCGTCGGTCCCCGTGACCGTCGTGCATGTGGCAACCGATCGGGTGCCATCGGGGCGGTCGATGGTCCACCCAGCTGGACGCGCTCAGACCCAGACGCCCAACCGTGTGTACAGGTCGCTGCAACGACGGGTGAAGTCATCCCGACCGCCTGCTGCATTTGCGTGTTGACGTCGATCTGAGCGCAAGTAGTCCGAGGTCAAGCTGCCTCAACTGCAGCGGCTAGACGTTGGCGGCGTCTCGGTCGTGATGCGGGGAAGCCACCCCCGCTGTCACGCAGGAGGGCGTATGCCGGGATCGTGGCTGCTCATCACAGCCAGCGCAGCGATCATCAGTGGGACGGCCAGCAGCAGGCCGAACTCGGCGCCGAGGAATGTCCAGACCGCCGTGGCTGCAATTGTGGCGGTGAGTCGGCCCAAGCTGCGCACGGCGGACAGCGACCCGAACGCCGACCAGCGCAGCGGCCCTGGGGCGACCTGTGCGACGCCGACGTGCTCGGCGGCGTCCACCACGCCGATCGCCGCGCCGGCGTACAGGAAGCACAACGCCAGCCCGAGCACCGTCCCGGGCAGCAACGCGAAGCCGGCGTATGAAACCAACAGCATGACCACCCCGGCTCGCATCAGGTCCACTGGCCGATGACTGTCCAGCAGGCGGCCGCACAAGTAAGACGACGCACAGGCTGCTAGCCGCCACAGTAAGTAGAGCAGCACGGCCATCGCCTGCGCTCCAAACGGTACGTCGCGATGCTCGAGCAGCTTGGTGGCGCGCAGGATCAGCAGGACCGCAGCGAAGTTGGAGAGCTCGAACAGAGTGATCGCCGTCATGAACCGACCGAGCGGGCCCTGAAAGACTGCACGCACCCGCAGCCGGGTTGGTGGGCTGATGGCGTTCGGCCGAGACGGTGTCCGGCGGATCACCCATGTCCCCATCGCTACCGCCAGTAGACCCGGCACGAGGGTGGCAACGAGCGCCGACCGGACGTCGGCGAGAGCAAGGATCGCGAACGCGAGCAGCGGCCCGGTTACCGAGACCAGATGGTGGGTTGCGCGCTTACGGCCGAATTCCTCGCCATAGCCGCCCTTGCCGGCGCGTTCCGGCACGGCCGCGTAGCGTTGCGGGGAACGCAACCCACGGGCCCCGGACGCGCCGGCCCTCAACATGCCTACCTGTGGGCTGGTGGCAGCGAGCGCCACCAACCCATTGAGCAGAGCAGTCAGGGTGAACGCGACCAGGCTGATAAGGGGGCGTCGTCGCGGGTTCTCGCTCAGTGCGCCACCGCCTAGCCGGGCGATGCCGTCGGCGGCATTGGCCAAGCCTTCGATCAGGCCGAGTGCCAGCGGGGAGGAGCCCAGGGTGCCAACCACGAATGCTGGTAGCAATGCAGTCGCTGCTTCGTCGGATGCCGTGGATAGGTGGGAAGCGACGCCACTGGCTCGGTGCCGTGTCCCAGTGGACAGGGGGCGGGGCTGGTTGTCATCTGCATCGGATGATGGGGGCGCGGGATGTGTCCCCAAAGCGATCAGTAGCTCGCCGGCGACCTCCGGGCTCGCGTCGAGCAATTGGCGGAACGCGGGCCAGGGCATGGCAAAGCAATGCAGATCGGTGAGGGCGGTCAACGTGGCAGAACGCGGTAGGCCCACGAGGGCAGCCGCTCCGATGTGGTCCCCGGGACCTAGCGTGCTAGCCAGGCTCCCGCCGACGGTTAGGCTTGCCCGGCCCGCAACGACAAAAAGGAATCCTGCCTCGGCGACCACGCTACCCGCCGGAAAAACTCGCTCGACCAGCAGCGCGGACACTGTTTCGCGTTCGTGGTTGCCGAGAGTCCGAAACAGCGGCGACAGCCGCAATTCCTTTTGCATCGCCATGTCGTGCGTTGCCCCCTCGTCGCTTGACATCGCTGCCCAGTAGTCGGTGAATCAAACCCGACTAACGGACGCGTCCGGTCGGGAAGAGGAATAGCGCGCGCCCGTGTGTCAAGGCCTCATGCGCCTCGGACAGGCTGAGCCTGTGTCCATGCTCTGCTGTCTGGGCAGGCCGGAGACGCTTCGATCCTGATCGTTGCGGTGACGCCTTTCTGCCGGAATGAACGGTGCAAACGGCACCTGGCCGCCTCTGAGCCCGTGCCATGGCAATCACCTGTACGCACGAAGACGGTGATCCGGTTCCGGCTTCCGATGTTTCAGCCGGGACTCGCTGCTCACATGGCCGAATGGGTCTCAGGCCTGTTGGCCCAGGGAAGCGGCGAGTTCGGGGGAAGTTGAGTGGCCATAGCTGATCGGTCGCTTCGTCGCATCCATCCCTGTTGGCGAGAGGTGGAGTAGGACGCTGCCACGGCTCCTGGTCAGCGCGACGTAGCGTCGCTCTTCTTCGAGCTTGGGGCCTCGGAGTGGCCGACGGTCCCAAGGCGGCCCAGCCAGCGGATGTACGACTCCTGCGGCCAGTCCAGGAAGAATGACCGCGGTGAAGGTCCGCCCGCCCCCTCGCGTTGTGGTAGGTCGACAAAGCAAACCTTCCCGTCGCAGCCGTATCGGATGCAAGGTCCGTCAGCAGGAGGTCGTCGAGGGCAGATGTCAGGGTCTGGATCTCCTTGATCGTGCGGGGGTCGCCGATTGCGGTTGCGACTCGGCGCAAGTTGAGATCGTCGACCACCGACCGAGCCCACTCCGCCAAGCTGGCCGTCGTGGTCAAGGTCCCGAGTAGCGTCCGTGCAGTGAATCGACCTGGATGAGCCGCTGGTTGGTACCGCGTGGCAGGTTCGCGAGTCTCCTGAGGGTTTCGAGGCGTTCCAGAAGTTCGGTGGCGCCGAACTGTGGGGACCAGCCTCGTCCCCTCCGAGCGCCAGCCGCAGAGCATAGAGTGCTGCGGCCTCCATCCACCGGCCGAGCTTGGTCGCGGGTGCTGTGGGCCCGGACCATGACTCCGGCTGCCGCCAGTTGCTGCTCGATGGGGCGGCCGGGCGGGTTTCGGTAGCGGAGAAGTACAGCGACCTCATGCGACTAACACCTGCATCCAACAGTGCCAGCACCGCTTGGACAGCTGCAGTTGCTTGATCCTGGATGCCGCCGTTGACGGGCTGGAACTCGGTGGTTCCCGGATCTTCTCGAAGCGGGTCTGCCTGCCAACCTCGTTCTTGTGTCAGGGCAAGCATTCTGCTCGCCGAGCTGGAGTGCCGGCCTGACTTCCAGATGACCCACCTGACCCGGGCGAGTGGGTTGCTTATCGCTGTGCGAAGGGCCTGATCGGGTTCGTCCTCGATCAGATCGCCTATTGACCTCCCTGCACCGGTCCGATTGTCGGACTGCGCTCGTCTGAACTGTGGTGGTCCTGGAATCTAGGTTCCAGGTTCCCTGTATGCCCGCTGCCTACGAGATTCGCATCTGTGGAGATCGAAGAGGACACGAATGACGTCCGGGCGACACCCAGGCAGCAAGACGTCGGCTGGGGTCGGCCTAGGAGCTGGACCATCGCTGGGCTAATCAAGTTGGTCGACGATGCGATTGACTCGGCCGGCGCTCAGCTGGCCCGGTCTGAAGGTCTGCGGCTCGACTGGACCGACGATCGGACGGTCCCTCGGCCGATCACAGGTCGTCGGCCCGTCAGAGAACGCGGTAGCGGGCGGTGGCGACCCGAGGACGAAGCGGACCTCGGGCAAGCGATCGATCTGGCGTGAAGGGCTGCGTTGGTTCTGAATCTCGGACTCCTGGAATCGCGGATCAGGCTTCTGCCGTGGTCGTGGCGAGGAGATCTTCGAGCTGTCAGTTGGGCGGCTCTGTGGAGGTCTTCGTGGACGAGGTTGGGTATGCGTTGTCGCTGGATGAGCGGCGGCGGTTGCTGGAGGCAAATAGGGCGGCGGCGCAGTTCTTTCGGCGTGAGTTGTTGCGGACGAGGAGTACCTGGCCAGCGTCGTATCTCGACGCGCGTGGTTTGCCGCATGTGTTGACGGTCGAGTCCGATTGGAAGGTTGGGTATGCGCCGGATACCTGCTCAAACCTGACGGACCATCTGCGGGCTCAAGGGTTTGACTGCGGGACGCTGGTCAAGGCGGGACTGGTGGAGTGGAGCGACCAGGGCGATGCCGTTGATCGGCATCGCGACAGGTTGATGCTGGTGGCTCGGGACCATCGACTTTCGCCGGTGGGATTCGTCGGCATCGATGAGACGGGGCGTGCGCAGGCGGCGACTCCGGCGACCGCGATTCATCGGCCAACGAATGTCTTGGTCGGTATCGAGGAGCAGCTGGATCTGCTGGGACGTGGTGCGGTGCCGGTGGTCGTTGAGCACCCGGTGGATGCGATTGCGGTGACGAAGCTGAGTCGCGAGATGGGCG
>NZ_SMKA01000390.1 GCF_004348455.1 Kribbella albertanoniae
GTGGTCGACCCAGCGGTCGGCTGCCTTCTCGATCTGGGTTAGGACTTCGTCGAAGCCGGTGTCTTCGCCGTAGTAGGGGTCCGGTACGTCGGCTTCGGCGAAGAGTTTGATCGGTACGTCGGCGCGGCCGCGGGCCTGGTGGTTGAGTGCGGCCAGGTGGCCGGTGTCCATGGCGAGGACGAGGTGGCGGTCGTCGAACCATTCCCGCTGGAATTCACGGGCTCGGTGCGAGCGGCCGTCGTACCCGCGTCGTTGGAGGGCTGCGGCCGCGCGGGGGTCCATCGGGTCGCCCTCGTGCCAGCCGCCGGTTCCTGAGCTGGTCACGATGACGTCGTCGATGCCGGCCTCGGCCAGCTTGGAGCGCAGCACGACCTCACCGATCGGTGACCGGCAGATGTTGCCGGTGCACACGACCTCTACGAACCGCACGGTCAGCGCAGTTCGGCTTTGTCAGGCAGCACGGCGTTGATGATCATGCCGACGATGCTGATGATCAGGGCGCCGAAGAGCGCGGACCAGAAGCCGTCGACGTGGAACTGGACGTCAAGCTTGCCGGTGATCCATGACGTCAGCGCGAGCATCGCCGCGTTGATGACGAACGTGAGCAGGCCCAGCGTCAGGATCAGCAGTGGCAGCGAGACGAGCTTCACCACCGGCTTCACGATCGCGTTCACGATGCCGAAGATCGCGGCCACGATCAGCAGCGTGAGGATCTGCTTGCCCCTGGTCGCGCCCTCGAGCGTGATCCCGCCGACGAGCCAGGCCGCGATGGCCAGGGCGACCGCGTTGGCGAGCAGCCTGATGATCAGATTCTTCATAGCTCGATCCTTCCACTCCGCCGGTAGCCGCACGCTCCGTACACGCCCTGAGACATCCCTGAACTCTTGACACGTAAATGACCAAGTGATCAGATCAATTTCATGTCACGACGAAGGCTGGCCGGAATTCTCGCGCTGTCACTGGCAGCCGCAAGCGTCACCGCGCCCGCCGCAGCGACCCGGGCGGACTGCAATGCTGTGCAGACGAACTGGACGGCCCAAGCCCAGCCGCACGCCGCTCCCGAGAGCCTGCTGAACGCCTACAGCAACACCGGCAAGGGCTGGACCGGAGCCGACAGCACCTACTCGGTCCCACTCCCGGGCGGCCGGACGGCGTGGATCTTCTCCGACACCTTCCTCGGCCCGGTCAATCCGGACGGCAGCCGTCCGAAGACGACGCCGTTCCTGAACAACTCGTTCGTGATCCAGCAGGGCCAGACGCTGACGACAGTGACCGGCGGTACGGCGTCTAACCCGACTGCGCTCGTTCCGCCGCCGGCCAACGGCTGGTACTGGTTCGGCGCCGCCCAGACCAGTGACGCGGGCCGGAAGCTCGATGTGGTCGCGCTGCGGTTCGAGAAGACCGGCACTGGCCAGTGGGACTGGCGCTGGGCCGCGAACTACCTCGCCCGCTTCGACAGCACGACGTACAAGCTGTTGTCGCTGACTCCGCTCCCGTCCGCAGCCAACGTGCAGTGGTCCGGCTGGCTGCAGCGGGACGGCGGTTTCACCTACATCTACGGCGTCGAGGACCTCGGTGCGTCGAAGTACCAGCACGTCGCGCGAGTCCCTGGCGACAACCTGACTGCGAAGCCGTGGGAGTACTGGACCGGCAGTGGCTGGTCGACCGACGAGACCGCCTCGGTCAGAACGCTTGAGGGCGTGGCCAACGAGCACAGCGTGACCCGCTGGAGCGATGGCTATCTCCTGGTCACCCACGACACCAAGGAGCTGTTCAGCCGCCGAGTCCTCGGGTACTTCGGCTGTTCGCCGACCGGTCCGTTCGTCAAGCCGGTGGAGCTCTACCAAACCCCGGAGACCGGTGGGAACCACATCACCTACAACTCCCACGACCATCCGGACCTGCGCTCGGGTTCCAAGCTGTTGGTCAGCTACAACGTCAACAGCCTGGTCAGTGACGAGCTGTACGCCGACGTGAGCATCTACCGCCCGCGGTTCGTCGGTGTCACCCTGCAGGCGGCCCAGTGACGGCCGTCGTACGGCGGAGTCTCCTCGATGACCTGGCTGCGTCGATGCTGGGGCTGATCGCGGATCGGAAGCTCGCGGTGGGCGACCAGTTCGAGTCGGTGCGGTCATTGGCCGAGCGATTCAAGGTCGCCGTACCGACTGTGCGGGAAGCTCTGCGCAGGCTGGAGGCGATCGGCGCACTGGAGCTCCGGCACGGCTCTGGCGTGTACGTCGGTCCGAACGTCGGCCGGCTTGTTCTGGCGAACCCTCTGGCGCTCAAACCGACCGCAGACCGACTGGTCGAGCTACTGCAGGCCAGGGCGCTGATCGAGCCGCCGGTCGCCGCGCTGGCCGCCAAAGCGCGCAGTGAGGACGCACTGGCTCAGATGGAAGCCGATCTGGTGCAGGCGGCCGAGCTGATCGCTGCCGGCGACCATGACCGGTTGGCCGAGATCAACATGGACTTCCATCGCGCACTGGCGCAGGCGTCCGGGAACGCGACTCTGGCCGAGGTGGTCGAGTCGGTGACCGTGGTGAACGTCCGCGAGCAGCTGGAGATCCTGCACATCCACGGGGACCGTGAGACCGACCTCGCCGAGCACCACGCCATTCTGGCCGCGGTCCGGGCCGGCGACGACGTACTGGCCGAGCAGTTGACCCGTGCGCACCTGGACGGCGTTCTCGCCGTCATCAACGACCGCGTGAACCCCTGACTTCTTCGGAGGACGCACCCCCATGCGACGCATCAGCCACTGGAAAGCGCTCACTGCCGCCACCATGACCGGAGCCCTCGTGCTCACCGCCTGTGGGGGCGCCGGTGGGGCCAAGCCCGCGGCCGACAAGCCGGTCGACTCGCTGAAGTTCTACAACGACAAGGGCGGCTGGAAGGACGCGTTCACCCAGGTCGGTGCCGCGAGCAAGAAAGACATCGCGGTCGGGATGGAGCCGGTCGGCTACTCGGACTCGAACACCTACACCGCCTTCATCCGCTCGTCGTTCCGGACCAAGGAGAAGGCCGATCTGTTCAGCTGGCACACCGGTAAGGAGCTGGAGGATCTGGTCGACCAGAAGCTGGTTGCCGAGACCACTGAGCAGTGGACCAAAGCGGTTGCTGATGGCAACGTACCGGAACAACTCAAGCAGTACTTCACGTTTGACGGCAAGCAGTACTGCGTCCCGCTGAACGCGGGCTACTGGGTGATGTACTACAACAAGTCCGTCTTCAAGAAGGCCGGTATCACCGAGAACCCGAAGACGTGGCAGGACCTGATCGCCGTGGCGGACAAGGTCAAGGCAGCCGGAGTGAAGCCGTTCTACCAGACCAGCATTCTGTTCAGCTTCGTCTGGTTCGAGACGCTGCTCGCCGGCAAGGACCCGGACCTGTACGACGCTTTGGCCGCGGGCAAGGCGAAGTGGACCGACCCCGGCGTGGTCGAGGTGATGAACGACTGGAAGAAGCTGATCGACGCCGGCTACTTCAGCGACCCGGGCGCGAAGACCGAGCCGCAGGCACAGCTGAAGAACGGCGACGTGGCGATGGTGAACTTCGGCACCTGGTTCAGTGGCTCGCTGAACACGCTGAAGCTGAAGGCCGGTACCGACTACGACTTCTTCGTCATCCCGAACGTCAACCCGGCCCTGCCGAAGACGTCGATGATCTTTGAGACCGGTCCGCTCTGTTCGGCTGCTGCGAGTGAGCACAGCTCGACAGTGAAGAAGTGGACGGACTGGTGGGTCACTCCGCAGGCTCAGACCGCGTGGGCGAACTCGCGCGGTGACCTGTCCTTCAACCCGAAGGCGGAGGTCAAGGACACCGGACTGGCCGCGCTGAACAAGGACGTCAGTGGTGACGGATATCGGCTGATCAATCGCTGGTTCGAGGCCACGCCCGTGCCGGTGGCGAACAAGGCGCTCGAGGTGTTCGGTGCGTTCGTCACCAAGCCGGGTGACCCGATGCCGGGCCTGAAGAAGATCCAGGCCGAGGCGGACGCCTACTGGGCCAAGCAGAAGTGAGCCGGGCATCAGTGCGCCGGGTAGGAGGGAGCAGCCGGACAGGGGCGCGGGCGGCACCCCTGTTCGGCCTCCCGGCCGCTGGAGTCGTCGCTCTGCTGCTCTACCTGCCGTTCCTGTGGACGACGTACGTCAGCTTCACCCAGTACGACGGACTGGCGTCGCCGGTGTGGGCCGGGCTGGCCAACTACCAGGCGATGTTCAGCGACCCCGATCTGATCGGTGCACTGCTCAACACGCTGCTGTGGGTCGTCGGAATGGTGACCCTGCCGGTGGTGCTCGGGCTGCTGGTCGCCGTACTGACTTATGGGCATCGGTGGGGCAGCTGGCTGCGGTTGCCGTTCCTGCTGCCGTATGCGATCTCCGGTGTGGCCGTTGGAGTCATCTGGGGCTTTGTACTGCAGCCGGACGGCGCACTGGGTCAGGCGCTCGGCTTCCTCGGGCTGCCCGGTGCGCACACCGGCTGGCTGCAGTCTGGTCCGGGAAACACGCTGATGATGATCGTGGCCGTCACCTGGCAGGCGGCGGGAGTGAACGCGCTGCTGTTCGTGGTGGGGCTGCAGTCCATCCCTAACGAGCCGCTGGAGGCCGCGCGGCTGGACGGTGCGGACGGCTTCCGGCTGTTCCGGCATCAGTTGTGGCCGCAGTTGCGCCCCATCACGACTGTGGTGGTCGGACTGTCGATCGTGGGCAGTCTGAAGACGTTCGACGTGGTGTGGGTGATGACGCAGGGCGGACCCGGTACGTCGTCCGAGACGCTGGCGCTGTCGATGTACAAGGAGACGTTCGTGCTGAACGACTACGGGCAGGGTGCGGCGATCGCGTTGTTCCTCAGCCTGGTCACGTTCGCGGCGTCGATCCTCTATCTGCGCTACCAGTTGGGGGACGCCCGTGAGCAGGCTTAGGACCGGACTCCTCGTCGTACTCGGGCTGCTGTGGCTCGCGCCGATCTACCTGCTGGTGGTGAACGCGGCCAAGCCGGTCGATGGGTACGACGCTGATTCCGTGTGGAAGCCGGATGGGTTCGCACTGTTCGCGAACTTCGGTGATGCGTGGTCGAAGGCGGCGCTGGGGGACACGCTGATGGCGACGACGCTGTACAGCGTGGTGGCGCCGGTGCTCGCGGTGCTGATCGGCGCGGCGGCCGGCTACGCGATCGTCGTACTGCGGTTGCGGCGTGGGTTCTTGTGGTTCGTGTTCATCTTCGGCGGGACGATCTTCCCGTTGCAGATGGTGCTGATGCCGCTGTTCTCCGGGTACGCGTCGTCCGGGCTGTATGACACCCGGGTCGGGATGGTCATCGTCTACACGGCGATCAGTGTGCCGTTCTCGGCGTTCGTGATGCGGAACTTCTTCACCGGGATCGCGCGGAGCGTCTTCGAGGCGGCGGTGGTCGACGGTGGTGGGTTGTTCCGGATCTTCCGGAGTATCTACCTGCCGATGGCGGGATCCGCGCTGGCCGCAATCTTCATCCTGCAGGCGACGTTCGTGTGGAACGACCTGCTGCTGGGGTTGACGCTGAGTCAGTCGGAGTCGGTGCGGCCGATCATGCCGGCGCTGACCGGGCTGCAGTCCACGTACGGCGGTGCTTCGCTGCCGACGGTGCTGGCCGGCGGACTGCTGGTGTCGCTGCCCACGGTCATCCTCTTCCTCGCTGCTCAACGGTTCTTCTCCCGGGGGCTCGCCCTCGGCCAGTTCTGAAAGGACACATATGCCTCGGACAGTCGTGGTGACCGGCGGTGCCGCCGGAATCGGGCGGGGTGCGGTGGAACGGTTCGTAGCCGCCGGAGACAACGTGGTGGTGCTGGACCGAGACGCTGACGCACTCGCAAGCCTGCCTGCGGGGGTGACGGGGATGGCAGTCGACGTGGCTGATCGTGCGGCTGTAGCAGGAGCTGCAGGACAGTTCACAAGCGTGGATGCGCTGGTGTGCGCGGCGGGGGTGCAGCGGTACGGGACGGTTGTTGACACGCCATACGACGTCTATGACGAGGTGATGGCGGTCAACGTGGGTGGCGTGTTCTTTGCGTGCCAGGCGTTTGTGCCGCTGCTGCCTCGGGGCGGGAGTGTCGTGGTCGTGGCGTCGGTGCAGGCTTATGCGGCGCAGACGGGGGTGGCGGCGTACTCGATGGGGAAGGGGGCGTTGCTGAGCCTGGTGCGGGCTATGGCTGTTGATCACGCGGCGGATGGGGTTCGGGTGAACGCTGTGTGTCCTGGGTCGGTGGATACGCCGATGTTGCGGACTTCGGCGGCTGAGTTCGGTGGCGGACGGTCTACCGATGAGGTGGTGGCGGAGTGGGGGCGG
>NZ_SMKA01000391.1 GCF_004348455.1 Kribbella albertanoniae
GTTGCTGGGCGGGCGGCGGAGGTGGGGGTGCCTTACGTGTGTTCGTCGGCGGTGATTGACGAGTTGGTGAACGGGCCTACGGATTGGGTGGCTCGGATTGCGCCGGTGCAGTCTCGGGGGTGGCGGGTGTTTGCGGAGTACCTGCTGAGCGTGGGACACGAGCAGGTTGCTGTCGTGATGCAGCCGAGTGTGTATTGGGCGGCTGGGGTTGAGGTGCTGCGCAAGTATCTGAGCGTTGTTGTGCTGAGCTCGGTCGAGCCTGGTCCGGTGTGTGACGAACTGGCCGAGTGCGGGGCGACCGCGTTACTGCTCTTGGTGGGTACACCGGTGCCAGGGGTGCCGATTGTCGAGGCGGTACGGCGGGATGCGCGGCTGGCGGGAGTGTTGGTTGGCGCGCCGGCGGGGCAACCGGAGTGGGTGGGCCTCGCGGGCATCCCGTTTCTGCGTTATCTGCCTGGGGAATTGAGCCCGCTCGGGGCGCGGGTTCGAGCAGCGCTGGGGGACGACGCTTCGTTTGTTGCCTTTGAGGGGTACGACGCGATCGCCGTGCTGAATGAGCTGCTCCGCAGGGACGGCGACTGGTCGGGGGTTTCGGTCGAGGGGAGTCGCGGGGAGATCACGTTGGCTCGCAGCCAAGGCGTCTGGCAGTGGATGTGGCCGGCGATCCAGGTAGCCGAGTTGGACCCGGCGAATCCGGCGCACGCTCGCATTTTGCATACCGGTTGAGACATCCGGGAGGAAAACTTTGCCCAAGTATTACCCGTTGTGCGGAATTTGTGGCACTAAGTGGCCGGTGGCTGGTTCAGGGCGTGACAGGGGGCAGGATGGGTGGCCAGAATGGGCGGTCCGGTTTGGGTGTGGTGATTAGGGGGCGGTGATGGGCGAGTGGCGATGAGTGGTGCGCTGACCGCCCGGATCGCTGCTGCCATGACGGCGGCCCAGTCCGGCGGGCATGCGACGGCGGCGGCTGAGGTCGAGTTGCTGAAGGCTGAGCTGGGCGATGTGCCGAGCTATCAGTTGGCTGCCGTCGAGTATGTGCGCGGGGTGACCGCACATCATGCGAGTAACGCGGACGAGGCGTTGCGGGCGGTGGATGCGTTGATGGCGGTCGCGAAGGCGATCGACGAGCCTGGCTGGGAAGCGAACGCGTTGCCGATCCGGATCATCAATCTCGCGCGCAGCGGGCGTGGCGGCGATACGGTCAACGATCTGGTGGCGGCCGAGCAGGCATTGAGCCGGACGCGGGATCCCGGTCTGATCGCGTGGGCGCATACCGGGTTGGGTTATGCGTACGACGTTCTGCGACTTTTCGAACTGTGCATTCCGCATTACGAGCGGGCGGCGCAGCTGGAAGACGACGTGTTCGAGCTGGCGGAGTCGACCGCGATCGACCGGCTGAACCTGGCCGAGACGTATCTGCGCTGGGCGCATGAGCTCGAGCGGCTGGGCGATCCGTCGTACGGGCAGGAGATTCGCGAGCGGCTGGCGTCGGCGGCGTACTGGGCGCGTGAGGCCGAGCGGGTGATCGTCGATGACGAGAGCCAGGAGTACTGGCGGTTGAGCGCGCGGCTGTGGGTTGCGGCCGCGGCGGCTGAGTCGGATCCGGCGGTTGCGGTGAAGGAGTTGAGCGAGTGCCGCGACGAGATCAGCAAGCTGGGCGAGACGGAGCGGCTGGCGATCGCGGGGGCTTATCTGGCTCGGGCCTGGGCTGCCAAGGGTGATCCGGATGAGGCTCGGGCGGCGGCTGATCGAGCGGCCGCGGATCTGATTCCGCTGGTGGATCCGTCGACGCATCTGCTGGTGTTGCAGACGCGGTCGGAGCTTGCGGCGGCGAGTGATGAGCCGGGAGCCCTTGCAGGGTTGGAGTATGCGCGGTCGGTGGCGCGGGGCTGGTGGAAAGAACGGCAGCGGGCGCTGAACGCCGTACGGCATGCGCTTACCAGCCACGATCTTTCCGCGCGGCACGATGCGGAGTGGCACGCGGCGCGGCAGGATCCGCTGACCGGTGTGGGGAATCGGCGGGCGCTCGACGAGCGGTTGACGGCGGCCCGGGATTCCGGGCGCGCGGTCACCTTGCTGGCCATCGATGTCGATGACCTGAAGGTCGTCAACGACACTCACGGGCACGCCTGCGGAGACCAGTTGCTGCAGGTTGTTGCCAATCTCCTGGTAGAACAGGCCCGAGCGACCGATGCCGTGATTCGATCGGGAGGCGACGAGTTCTTCGTCGTACTGGACCAGCCGGATGCCAAGGGTGGCGCCCAGCTGGCGATGCGGATCCGGATCGCGGTCGCGGCGATCGCGGCGACGGCGGACCAGCCGTGGTTGCGGCAGCTGGGACTCAGTATCGGGTACGCCGCAACGGCGGAAGGTGTCGGTGTGGACCACCTGGTGGCCACCGCCGACCGGCGGTTGTACGACGACAAGCGCGGGCACAAAGTGAGGCAGTGAAGGAGATCCGGTGCGCGAGACGTCGGGGGTGACGGCGCGGATCGCGGCGGCGATGACCCGGGCACAGTCCGGGAACCCGGCGGAAGCCGGGCTGGAAATCAATCGCTTGCTCGTGGAGCTCGGGTCCGAGCCCAGCCACGAGCGAGCCGCCGCGGAGTACGTGCGGGCGGTGGCCGCGCATCACGCGACCGATGCGGTCGAGGCGCTGGACGCTGTCGACGGCTGTATCCGGGTCGCCCGGGCGATCGACGAGCCAGGCTGGGAAGCCAATGCGATCGCGATCCGGATCGTCACGCTGATCCGTACCGGTGAGGGCGGTGACTCGGTCGCCGACCTGGTCGCGGCCGAGAACGCGCTCTCACGCACTCGCGATCTTGGGCTGGCCGGGTGGGCGCACACCGGGCTCGGCTACGCCTACGACCTGCTTCGGCTGTACGAGCTCTGCATTCCGCACTTCGAGCTGGCCGCGGACGGCGATCACGTTCCGCTCGGGCTGGCCGAAGCGCCGGCGATCAACCGGCTGAATCTGGCGGAGTCCAACCTGCGCTGGGCGCACGAGCTCGAGCGGCTGGGCGACACGTCGTACGAGGACGAGATCCGCGTACGGCGGCAGGCTGCGCATCACTGGGCGGGTGAGGCGGTCGTTGTGATCGTCGGGGCGGATCTGCTTGGCTACTGGCCGATCGCCGGGCGGATGTGGCTGGCCGCTAGCGATGACAGGACGGATGCGGATGAGGCGGCGGTCATCCTCAAGGACTGCAGGGACCAGCTGGCCAAGCTAGGTGATCTGGAGCTGGCTGCTATTGCAGGTACTTACCTCGCTCGCTCGTACGCCGTGGCAGGGCGACTCGACGACGCCGTTGAGGCCGCACAGCGGGCTGGGAGTGACCTGCCACCGACATCTGATCCGCCAGTGGAGGCTCTGGTTCGGCACACGGCAGTGCAGATCGCTGCGGAGACAGGCGATTCCGGAGCGGTGACCGGACTCCAGTACGCGCGGGCGATCTCCAGAGGCTGGTGGGCCGAGCGGCTGCGCGGTCTGTACGCCGTACGGAGCGCACTGGCGAACCATGAGCTCTCGATCCGGCATGACGCGGAGTGGCGAGCCGCACGGGAGGACCCACTGACCGGAGTGGGCAATCGGCGTGCACTGGACGAGCGCATGTCCGTTGCGCACGACGCTGGCCGGTCGATTGCGGTGCTGGCGATCGACGTGGACAACCTGAAGATCATCAACGACAGCTACGGACATGCGTGCGGTGACGAGGTACTGCGTCGCGTCGGGCACCTACTGCGTGAGCAGAGCCGCGCGGAGGACGTGGTGGCTCGGGCGGGCGGTGACGAGTTCGTCGTCGTACTGGACAACCCGGACGAGCGCGGTGCGCGGGAGCTGGTCGACCGGATCAAGGCGGCGGCTGAGCGGGTGGCTGCGGTCGCGGTGGAGCCGTGGTTCGCGATGCTGCGGCTCAGCATCGGGCAGGCGACCAGCACGGACGGTACGCCGGTCAATGAGCTGATGACTGTTGCAGATCAACGCATGTACGCCGAGAAGCGGCGTCGGCGCGATCAGTAGTCCAAGAAGCCTTCAACCAGCAGACGCCGGATCTGCGGCAGGTACTCGGTCAGTACGTCGACCAGCTGCCGGTCCAGGAGGTCAGCCAGCGCAGCCAGGATCTGGCCGACATTCAGCTCGCCGTCACACGCACCGACGAAGCCGGCCATGACGGTGTCCACCTGCTCGGCTCGCCGCATACCGCGCTGGCGCCGCAGCACGATGGTGGCTGGGTCCTCGGCGCCCGGCTGCCCGGTGGTCTCTTGGATCACGTCGTCGGCAACAACCAGGTGCAGACCGGTCAGATCGGCCGGAAGCCCTTCCTGGCGTTCGAAACGACGCAGTACGTGCGGTCCGATCGGACGCTCGATCTCGTACGGCCACTCCTCGGCGTCGAGCGCACCGGCCACGTTGTGCACGGTGATCCAGCCCATGCCGATCGCCTCGACCTGCTGGTCTTCCAGCCAGCGCATCCACTCGTCGTACCGGCTCGGGTACGCCGGTGTGCCGTGCAGACCGGCGTCCCGCAGCCACAGCTCGACGTACTCGGAGGGGTCGAGCTGCTCGCGCTGCACGGCCCAGGCGGAGCGGTCGCCGGTCCAGGTGGCGAGGCGGTCGCGCCAGTCCTCTCCGCGGACGCAGGTCCAGTTGGCGAGCAGCTGGCACCAGCCACCGTCGGTCAGGTGCTGTGGGGCTTGCTGCACGAGCTGCTGGACCAGCCTGTCGCCGGCGAACGAGGTCTCGCGGTAGGTGAGCTGTGAGTCCGGTGGGGAGATCACGTACGGCGGGTTGCTGATGATGAGGTCGAAGCGTTCGCCGGCGACTGGTTCGAAGAGGCTGCCGGTGCGGACGTCCAGGTCGATCCGGTTCAGCGCGGCTGTTGCTTTAGCAAGCTCGAGCGCGCGCGGGTTGACGTCGGTCGCGACGAGCTGGTTGACGCGGTTCGCGAGATGCAGCGTCTGAATGCCGCAGCCGGTGCCGATGTCGAGGGCACGTTCAGCCTTGATCGGGACGGTCAGGTGAACGAGGCTGAGGCTGGCCGGCGCGATCCCGAGCACGTAGTCGTCGCGCATCGGCTCCCGCCGCCCGTCGAGCCCCGGCGTCAGATCCGCGATCACCCACCACTGCTGCTCATCCTCCGCAAACGGCCGGATGTCGAGCACCGCCCGGTCCCCCGAGACGATGCCGAGCGCAACCAGGTCGATCCCCGGAAAAGCCTTATCCACAAGCTCTTTCGGCACAACCTGCTGCAGCAGGAACAACCGGATCATCGTGTCCAGCGCGTCGCCACCACCAGTACGCCGTACCGCCAGCGTCGTCTCGTTCCGCGCCAAAGCCCCATTAGCCTGCACGCCGAGCCGCTCGGCCACACCCTCCACCGTGTACCCCGCAGCCGCAAACGCCGCCCGCAGCCCTTCCACCACACTCCCCGTCAGCTCCACCCGCCTATCCTCCCACCCCACCTGCCCGAGCCGGTACGACGTTGAGCGCGGGTCAACCGTGCGCGAGCCGGTACGACGTTGAGCACGGGTCAACCATCTGCGCGGGCCGGACGTGGTTGAGGGGTGCTCAAGGTGAGCTGGCCGGTCGACCTTGAGCACGGTTCGACCGTTTCGGCGGCGCGCCAGATGGATGGTGGGTGCTCAAGGTACGATCTCGGGCCCCGGGGCGGTCGAGGTGCGTTAGTCGGAGAGAAATGGTCATATACGACCCAAAAATTGCCGACTAACGCAGAACCGCAGGCATCACGCACCTCAGCCACAGCCCGTCAGCCCCAGGTGAGGTGAAGCCGCGGTTGCCGGGCTATGGCTGGGGAAGTTGAGGTTCCGTCGCCTGACAAGTGACTCGTTGCCTGCGGCTGGGTGGATATTCGGCCGGCCCATGTTCCTCCCCAAACCGGTCTGGGGAGCGCGGGCATCGTCCGCGAGGGGATCTGGGGAGGATCCACCCCCCGAATCGGTCGCGGATCCTCCCCAAACCGGTTTGGGGAAGGGGATTCGGGCGACCCGTTCGGCGCAGATTCCCCTAACGTCCGAACGACCGGAGACCGGCTCTCCGATCTTTCGGACGTTAACCAGGAGCCGTGGCTAACGTCCGAACAGCCGGAGACCGGCTCTCCGATCTTTCGGACGTTGTGGCGGGACCGGGTGGCCCCTCAAATTCAAAGGGGCAACCGGCTCGATGGATATCCGCTGAAGTGACCCCTTCTCCCCTCAAATTTTGAGCAGAGAAGGGGCAACCTCAGGGGATCTCCCCTCAAATGGAC
>NZ_SMKA01000392.1 GCF_004348455.1 Kribbella albertanoniae
GTGGGGGGGGCGACGGACTGAAGTTCGTGGTGTCGACGCCGGTGATCCGAGGTGCGTTGATCACGGATCTGGCGGTCACCGTGTTGTCGATGCCGATCAGTCTGTTCCCGGCGTTGAATGCGGAGCGGTTCGGTGGTGATCCGCGGACGCTCGGGCTGTTCCTGACAGCGATCGCGGTCGGGGGAGTGACCGCCTCGGTGCTGTCTGGGTCGTTCACCCGGTTGCCGCGCCCCGGCGTCGTGATGCTGATCGGCGCGGGCAGCTGGGGAATCACGTTGGGCCTGTTCGCCTTCGCGCCGAACCCGTGGATCGCCTTGGCCTTCCTGGCCGCCGCCGGTGCCGCCGACACGGTCTCGGTCGTTGCCCGCAGCACCATTGTCCAACTGCACACCCCCAACGAACTGCTCGGCCGAGTCGCCGCCGCCGAACAGATCGTCGGCAGCGCCGGCCCGAACCTCGGCAACGTCCGCGGCGGCGTCACCGCCCAGTTCACCTCCCCCTTCACAGCCCTGCTCTCCGGCGCCGTGCTGTGCGTCGCCGCAGTCATCACAGTCGCCGCCACCACACCAGGCCTCCGCCAGGACGTCGTACCGGTGCCTTCATCAGACTGATATTCGGTTTCCGTCTTCCGGTGGATCTGCGATGAGGAGGTTCTCCTGGACGATGAAACGTATGACAGCCCTGACCTTCGATGTGCCCGCCCCGACTGGTCCTGACCGGACCGGCACCAGTGCGATGCACCTGGTCGACTCGACCCGGTCGGACGCATCGGCTCCCAGCGGTCAACGGGAGCTGATGGTCAACGTCTGGTATCCGGCCGAACCGGATGCCCGCGGTGAAGTCGCGCGCTACATGCCGCCGAAGCAGGCGCTCGCCTGGGACGAGGACACACGCCTGTCCGGCGATCTCGGGGCATCGGCCGGCTTCGTCGATCTGCCCGAGGTGCGGACCCACTCGCTGATCGACGTGCCGGTCCGGCCGGGAGCGCACCCCGTGGTGCTGTTCTCGCCGGGCTACTACCACAGCCGCTTCCAGAACACCGCGCACATCGAGGAGCTCGCCAGTCACGGGTACATCGTGGTCGCGATGGACCACACGCACGAGACACCGGTCGAGTTTCCCGGTGGGCGGTTGGTGCCGGGCACCGGGGAGCCGATCGCCACAACGCCGACGTACCGGTCCGCGATCGCCGCCCGGGTCGCCGACACCCGGTTCGTCCTCGATCAGCTCGCCGGGTTCCGCGACGGCGTGGCAGCCGATGCCGACGGCAAGCAGTTGCCGCCAGGGCTGGCGGCCGCGCTCGATCTGGAGCGCACTGGCATGTTCGGCTTCTCAGCTGGCGGCTACACGACCGCTCGCGCGATGTTCGTCGACCTGCGGATCGCGGCCGGCGCGAACCTCGACGGGACGCTGGCCGACGACAAGCTCGAATCTCCCACCAGCGAGATCTCCGAGCGTGGACTGGATCGGCCCCTCCTGCTGTTCGGCTCGGACGGCAGCCAGCGGCTCGCCGACCCGAACGACCGGGAGCACTACGACCTGTCCTGGGTCCACTTCTGGAAATCCCACCAGAGCTGGAAACTCAACCTCCAGCTGCCTGGTGCCAAGCACATCGCCTTCACCGACCTCCTGTACGTCTACGCAGACCTGCTCCGGCAGTTGGTCCCCAACGACCTCGAGCTCCGCCAACTTGCCTCGAACCGAACCCTCGGAACGGTCGACCCCGCTCGCGGTCTAGCCGCCCAACGCGCCTACCTCACCGCCTACTTCGACCAGGTCCTCCGGCACAACCCGTCGCCGCTACTGAACGGCCCGTCCGCAGACTTCCCCGAGATCACCTTCGTGCCCTAACCGAGCCGCATCTCCACGAAGGGGACGGTGTCACCGGGAAGCAGATAGGTCTCCACCTCGGCGAAACCGTGCTTCTCGGCGAACCGGACTCCGTCGACATTGCTGGCCAGGATGTGTGTCTCCACGATCGCGCCCTCGGCCTGTTGCAGGCAGTGCTGGTACAGCGTTTCCCCGAAGCCCTGCCTCCGGTACGCCGGAAGGATCCGTGCGATCACGGTTACCGCAGACGTCTCCTCCGACGGCGGTCGCACGGTTGAACAGCCGACCAGGACCTCACCGTCGTACGCGACTTCGAGCACATGGCGCCCGGTTCGCTCACGAACCTCGTCAACCGACAAGTGCGCAGTCGGCACGATCTCGTTGTGCACCCGCTGCCAGTCGAGCAGCGTCACCTCGTCGTGCACCCGGACAATCCTCAATTCGCTCACCGCCCCACCCAACCCCCAGCAGCTTCCCAGGTCAACCACGATCGAGGCGTACAGAACGACTGTTACTAGGTCACCCACGGCGCCCCGCGCCACCGCTGCCACGCCGCAGGATCTCAGCTCACACCAACGTACTAACAGTTCTTCTGTACGCTCGGGAGGTGCGGATTCTCTTTGTCGGGAACAGTTTTACGGCGCGGAACAACCTGCCTGGGCTGCTGAAGGGGCTGGCCGGGGCGCGGGGGATCGAGGTTGAGTCCACGTTGATCCAGGCCGGCGGGGCCTCGTTGCGGCAGCATTTGAATGCGGGGAAGGCGTCGGCGGCGCTTGCGGGCGGCGGGTACGACGTGGTCGTGCTGCAGGAGCAGAGCACGTTGCCGGTGAAGAGTCCGGAGCGGTTCCGGGAGAGTGCGCGGGACTTCGATGCGGCGATCAAAGCGGCCGGGGCGCGGACCGCGCTCTACCTGACGTGGGCGCGCCGGAATGCGCCGGAGAGCCAGGCTGCCCTCACGAGCGCGTACGGCGGGGCTGCGGTTGAGCTGGGCGCGACGCTGATTCCGGTCGGGATGGTGTGGGAGCGGTTCCTCGCCACGCATGACGAACCGGTGCTGCATGACCAAGACAACAGTCACCCGGCCCTGGCCGGCAGCTATCTGGCGGCGTGCGTGTTCCTGATCGCGTTACTGGCTGAGGATCCGGTCGGGATCGACGTACCGGTGAAGGGCCTCGATGCGGACACCGCGACCCTTCTCCAGCAAGCTGCCTGGGATATCTGCGAGCAACTAACGTCCGCCGAGTAGCCCACCGAGGACACCGCCGACGCCACCGTCCTGGCCACTCTGGGTGCCGCTGCCGGTCCCGCCGATCGCGCCGCCGGGTGGCTCTTCGGACGGCTGGACGACGACGAAGCCCTGGCCGGCGAAGCTCATCGTGAACGCCTCACCCGTGGTCCGGCCGAGCAGGGTGCCGAGCCCGATCTGGTCGGCGCGCTGGTAGCCGGTCTGCAGGTTGGTCGACCACGCGATCGCGGCCTGCGGGTCGGCGTACGTCGGCTGGTCCACCGTCAGCACCACCGGGGTGCCCTTGCAGGTGATCGCGAGCCGGCCCTGACCGGAGAACGTGCAGTTGAACAGGCCGGCGTTCGACATCATGCCCATGCCCTGGACGCGCTGGATGTCCCAGCTCAGCGTCGGCTCGAACGCGAGCACGTTGGCGCCGTTGATGCTGAGCCCGTCGTGCGGCCCTTCGAGGTCGATCAGGTAGACGTCGGAAGCACGGTCGGCGAGGAAGACATCGCCCTGCCCCTTCATCTTCATCAGCGGGATACCCTCGCCGGTCAGCTTCTGCTTGATGAACTTGCCGATCCCGCCGGACCCCTGGGCCTCGAACTGCACGTTGCCCTGGTACGCGACCATCGCACCCTGCCGCGCGAACACCTCGCCCCGCAGCTCGACCTTCAGCAGCTTCGAGTTCTGCAGCCGCAGCCCCGGCTGCGCCGACTCCTGCTCCTGGTTCTCCGCAGCGAACAGTTGACTACGCACTGACCTACCCCCTCTTGAGAAACAACCCCGAGCGTAGGTTCGGACGCACCCCACGCCGCAACGGATCCGTGGATCCTGCCCCAATTCCGACTGTCTCTGCCCTCGCCGCCCCCAGCGTGGAACCCTCTCCCCTTCCAAGATATAGCCGAGGGGTGGGCTTGCGGCAAGGCCCGGGTGATGCCGCACGATGGCGGTCCATCACGAGGCGAGGGACGTGCAGATGCGGTTTGTGTTGCTGACCTGGGGATCGCGCGGAGATGTCGAACCGCTCGCTGGACTTGCCGTCCGGTTGCAGCAGTACGGCGCTGAGGTCGTGCTGTGTGCGCCGCCTGACGAGGAATTCCAGGTGCTGCTGGAGCGGGCCGGCGTACCGATGGTTCCGCTGGGTCCGTCGGTGCGGTCGGTGGTGAACAATCCGAAGCCGCCCACTCGGGAGGACGCGCTGCGGTTGGCACCCGACCTGGTTGCTGCGCGCTTCGCCGTACTGCCGAACCTCGCGCAGGGGGCGAAGGCGATCGTCGCGACCGGGTTGATGCCGGCCGGCGCTCGGGATGTGGCTGAGAAGCTCGGCATCGGGTATGCGTTCGCTTCGTTCCACACGCTGGGGTTGCCGGCTGAGAAGACGAACGAGCTGTACCTCGAGGCACTGAACAGCAATCGGTCGGCCATCGGCCTGCCACCGGTGGACGACGTACGGTCACATGTCCGGACCGAGCAGTCGTGGCTGGCTGCGGACCCGACGCTTTGGCCGGCCGATGTGGACGACGTTCTTCAGATCGGCGCGTGGACGCTGCCCGACGAGCGTCCGCTGCCGGCTGACCTGGAGGCCTTCCTCGATGCGGGCGAACCACCTGTGTACGTCGGGTTCGGCAGCATGGCTGCTCATGCGCCGAAGGACATTGCCCGGCTGACGATCGAGGCGGCCCGTGCTCATGGGCGTCGGGTGCTGCTGGGGCGCGGGTGGGCCGAGCTCGCGGCGATCGACGATCGGAAGGACACGTTCGAGATCGGGGAGGTCAACCAGCAGGCTTTGTTCCCGCGGGTGGCCACGGTCATCCATCATGGTGGCGCGGGGACCACGACGACCGCGGCCAAGGCCGGTACGCCGCAACTCGTCGTACCGCGTCTCGTCGATCAGCCGCGATGGGCCGCGAGGGTTGCTGAACTGGGTATCGGTTCTCAGGATTCGGATCCGACGTTCGAGTCGTTGAGTGCGGGGCTCAGTGTCACGCTGGCGCCCGAGACGCTGGCCCGGGCGCAGGCGCTGGCGCCGACGATCGACACCGACGGTACGACGCGCGCCGCCGAGCTCCTGGTCAGGTGAGCTGAGCGTTGATCTGTTCGAGGACGGTGATCGGCGCGAGCAGGGTCGCGTCGTCGAGCGGTGCTCGGCCGGTGGCGAGCAGGTTGAGGAAGACCTTCAGGCCGGGTACGACGTACTGCTCGTCCAGTCGCACGTCGTGGCTCACGAGGCCCTCGCGGCCGACGATCTCGGCGTGGAACGGCACGCGGCCGGTGTCGGTCGGCTGCACGAGTTGGAGGGTGACGAGGACGCCGTTGCTGCGGTAGCGGGCGATGACGGTCGCTGTTGTTTGCTCGACCTGGAGGTCTTCGGGTTCGCCGGGGGCGAGGCGCTGGGCGAGGTCGGCGGCGTGGATGCCGTAGAAGAAGATGCCGCTGTATTCGCTCGCGGGGTCGGCCGGGCCGGTGACGGTGATCGCCTGCAGTTCGCCGACCTGTTGGGTGCCCTGGGCAAGTTTTTCCGCGTCGGCGAGCCAGCGGACGGCCGAGTACGACGTGACCGGGGTGCTCGTGCGATTGGCGGCATCGATGATGGCCTGGGCGTCCGCCGTACTGGCTGCTAGTGGTTTGTCGACCCAGACCGGGATGCCGGCGTCGAGGAACGGTACGGCGTGCTCGCGGTGGAGTTCGCCGTCGCGGTTGGTGACGATCAACGCGTCGACACTGCCGATCAGCTCGGCGGACGTGTTGACGAGCTGGGTGATCGTGCCGGTAGTCGCGAGCGCACGGTTGTGCTCGTCATCGGGACCCACGAGAGCCACGATTCGGGCGGCCTCGGTGATCGGGTCCACGTTGAGGTGGTGGATGATCTCGCGAGCATGACTGTTCTCGGTACCGACAAGCGCGATGCGGAACATTTCATTCCTCCATCTCAACCGGCCGCCCGAGCCGAGCAGACTCATCCACGCAAGCACAGTAGTCAACGACCGCGGCGCCTCCACCAACCCAACCCCAGCCGCCGAGCCGATTGCGCGCCACCGACACAGCCGTACCGACGAACAGGTAGTACTCCCGCCACCCCCTCCAATCCCAGCCGCCCCACGCACACAC
>NZ_SMKA01000393.1 GCF_004348455.1 Kribbella albertanoniae
CCGTGGTGGTCGTGGGCGGGTCGGGTGGTGCGTCGTCGGGGTCGCCGAGATTGATCGGCTCTGGGGTGGTGAGGGTGAGCAGGTGGCTGGCCAGGCGGGGTGCCGGGGTCTTGGTGAAGACAGCGGGGTCGAACAGGGTGGCGGGACCACCGGCGTGAGCGGCGACGGTCGACAGGGCTAGCAGGTCGGCGCCGTGTGATGGTGGTGGGCTGGTCGGCGGGTGGAGGTTCAGTGAGTGGAAGGTCGCGTCGGTCAAGAGCGGGCGGCCCTCGACGTCGATCAGGATGTTGGGGGGTGTCAGGTGGCCATGGATCAGGCCGCAGTGGTGGAGGTAGTGCAGGGCGTCGGCCAGCGGGCTGAGGAGCGTGACGATCTCGCCCGGCGACATGGTCCCCCGCCGTCGCAGGATCTCGGTCAGGCTGAGGGCGACGACGTACTGACTGAAGACGAGCCACTCGGTCGCGGTCTCCCGGACCTCCAGGACACGGGTGATGTGCGGGTGGTTGATGCGTCGGAGAACCATGAGCTCGTCACGGAACTGCTCCTCTCGCTGAATCGTGGGGACCGGGATACGTCTGAGCACGGCATGGCGGCCGGTGGCGAGGTCGCGGACCTGCCAGAGGGTGCCGGCCGATCCGGACCCGAGCCTCCGGCGCAGGCTGTAGCCGGCGAGGTCTTCGGGTTCCATGCCAAGAGGATGCACCGATCGCCGCAAGCCCCGCGGAAGTTATCCACAGGCAACCGGCCTACACTCGATGGCGTGAGGGCTATCGAGTACGTGGAGGCCGGGTTCGGTGCCGGCGCAGTGGACTACCAGACCGCGTGGGACGAGCAGCGGCGACTGCACGCGGCGGTTGCCGAAGGCACCGGTCCGGACACTGTCATCCTGCTCGAGCACCCGCCGGTCTACACCGCCGGCAAGCGGACCGAGCCACAGGAGCGGCCCCTCGACGGGACGCCGGTGGTGGACGTCGACCGGGGCGGCAAGATCACCTGGCACGGCCCCGGGCAGCTCGTGGGATACCCGATCGTCAAGCTGGCCTCGCATGTGTACGTCGTGGACTACGTCCGCCGGCTCGAGGAAGCGCTGATCGCGGTCTGCGCCGAGCTCGGTGTCACAACCGGGCGGGTCAAGGGACGCAGCGGCGTCTGGGTCGCGGCCGACGGGCGCGGCCGGGAGCGGAAGATCGCCGCGATCGGGATCCGCGTCACACGTGGCGTCACCATGCACGGGTTCGCGCTGAACTGCGACAACGACCTCACGTGGTTCGACCGGATCGTCCCCTGCGGGATCTCCGACGCGGACGTCACCACTTTGTCGAAGGAACTCGGCCGCGACGTCCCGGTCACTGAGGTGCTCGAGTCGGTACGGCGGCACCTCGACCACTTCCTCGCGTGGGAGCCCTACGACCGCACCCCCGACATCGCCCACCCCGAGGCACCGGCCGCAGGCATCACCTACGGCCTGACTGTCTGACCCTCTCAAGGGGTCAGGTGACAGGACTTCCGGATGCCCCAGAGGGGGTCGATGCCGAAGCTGCTCGGGGTGCAGGCAACGCTCCCGACGAAGGTTCGGTACGCGAAGTTGCCCGCCTCGCCGTACGCGACGGTTCGTTGCCCGCTGAACGTGCAGGTCGCGCCTTCGTCGGCGCACTTGGTTCCGTAGCCCACCGGTGCGCCCGGTGCCTTCCGGTAGCAGGACTTCCCGGTCGAGGCGATCGGGTCGATGCCGAAGCTGTCGGCAGTGCACGCGATCGGGAGATGGGTCCGCCGGACCACGTAGGCGCCTCTCGCGCCGTACGCGACGTCCTGGTTCGCGCTGATCGCGCAGGTGCCTCCGTCGCCAGCGCACTGCACCCAGCCGGGTGGCGCTGCGGCGTTGGCGACGTAGCAGCTCTTCACCACCCCGAAGATCGGGTCACCGCCCCAGGCCGCGGCAGTACATGCGACCTGTCCGTTCTGGATCCGGTAGCGGAAGGAGCCGTTCGCCCCGTACGCCACCATGGCAGGCCCGGTGACCGAGCACGTGTTGGGTTCAGTGGCGCAAGCCGTGTAGCCAGGCGGCCCTCCGGCCGGAGCGAGGTAGCACGATTTCAGCACAGCCACCATGGGATCGCGGCCCATGGAACCGATCTTGCAGTCGGCACCGTCATACGCGATCTTCTGTAGATAGGCGCCTGCACCGTAGGCCACCACCCGGCCGCCGGTGAATGTGCAGCGTTCGCCCTCACCAGCACACCGGGTGTACCCGGCCGGCAGTTCGTCGGTGCTGAGCACTGAGCCTGCGCCGCTCACCGAGGTGGTGAACTTCAGATCGCGGCCGGGCTCGGCCAGATAGGTGTTACCACCCTGCGTGTAGAACGCCGAGCCACCGCCGTACGGGTTGGAGTCGTTGTACTCGACGCCGTAACAGCCGTGCTTGTTCAGGCTCCGGAGGCGCAGGAAATACGTCTGCCCGGCGGTGACCGCCACATTCGGCTGGAACGTCAGCGCGGTCGGCGCCCACGGGACCGCCTCCGCCCCGAACGTGTTGGTGCTCAGCACAGCCTTGTCCGAAGCCCGTACGACGTCGATCCGCAGCGGCGCGTTGACATCGCCGTTGCGGAAGGTGGTGACCGAAGCGCTGGTCAGAACGCCACTACGGGTCGGGCTGAAGCTCTGCTGACGGCTAAGGTTCGCCTGATCGCACAGGTGCCGGAATCCGGCCGTACCGCTGTGTGCGTCCTGGTCCGGTGGTACCGGTACCGAGCCGGGCGCACCTGGCAACGGAAGCTCGAACGACCCGACACACTCAATCGGATTGAGCGCCCCACCGGAGTCGAAGGTCAGCGGACCGAGGTAGTGGTTGGCCAGCGACTCGTTGGGCGACCGGTGGTTCCAGCGGTCGGACAGGAAGTAGTAGCCGGTGGTGTTGTCGCTGTGCACGATCGGCAGCACTGCAAGGGGCTGCCCACCACAACTGTCGTTGCTGACGATCCTGCTGCGCAGACGTGGTTGCGGCCGGTCCTCATAGATGTTCCAGCCGTTCGGGTCGTACCAGAGGCCGTCCCAGGAGGCCTGTGGTGCCAGGAGGTTGGTAGTGGTCACCTCACCGGTCTCCCCGGCGCAGTACGCGCAGGTGGGGTCGGACATCAGGATGCGGTACCGGCCGGCCCGCTTGTACACGGCGAAGGCCTCGACATTGCCCAGTGCCAACCGGACGTGGTTCGTCTCAGCAGTGGTCGTCTGCCGCGCCGCCAGATAGTTGGGGGTCAGCCGTTCGACCGCGAGGTGCGCAGTGTCCGATCCGACCTGGTGGACGGTGTTGTGGACGACGTACGCGGTCGCTGCAGGATCGTCGTCGACGTACAGGGTCATGTCGACGCCGCCAGGCACGTTCAGGAACGGTGCCGCCCCGGTGCTCTGGAAGAGCCCGGTCGGCGTCGAACTCGTGTAGACGCCGTAGGCGCCGCCCTGGTCGGCCCAGAGGACATACTTCTCCGTGTTCTTGTTGTAGACGACGTGCGGCCGGAAGCAGGCCTGGCACTGCTGCGGCGGTACGACGTATCCGCGATCGGTCCAGTGCACCAGGTCGGGTGAGCTGTAGGCCTTGAAGCCACAGAACCGGCCCTGACCGTCCTGGTACTGATACCCGCAGCTGTAGCTCGTGCCGTAGAGATAGAACGTCCGTACGCCGGAGGGCTCGTCGACCTGGATGATCGACCCGTCGTGCGCGTCCAGCGCGTTGCCGTTCACATCGAACCGGCTGACCTGATTGCCGACCGCGTCGTTGTTGACGATCGTCACCTGCGCGGCGGCCCGGGCCGGGCCGCTCGGCTTCGACCAGGCCGAGGGAACCGCGAGGATGCCGGTGACGATGAGCAGGGCGAGCAGAGACCGCACGAGGCGTTGGACCATGGATCAAGGACAGCAGAGGTGATCCGGGCGCGGCAGCCCTTCCATCCTGGTGACACAGTCATCCTGGTGATCAGTCGCCGGCGTCTTCCTCGATCCATTCGAGGAGGTCGCCGGGCTGGCATTCGAGGACTCGGCACATGGCTTCCAGGGTGCTGAAGCGGACTGCTTTGGCGCGGCCGTTCTTCAGGACGGCGATGTTGGCGGGGGTCAGGCCGACGCGTTCGGCGAACTCGCCGACGCTCAGTTTGCGGCGGGCCAGTTCGACGTCGATCCGGACGACGATCGGCATCAGATCACCGCTTCCATGTCGGTGCGCAGGGTGGTCGCCCGCTGCAGCAGGGCACGCAGGACGATCATCAGGAGACCGACGACGGTGATCACGACCTCCAGCAGGAGCAGCACCATCGGTACGCCGGGATCGTCTGCCTGGAGGACGACCCAGACGAAGATGCCACCGACCACGAGCCACACGCCGGCGATCGCGCCGAGGATCAGGTTCACCCAGAAGACGGCGGCGGTGGTGAAGATGCGGTCGCGCTTGACCATGGTCAGCAACTGCCAGGTCGCCACCACCACGACCTGGACGCAGAGCACCACGAACGCGGCGATGAAGGTGGCCGGCCAGCGCAGGTCCGCATCCTCGGGGTTCACCTGGGCCTGATGCCGGAACTGCCCGGGCAGCGACAGGGTCTGGAACACGACCAGGATCGCGAACAGCACCACCAGGAACACCCGGAGCGCGGCGACCGCTCGATTCTCACTCAGCATGTATCGAGAGTCGCTGGCAATCTATCGATTGTCAATAGGTGACTTCGGTGCTGGAGGGAAGTGTGCACTGAAAGTAGTCACCCTTGTGCGCACCTGCGAAGTGTCTGCCGGGCGTGACGGTGAAACGTCGCTACGGTGGAGGTGTGTCCAAATTTCTTGGCTTCTTGCTTGGGGTTGCGGTCGCACTGGCCGGGCCGGCGGTGTTCGGGGTGCTCAGCGCACCGGGTGGTATTCAGCTGAACACCAAGGGGATGACGCTCGCCTACGCTGTGGGCGCGCTCGTCTTCTGGGCGGTCGTGTCGTACTTCTCCGGTGCGGGCGCGATCGGCGCGTTCCTCGCGTTCGGCACGCTGGTGTACTGCTGGCTGTGGATTCCGAACCGGACCACGAACTTCCTCGACGATGTGCCCGGGGTGACCACGGGCATGGTCGAGGGCACGCGGCAGTACACGCTGAACGGCGTCGTACCGATCCTGACGGTGATCTCGCTGGTGTACGCGATCCAGCTCATCGTCCGGAGCGTGCAGCGCCGGCGGCTCGCGCGGGCCGAGGCCGAGCGGCTGCAGCGTGAGCAGGAAGCCGCGCAGGCACAGCAGGAGGCAGCCGCGGCGGCTGTCTATCCGGTTGCCGCTAGCAACTACCCGGCTGAGTCGTACGGCGGTGCCGGGTACGCCGCTCCGTCGTACGAGCCGTCGAATCGGTACGACGACCTGTTCGACGAGCCGGAGCGTCCGCGGAACCAGGCGGATGAGCAGACGGTGCAGTTCCCGGTCGCGGAGCCGGCACCCGAGCGTACGGCCGCATTCCCGGTCGTCGGCAATGAGGTTGCCTACAGCAACGATGAGACGGTGCTGGTGCCGAACGACCGCGACGAGACCGTCGTCGCCCCGACCCCCGAGTCCGGCACCGAGTCCGGCGGCGACGAGGTCACCGTGATCGCCTCGGAAGACGACGCAGACGCCACGGTCGCCGCTACTGCGATCGAGCAGACCGCAGTAGCTGAGGAAGAAGCCAGGAACGCCACACAGCATGCCCCTGAGGCTGAGCCCGTAGCCGCCGCACCGGAGGCTGTCGCGCCGGAGGTTGTAGCGCCGGAGGCGGAGGCACCTGTGGCCGCGGCGCCGGAAGCTAGCGCACCCGCTGCTCCCACGCCCGAGACCGACGCGCCGGTTGCCAGTACGCCGGTAGCCAGTGCGCCTGCCGCTCCTGCGCCGGTGGCTGAGAAGCCTGCGCCTCAAGCTGAGGCGCCTGGCGGTTCTGAGGATGACAGGTCAGATGGACCTACGAATGGTGGGCCGGGCGGGTTCCAGGCTGTGCCACCTCCGCCCTCTGCACCGGCGGCCGAGGAGAAGCCCGCGGGTGGGGGCGGCCCGGAGAAGGGCCAGCGGAGCGGTGGGGTTG
>NZ_SMKA01000394.1 GCF_004348455.1 Kribbella albertanoniae
GCCGAAGCGGGGGCATGGGGCGGTGGTGGTGGTTGACCGGGGGCGGCCGGTGGGGGTTGTCACCGAGGCGGACTGTGCTGGCGTGGATCGGTTCACGCAGCTGGATGCGGTGATGTCGCGGGAGTTGCTGACGGTGCCGGCGGGGATCGATCCGGAGGCGGCGTTCAACCAGTTGCACGACGGGCGGCATCGGCTGGCGCCGGTGGTGGATGAGGCCGGCACGATCGTGGGCATTCTCACGAGGCAGCGGGCGCTCAGGGCTACGTTGTACGAGCCTGCGCTGGATGCAAACGGCAGACTCCGAGTAGCAGCGGCGATCGGGATCAACGGGGATGTCGAGCAGCGCGCAAAAGCCTTGCTGGACACAGGAATCGACGTACTGGTCATCGACACCGCGCACGGCCACCAGGAGCGGATGCTCGAGGTGCTGCGGATGGTCAAGAGCCTCAGCCCCGAGGTGCCGCTCGTTGCGGGCAACGTCGTCACCGCGGAGGGTGTGAGCGATCTGGTCGAGGCCGGCGCGGATATCGTGAAGGTCGGCGTCGGACCAGGAGCCATGTGTACGACGAGGATGCAGACGGCAGTCGGCCGCCCGCAGTTCTCCGCCGTACTGGAGTGCGCAGCCCGAGCGCGTGAGCTGGGCAAGCATGTCTGGGCGGACGGCGGCGTACGGCATCCGCGCGATGTCGCGCTGGCGCTGGCCGCGGGAGCCTCGAGCGTGATGATCGGCTCGTGGTTCGCCGGGACGTACGAGTCACCCGGGGATGCGCATCGCGACAGCGACGGGCGGATCTACAAGGAGAGCTTCGGTATGGCGTCCGCCCGCGCAGTGCGGTTGCGGACCGCCGACGACACCCCGTTCCAGCGCGCCCGGAAGGCGATCTTCGAGGAGGGGATCTCGTCGGCCAGGATGTACCTCGACCCCGAAAGCCCGAGTGTCGAGGACCTGCTCGACTCGATCGTCTCCGGCGTCCGCAGCTCCTGCACGTACGCCGGCGCCGCCAACCTGGCCGAATTCCACGAGAAGGCCGTCGTCGGCCTGCAGACGGCCGCGGGCTACGCCGAAGGCAAACCGACGAGCACCAGCTGGTGACTCACCCCGGGGGTGAGGTTGAGTGCACAACAACCTCATACGGAGAGCGATTGGCACGCTCTGCCGCTGGTGGCACGCTGTAGTCAGCAGGGGGGAGAGAACGCCGGGCACGCTGCAGGTGGTGTTCGATCTCGCTGGGGGAGTGGGATCGAGCAGTGCAGGGAGTACGGCGTTCTGGACGTGGTCGCGGGTGGTGGTCCGGGGTTCGGCCGAGGCTTGGGAGGGCGACTCGGGAACACCGCGCCCCACCCGCGACTGCCAGTCCTCCTGGAAATGCGGTTGTGCCCGGTGAGAGAGTCGACGTGTGCCGACCACCATCGTCTGTGACGAATCCGGGTACGAGGGCGAGAAGCTCGTCGGCGGCGTGACCGATGTCTTCGCGCACGCGAGCATCCGGCTGGACGAGGCGACCGCAGCTGCCTGCGTCGCCGAGCTCCGCGCGCGCATCAAGTCGCCCGCCACCATGTACAAGGCCAACCACCTCCTCCGCGCCAAACACCGCGCCACCCTGCTGTGGTTCCTCGGCCCGGACGGCCCGCTCCCCGGCAACGCCAGCGTCTTCGTGATCGACAAGACCTACTTCCTGATCACCGGCCTGGTCGACCTCCTCGGCGCGCGCCCGGACGAAATCCCCTTCTTGTACGACGCCTCCCGCCGTACCGAGGAGGCCCGCAAGTTCCTCGACGCGGCCAACGACTTCATCCGGGCCCACGAGACCGCCGTACTGCCACGCCTCGACCCGCTACTCCCCGCGATCATCCGAGCCGCCGAACACTGGACCGACGGCACCCCGGTCCTGATCGCTCACGACCGCCAAACCACCCTCTCCCCAGCCCGAATCACCGCCCTCCGCCAGGCAACCCCAGCAATCGCCTCCATCGAGCAACTGGACTCCTTCGCCGACCACCGAGTACAGATCGCCGACTTCCTGGCCGGCATCACCTACCGAATCGCCTCCGGCCACCTGAACGGTGCCGACGATCCAGAGGTGAGCGCAGCCCTCGCGCCGTACCTCGATCCGCAGTCGCTCTGGTACGACGAACCGAGCTGGCAGCGATTGCACGGAGTTGCAGGACCCAGCTGCGCCCTTTCCGGCCTCGTGGGGCCTGACGCGTCGTAGTCTCTGTCTGACTATTGGTGCAACGCGGACGGGGTAGTGACTGATGCGAGTGGTGCTCACGGTGGTCGACCCCGTTCGGGGTGTGAGCGCGGACGTGCTCCTTGAAGCGGACCCGGACACCAAGGTTGCTGCAGTGGTGCCACGACTGCTCGCCGCGGTGAGCAACATCGCTCGGACTCCCGGCACGGCATCGGTGACGAATCTGCGCGGAATCGCACCGGACGTCCCCCTCTACGTGGATGGACGGGTGATCGACCCACACCTCGCGCTCGCGGAGTCACCGTTGCGGGAAGGGACCGTAGTCAGCGTTGGCGATTCCCGCGGCTGCCTGCCGGCCGAGCCGCACGGACTCGTGGAGGTTCGAGTGGTCAGCGGACCGGGCGCCGGCGCAGTTCATCGGCTCGGCATCGGCGACTACACACTGGGGTCCGCCGCGGCATCCGGCGTACGGCTGGAAGTCCCGGAGCTGCCAGCTCTGGTCGGCACCCTGACGGTCTCGACCACTGCAGCGGTGACTCTCCGGCCGGAGGTCGCAGACAGCGTGCCCGGACCGGACCGCCCGCACGATCCCGCTGCCGGTCCGGTCATGATCGGATCGGATGCCGACAGTACGGCGACTGCTGCATCCCGTACGTCGCTGGTCGAGCTGGATCGCCGGCCGTTGGATTCGACGAGCCGCTGGTCGGGTACGCCGTGGCCTCTCGGCTCGCAACTGGCCGTCGGGCCGGTGCTCCTCGCGCTCTCCGCAGTGGAGACCCCGGACGCGTCGTTGTCGCCCAATCCAAGTGGTGGCACTCTCGATTTCAACCGGCCACCGCGACTGCTGCCAGCACCTCTGCAGACCGAGTTCGTGCTGCCGTCGGAGCCGCAGAAGGCCCACCGGCAGAGCTTTCCGCTGCTGATGATGTCGCTGCCGATGGTCGGTTCGATCGCGCTGGCGGTGATCATGCGGCAGCCGACCATGCTCCTGTTCGGTCTGCTGTCCCCGCTGATGTACCTGGGCCAGTACCTCCAGAGCAGGCGTGAGGGCAAGACGTCGTACCGGCAACAGATGGTCGAATACCGCGAGCGGAAGGCCGCGATCGAACGCGACGCGATGGTCGCACTCGTTGCCGAACGCAACGCCCGGCGCCGCGACCAGCTGGATCCAGCCGGCTTGCTGCTCCTGGCCACCGGCCCCCGGGCCCGGTTGTGGGAGCGCAGGGTCACCGACCCTGACTGGCTCGACCTGCGGATCGGTACGGCGGATCTGCCGAGTGAGGTCCGCGTCGACGAGCCGTCCCGCGACAGCCATCGGCGGGCGCAGACCTGGACCGCTCCCGACGTGCCGGCCACGGTGCCGTTGGCAACGGTCGGCGTACTCGGTATTGCTGGAGCAGGTGGTGAATCGCAGCGGCTCGGCGCGTGGCTGACCGGCCAGCTCGCGACCCTGCACAGCCCGCAAACCCTTCGGCTGATGGTGTTGTGCCCGCCGGAGTCGAGCGCATTCTGGCGCTGGACGCGGTGGTTGCCGCACCTGCGCGGTACGGCGGACGTCGGCTACCTGAGCTGGTTGGGGACCGACAACGAGACCACCGGACGACGGATCGCCGAGCTGGCGGCCATCGTCGAGAGCCGGCGCAAGTCGTTGAGCGGGCCGCTGGCCCAGCAGACGGCCTTTGCCGAGCAGATCGTCGTGATCATGGACGGTGCTCGGCGGCTGCGGCTGCTGCCCGGAGTGGTCGGGTTGCTGCGCGACGGTCCTGCTGTCGGGGTTCGGTTCATCTGCTTGGACGCGGACGAGCGTCAGCTCCCGGACGAGGCCCAGGCGGTGCTGGCGCCGCACGGCGCGTGGTGGCGGCTTCGCCGTACCGGAGCGATGGTCGTGGACGGAATCCGTGCGGATCTGGTCGGCGAGCAGTGGCTCGATCGGCTGGCGCGCTCGCTGTCGCCGATCCGGGACGTGTCCGGCGCCGACGACGCGAACACCCTGCCGCCGTCCAGCCGACTGCTCGGCGTGCTGGGAATGGACGAGCCGGAACCGGCGCTGATCGCCCGGCACTGGCTCGACCACGGCCGCACCACGCAGGCGATCGTCGGTGAAGGTGCCGACGGCTTGTTCACGGTCGACATCGTCCGTGACGGTCCACACGGTCTGATCGCCGGGACGACCGGCGCCGGTAAGTCCGAGCTGCTGCAGACCATCATCGCATCCCTTGCCATCGGCAACCGTCCGGACGAGATGTCCTTTGTTCTCGTGGATTACAAGGGTGGAGCGGCGTTCAAGGACTGCAACCACCTGCCGCACACGGTCGGTATGGTCACCGACCTGGACGGCCATCTCACCACCCGCGCGCTCGCCTCGCTGGCCGCCGAGCTGCACCGCCGAGAGCGGCAGCTGAAGCAGGCGGATGCCAAGGACATCGAGGAGTACCTCGAGCAACGGCGTCCTGGCGACGAACCGATGCCGCGGCTGCTGATCGTCATCGACGAGTTCGCGGCGATGATCACCGAGCTGCCCGACTTCGTCACCGGCATCGTCGACATCGCGCGGCGCGGCCGGTCGCTCGGCGTCCATCTCGTGCTCGCCACCCAGCGCCCGGCCGGTGTGGTGACCAACGACATCAAGGCCAACACGAACTTGCGGATCGCGCTTCGGGTGACCGACGCAGGTGACAGCGACGACGTGATCGAGGCGCCCGATGCGGCGTACATCGCCAAGTCGACGCCGGGCCGTGCGTACGCTCGGCTCGGGCACTCATCGCTGGTGCCGTTCCAGACCGCACGAGTCGGCGGCCGGCGGCCCGGACTCGCGACGGCAACGGTCGCCGCACGCCCGGTGGGCTGGGACGAATTCGGGCGAGCTATCGGTACGGCGATCGCTCCGGACGAGGACGACGTACCGGCGTTGACCGATCTTGCGCTGCTGGTCCAGAGCCTGCAGGAGGCGGCCCGGATCTCCGGGGTGGCCACACCGCCGAGTCCATGGCTGCCGCCGCTTCCGAGCCGTTTGACGCTGGCGTCGCTGGAGAGTGCTCCGTCCGAGACAGACGGTCTGCTTCCGTCGATCCCGTTCGGGCTGGCCGACGTACCGGATGAGCAGTCGCGCGCGGTGGCGACGTACGACCTGAATTCCTCGAGTCCGTTGGCGATCATCGGCGCGCCACGCAGTGGTCGCTCGGCCGCTCTACGGGCGATCGCCGGCTCGATCGGCCGGCTGATCGAACCGGCCGACGTCCACCTGTACGGCGTGGACTGCGGGAACAACGCGTTGCTGCCACTCGTCAGCCTGCCGCACACCGGCGCAGTCGTGTCCCGGGACCAGTTGGACCGGTTGACCCGGCTGACCGCGCGCCTGCAGTCCGAGATCGGCCGTCGCCAGCAACTGCTCGCGTCGAGCGGGTACGCCGATATCGCCGAGCAGCGACGCCGGAGTACGCCGGAGGACCGGCTGCCGTACATCGTCGTACTGTTCGACCGCTGGGAAGCCTTCGTCTCCGCCTTCGAAACCACCGACGGCGGCCGGCTGCTCGAAGCCTGGTTCACGATCCTCCAGGAAGGCGCGGCCGTCGGCATCAAGGTGATCATGACCGCGGACCGCACCGCCCTCGTCGGCCGCGTCTCCGCACTGCTCGAAGATCGCCTGCTGCTCCGGATGACCGACCCGTCGGACTACCTGATGATCGGCATGCTGCTGAAGGACCTGCCGTCGAGCCTCGCGCCCGGCCGCGGCTTCCGGGCCAGCGGCCTGCGCGAGACCCAGATCGCCTTGCTCACCGAAGACGACGAGGGTACGGCGCAAGTCGCCGCCCTGCACGAGATCGCCGCGCAAGCCACCCCGGTC
>NZ_SMKA01000395.1 GCF_004348455.1 Kribbella albertanoniae
CCGCCCCCAAACCAACACCAACCCCCGTCGACCCAACGGTCGCAGCCAAGGCAAAAGTCCTCGCCGACTACAAACGCTTCATCGACATCAAGGCGCGCGGCTACGTGAGCAACATCCCCACCTTCCCGTACGAACAGGTGATGACGGGTGATGCCTTGGCTGCAACCAAGTCCGTGGTCGCGGGCGCTGAACTGGCCGGCATCAAGTACAGCGGGGCGTCGCGATTCCTCAGGGGCGAGGTCACAGCCCTGAACCTCAAAGCCAAACCTGCCACGGCGACCGTGCAGGCGTGCGTCTTCGACGGTCTGAAGTCGACCAGTAAGCGCGGCAAAGTGACCTCGCTGCAGGACGAACTGTCCCGAGAGGACCAGATGGTGCTCCTCGACGGTCACTGGAAGGCCACCGAGACCAACGCCTTCGACAAGAGCAAGGGTGGCTGCGCGTGATCAGGCTCGCCACAGCAGCAGTCTGCACAGCGCTCATCGGCGCGCTTGTCACAGTTCTCCCTGCATCGGCTACTGCGACCTGCGGTGCTCCGAGTGGGTCGGTCGAAGCGTCGGACATCTCCGCTGACGCCACCGTCACCTGTCCTCCGCGGCCACCAGTGACCCACCCTGGCAAACCTCCCAAGAAAGGGCGGCAGTCGGCGACCGGCGTGAAGCCGGCGTGTGTCTGGGTGCCAAAGCCCGACTACCAGGCCGGGGTCGGGCAGCCGGTGGAGGGCCAGGGCGGTCACTGGTACCAGAAGTTCTGCAGCTTCGGTGACTACCAGACGCTCGCGGATTTCCAGCGCGCGCTCGGTGGCCTCGACGCAATGGACGTCCGGCAGACGGACATGCTGCAGCGAGCCGGCCTGGAAGTCCGGTTCTTCACGACCACGCCGCCGGTGCCTCGCCGTACCCCTGAGCAAGCAATGCTGGAAATCTACGGCCAAATAGACTTCCCGAAGACGTTCCTCGCGGTGAACCCGGCGGCGGCCAAGCAGGTTGTCGGTCTGCCGACCTGGGTCTGGCTCACCAACGAGAACGGCCAGTTCGATCCGAAACGGTACGCCGTACAGACCAAGGAGATCGGGACGACCGAGGGCTACCAGTTGAAGTGGCAGATCGTGCCAATGCTGACGTTGTCTCCAGAAACAGGAGACCCGCAGAAGTGCGCCGAGGCCGGCGTGCCCTGGTCGGAGAGCGACGCGGACAACCCCGACGCCTGCACAGTGACCTACAACAAAGCCGGCAAGTACACCTTGACCGCCGACGTCAACTGGACCGTTCGCTGGTGGCTCGCCGGCGAAGCCCAGGACCCCATCCCCGGCCCCACAAACACCGCCACCCAGGAAGTCATCGTCGGCGAGATCCAAACGGTGACACGCTGACGTGCCACAGCCCACCGGAGCCGGCGCCGTTCCGCACCCGCTGCACGCGCACCTGACGCTCTTGCTGAAGCGTGTCGCCGTCGCGCAGATGAGGCTGACGAACAAGCAGCAGAAGCCAACCGCCGCGATCTCGGACGGCACCGCCTGGGTGAGTCCGACCGCCACCCGCTGGGCCGGTGAGTTCATCCCCCAGGCCGCGAAGTACGTCGGCGCCGTCCGCGCACTCAACGACGACCTGGAACAACTCCTCCGCCGTACCCCCACCACCTGCACCGAAGAAGAAGCCGCCCGCTGGCGAGCCAAACTAGGCGGACCCCGTGGCGCGTAAAGAAGACGGTGGGCAGGCCGACGGTCTCTGCATGATCGACCACGTCATCCTCGGCGGCGTGATCAGTGACCTCGTCACCATGGAGTCTGCGATCGGGACCGAGCTCAAGGGTCTGAAGGCCGAGTTCGCGAAGGTCGGGGTCTCCGTCCAACCGCTCACCGACCTGACCAACGTCGCGAACTGGCTGCACGGCGAACTCCCGATGTTGCGTCGGCGCCACGCAGCCGCCGTACTGCTGGCGTCGCAGGGAATGCCGTTCTCGCCAGGCAGTCGTCTGATTTCCCTGCCGGAGGATCCGGCGACCGCGTCGACGGACGCCGGAAACCTGGCGGCGGAGCAGGTGCGGTCCGGACTCGACGGGAAGCCGGGAGGGCGGGAAGGATTGGCCGCCGCACTGCGAGCAGTACAACTGATTCGCCTCTCCCGAGGCGGCCCGAGCCCCGACGACGTCAACTTCCTCGAGGCCTTTTACGAAGGTCTGGGTAGAGACGTCTACAAGGTCCCCGGATATCTCAAAGACGACAGCCGCTGGACCACCCCACTCAGGCCTACGTACACGCCAGTCGGGGTGATGCCCGACCTCGACGCCGGATACCGCGCCGCGCTGACCGAGTCCGTCGTCGGCGGTCTCCTTCACCTGTCCGACGAACGCCGCGGCGGCAGCTGGAACCGCCTGCCGGAGTTCGTCCGGAAGGCCGCCTGCGATCCATGGCACTACCCCATGTCACCCGTCGCCATGGGCGGCCAGAAGGCAGCGGAACTCGCGGCGTTCCTCTCCCATGGCGATGACCGGAGCAGCGCCGGCGTGGCGTTCAGCAAACAGTTGGCCATCACTGTCTCGGAGTCGGCCGAGGCACTGCGATCGATCCGCCCGCCAATCGACGACGTCATCGGTCGAACCTTCCTCGCAGTTGCCGGCCGTAATGAGCAAGCCATGCATGATCTGCTCACCAACCGCAGTATGGGGATGCCCGCCGAGGGGGACGCCAACCTGTACGCCGGGTACAAGGGCCCGCACGAATTCCTTACCCCGCTGACAACCCACGCGTGGAGCGACGAGGGCAAGGCTGTGTCGACAGTCTTCGACTGGATCGCCGACGCGAAACAGTCGAAGGATCCCCAACGGCAGGCACTGGCACGCCAGGCGATGCAGGGCTTGGTCACGACCTTGGCCGATCCGGCAGTCCTGAACCGTGTGCTTGACATCGAATGGTCCGGACGCGAAGCCGTGGGTGCCGTCAATCCGGAGATAGCTCGTAGCCTCGCTCGCGACGCAGCCGCGTTTCTCACCGAGTTCTCCGACCCCGCGGCCAAAGTCTTCACATCCACCGCCCCGAAAATGGATGACGGGCAGGTGGTTGGTGCCCGATTTTTCACCTTGGTCGCTACCGACCGAAGCGCGGCCGAGGCCTTGGCCGGTTCGATCTACCGCTACAACGTCAACGGTATCCGGGACGAACTGGCCCATCCTGGCCACGTCACTCGGCATGCCGGCCGGGCCGCGCAACTCGACATCATGATGAACTCTGCCCTCCACATCGCTGCGCTCGAACATACGGTCGACAAAGAACTGGCCGCCGCGGAAGCCAGCGCGATCCGCGGTAAGGCACTCGGTATCGTCAACGAGTTCATCGAGCTGGGACCGCTCGGCGATGTGCGCAATCTTCCTGGCGTGGATCCGGTCGACATCTCCGACCGGATCCTGGGGCGGTTCATCAACTCCGACACCGGGGCCGTCGATCCGCAGCAGATCAGAACCGAGGGAGTCGACACCCGCGCGACCGCAGCACATCTGTTGCTCATCCACTACAACATCACCAAAGCACTCGTGGAGTCCGGGAAGCTCGACGTCCATCAGCTCGCACCAGATATGCGGTCATCCGGTGTTCCGCCACGACTACTGTCTCCTGCGGACTTTCGGGAGAACGAGTACTTCGATCTGATCGACGCCTACAAGGCCGAGACCGGTAAAGTGCCAGGCGGGACGAGTCTCGCGGACGCATACATCAAGACGTACACGCCTATCCTCGCCAAGGACAACGAGCGGTACCTTGCGGATAATCCCGCAGGTCTCAAGAACAAACTGGGGATCGGCTGATCATGCATCTGACCAAGCTACAAGCGGTGAGCCGTGTCGTTGTTGCGGTAGCGGCCGTGGGTTCGGTACTGAACGCGTGTTCATTGTTCGGCGGCGACAAGCCCGATGACGCAGCCCCCGTCGGGTATCCGCGGTCGTGGATCTGGGAGGCGGCGAAGGGGATTTCGCTGCAGGCTGGCGAGGCCAAGGCGGTGCGCGCGTGGGTCGAGTCGCAGACGCTGTACCAGGACTCGCGTGTTTCCTATCCCGGTTTCGCCGCGGCGACGTCAGCCGAACTGCTCGACGGAATGGTGGCAGCGAACAGCTCATCACAGGGCGGCGGCACCGACCGCTACCTGGTTCGGAGCCTCGTCGTTCAGAACCAAGAACTGCGTGTGAGCCTGTGCTCGGACCGGTGGGATGAGTTCGGCTTCCGTGCGGATGGCTCCTTCATCGATGCAGGAACCGAACTCGCCGTGCGCGAACTGGTCATGCGAAAGCCCGCTACCACGAGCACCCCTCCTTCTGAGGCCACCACCCGAAGTCTGACCGGGGGTCAGCCGACCACACCTGTTCCGGTCGGAAGGCTGCCCTACAGCCAGTGGCTGAAGGGGCCGACAACCAACGTCTTCGACGGATGGGTAGCAGCGTCCTGGGGCGTCAGCGTGAAGCCACCCCCTGACTGCATCGCATGGTTCAAGCGCAATCATCCGCAACTCGACTACCCGACCGGTTACGGGCGCGACAACCGGCCGAACCAGCCGAAGTCGCCTCCGCCGCCGACACTGCCGGGTAGCCCGGGCTGGTGAGAGGCTCACGCTGATCCTCAGACGAAGGCTTGGCCGTCGCCGCGGTACGTCGGGACTCGTCTGCCTTGCTGTGCCGGAACCAGTCGCCTTCGCCGCGTACCGGCCACCTACGCCCAGTGGTTCACCCGGTACGACCTCGTCCTCTCCCTCGTGTTCGACCATGTGCCCCACCGATCGGGCATCTCAGTCCGGCGGCGCCCTTCGAAATCCTCATCGACCGGCGCCCTGTGAGATGCACGCCTCGACGGGGACACGCGTGGGCAAGTTGAGTGTGCAACCAGCCCACAAACAGCCCACACATTCCCTTGTATATAAGGGCTTCTCGGCTCGAAAACTGTCGGTGGGGGTGTCTAAGCTTTGGGGTATGGAGATCTTGGCGATGCCCCCGGTGTACACCCAGAGCAGCAGCGAACTGCTGACGCGTCTGGACACCATTCAGGCTGCCAAGGCCCTGTTGAAGGCCGATGAGCTGCAGACCATGGGCCGGCTGGAGGAGATGGGCGCTGCTCAGGAGCTGGGTGCGCGGGACACCGTCGAGCTGGTCTCGGAACGCTACCGGCTCGACCGTCGCGAGGTCCGTAAAGACCTCGCGTTCACGGTGGCTCTGCGCAAGTACCCGCTGGTGGCGGCCGCGATGGCTGATCCTGCCGATCCGACACGAGCTGGGGTCGTGCGCTCTGACCTGGCCAAGATCATCGTGGGAACCTTGGAGAAGGCGCCGTCGAGTACGCCGGTCGAGACGTTGGCTGTGGCCGAGGAACAAATGGTCAAGATGGCTCGCATCTCGAACCCCCGTGAACTCGCCAAGTTCGGCCAGACGGTCCTGTCGAGACTCGACACCGATGGTCCCGAGCCGGCTGAGGACGAAGCGGTCGCGAAGGAGTTTCTGCGGTTGCGGCAGACCGCGGGTGGGGTGAAGTTCACCGGGTTCTTCGCCGGTGCTAGCGGCGAACAGCTCAAGACCCAGATCCACCAAGGGTCCAAGCCCCACAAGACGATCGACGGCGAACGCGACCCCCGGACCCAGGACCAGCGGCAAGCCGATGCGCTGAAGGCGACCATGGACGCCGCCGCCGGCAACCCCGACCACCCCGGCGTCCCGCACCTCACCGTCACCATCGACTTCAACGACCTCAAAGCCGCCCTCGCCGCCGCCCCAGCCGCCCTCGGCGGCAGCACGGCCAGCGGACCTGGCGCGGTAGGTGAACTGGTCTTCGGTGACAACCTGTCCGCGGGCGCCGTCCGGCTCCTGGCCTGTGACGCCGCGGTTCTGCCGATCGTCTTGGGCGGCGATTCGCAGCCGTTGGATGTCGGCACCGAACAACGCTTCGTGAACCGCTACATCCGCCGCGCGCTGAACAAGCGCGACAAGGGCTGCGTGGTGTGCCAGGCACCACCGTGGATGTGCCACGCCCACCACATCATCGAGTGGGCCA
>NZ_SMKA01000396.1 GCF_004348455.1 Kribbella albertanoniae
CACTGGAGCCCTGCGGTGCGTCGTCGCCGAGGGTCTCCTTCGCGGCAGTTTCGCCGATCTGCTTGGTCGCCTTGACCCCGGCCGCGACGATCGCGATCGGTGCCGCCACCGCGGCCGCCGGACCTGCAGCCGCTGCTGCGCCTCCAGCTGCCGCACCACCTCCAGCTGCCGCACCACCACCTGCAGCCGCGCCACCACCTGCAGCACCGCCCGCGCCGGCGCCAGCGCCAGCGCCGGCCGTGGGCGGCGGTGCGCCGCCACCGGTCGGTGCTCCACCCTTCGGTCCACCGCTCGAACCCGCCTGCTGCTTGGCCTTGCCGACGTTCTTGGCGCCGCTCGGGCCGTCACCGCCGCCGCCCTCGCTACCGCTGCCGCCCTCGCCCTGCAGTGAGTCCTGCATCTTGCCGGCCAACTTGTCGGCGCCGACCATCTTGGCCGCGATCATGCCGGCGCCCGCGTTGCCGGCCGTCGCGGCGACCATCGGAACGATGAACCGCATCAGGCCGGGCAGCGCGAACAGCGCGAGGACCAGCAGCGTCAGACCGGTGACCATGTTCATCACCGAGGTCGCCGCCGCATCACCGTCGGCGAAATTCAGGCCCTGGCCGTTGTTCGAGGTCAATCTGATCGCGGTCGCATAGATGATCGCGGCCACCGGTTTATAGAGGATGAAGGCGAGCATCCAGCCGAGCAGCTTCTTGAACCAGTTCCGGCCCATCTCGGTGTGCGTGGCGGCCGCCGCGATCGGCAGCACGCCGACCAGCAGGATCAGCAGCGCACTGCGCACCACCATCAGCACGATCTGGATCACCCCGGCGATGATCGCCAGGATGCCGATCGCGATCGCCAGCCCGATGCCGATCGGCCCGACCGTCCGCGAGACGGCCAGCATCGCGACCATCGCGCCACCGAAACTCTTCGCCTTGCCGTCCGGGCCGATCTCCCGCACCAGGTCGCCGGGGTCGCACTTCCACGGGGAGTTCGGATCGTCGAACAAGGAGGTGGTGACGATGCACCGGGAGAACCGGTCCCCGAACTCGATCAGCAACTGGGTGACACCGACCGCCAGCGCCGAGGCGACGCCGAGCGTGAGCAGCGAGCGCAGGATGTCCCGGATCGACTCACCGCGCTGGGTGTAGGCCAGCTTGATACAGGCGACCAGGACGCCGAGGACGGCGACGAAGAAGGCGATGTACTGCGTGTGGTCCCACATCCACTGCACGGTGCCGCTGGCGGGCCGGCCCGCCTCCCGGCTCTCCGGGTCCTTACCGACCGGCACGGTGTCGACGTACACCCAGAAGGTGCCGATCGTCCCCATGATCACTGTCACGGCCGAGGAGATCGCATCGAGAATCGGCTGGAAGATCATGCCAATCAACCACTTCACTTGGTCGCCGATCCAGTCCTTGATGGCCTGCCACACACAGTCCAGCCAGCTGCCGCAGAGCGGGATCAGGTAGAGGGGGCTCATATCAGGACGTCTTCGGCGAGACGAAACGGAGGATGGCCGGTAGTGCGACCACGGCGAGCAGCATCATGGTGATGCCCATCATGAGGTTCATCAGCTGTGGTGTTCCCTCTTCCGCCGTCACCCCTTCGGGGACGGCCGGCGTCGAGATCATCGTGATGGCGGCCGCGTAGATCAGCGCGGCCACGGGTTTGTAGATGATGAAGCCGCCCAGCCAGGCCAGTGATCGCTTGAACCACATCATCCCCACTTCGGTGTTCGTCGCGGCCGCGGTCAGCGGGAAGATCCCGACCAGCAGGATCAGCATCCCGTATCTGACGATCATCAGCGCGAGCTGGATGATCGCCGTGATCACCATCAGGATCCCGATGAAGATGACCAGGGCGAAGCCCAGTACCTCCCCGGGGTCCTTGAGTGGATCGACCATCGTCAGCGTGAGCTCTTTGGCGAAGTCGTGGTCGTTGGCGGCCAGGGCGCGGCCGATGATCCAGGACGAGAACTGGTCGGAGGCGTTGATCAGGGTCGAGGTGACGAACAGCAGACCCGCGTTCACGACGACCATCGTGAGCAGCGCCTTGAGGATGTCGCGCAGCGGCTCGCCGCGGTGCGAGACCGCCATCTGGATCGCGCCGATGATGACCGCGATGGTGGCCACCGCGATCATGATGTACGTCGTTCGTCCGTGCACCCACCAGACCGTGCCGCTCTGGCCGATGTCCGGCGTATCGATGTAGATCCAGAGGAAGCCGACGGCCTTCATCACCGCCTCGACGGCCGCGATGATCACGTCGGCGATTGCCTTCAGCAACAACTTGAAGATCGGCGTCAGTGTCCGCTGGACCACCTCGCCGAGGAACTCCTCGACACAGTCGTCCCAGTCCCAGGGCGCGAGCGAACAACCTAGGACGATCATCAGGCCCCCTGGAATCCGACGTAGCTCTCCAGTGAGCCGAGCAGGTCCGGCTGGGTGCTGCCGTTGAAGCTGCCGTCGGGCTGCAGCTTGCCCTTCCAGTCCTTGCCGGTCCAGACCATCGTGACCGGCAGCGCGCCGATGGTGCGCTCGTCGAAGCGGACGGCGATCGAGATGATCGCCCGGTCCGGCTCGTAGTCGATCACCTTGAAGCCGGCGAACTGACCCGACCGGTTCTCGTCCCGCGGGGTCGGGGTGGCGCGGTTCTGCGCGACGGCGGCGTCCCGGCCCGGCCCCGGGGCGACCCGGGTGGCCAGTACGTCGGCGGTCAGCGCAGGGTTCTTGATCTGGGCCAGCAGCACGAACGTGGCGAACACTGCGCCGGTCGGCGAGTGTGCGAAACAGGAGCGCACACCGTTGCGGTCCATCGCGGCCGGTCCGGCCTGCTGCTGGAGCGGGAACAGCATGTCGCTCTCGAACTGCCAGGTGACACCCACCGGTGCCACCCGCGGAATCCCCTGCGGCGGCTTGGCGGTCTTGCAGCCACCACTCCCGAGGACCGGGGGCTTGGGCGTCGGCGTACTGGTGGTGGTGGGATCAGGTGTCGCCGGCGGCCCGGTCGGATCCTCGGTGGGTCGACCGGTCGGATCGGTCACCGTCGGCAGCGGCGTCGGCGACGGCTGTGCCTCAGGTGTCGTGTCCCGGGTGAACACCCAGAGCAGCGCACAGATCACCACCGCGCCGAGGATGACGGCGCCGGCGACGAACCCCCGCTCCTGCCAGAAGCCGGTCGATTCGTCACCGCCGTCGTCGTCGGAGCCGGAACTCCTGCTGAACAGCCCCACCGTCGATCAGACTCCCGTCGGGGACGCTGTCAGTTGCCCTGGAGCGCGCCGACGAGCAGCGACGCGGAACCGATCACGATGCAGGCCGCCAGCACCCATCCGAGCCGGGCGGCGTGCTCGCCGCCTTCACCACGGCGCTGGCCGACCGCCATCATCGCGCCGGCGATCAGGATGCCCAGGACGCAGATGGTGAAGGCGATCCAGCGCACCCAGTCGATGACGAGATCGAGCTTCTCCGCACCCGGGGGCCGCTGGCCGCCGAGCGGGAGCAAGGAGGGAACCTCCGAGATCAGGTGTGCCAACATCATCGAAGTACAGCCTTTCAGTACGGGGCGGGATAGTCCGCTGGGTTGGACGCGCGAAGAGCGTAGATGGATTCAAGAACTTCGAAAACCTCGTCAGGGGTGTTCTCGGGCGTGGGAGCCTCCCCTCTGCGCCACTCCTCGATCCAGGGAAGTTCCCAGACTCTGGGGACGCCACCGCCGACGATGTCGGCGAAGTCGTCGAGCACCCGGGGCAGCCGGCCTGAAGCGTCCGCGATCAGTACCAGGCCGAGCACGGCCACTCCTTGTACGACGCCGGACGCCCACTCGGTCGCCGCCCGCTGCGCGGCACGCAGGCCGGAGCCGTTCGTCCGGGCGACCAGGATCACCGGGGTCGGCACCGGCGGCGGCGGGATCGGCCAGCGGTGATTGGCCGCGCGGGTCCCCGGCAGCAGCTGCGCCATCGTCGACTCGCCGGCACCGCCGTGCGCTCCGACCCACCACAACGTGTCGGCCGCCGGAATCGCGAACTTCGGCAGCCGCTGGTCCTCCGCGGGCGCCGGAACACCGTGCTGGGGCGCGGACGGGCCCCGTGGCGACAGGTTCGCAGCCTGGGCGGGTCCCGGCGCCGGACCCGGTTCCGGCTGTTGTTGCCGGGTCCACGGATTCTGCGTCATGAGACCTCCTCTCCCGCTGCGTCACTGGCTGCCGCCCACAGTATTGTCTCGCTTTCCGGGTGTACGTTCGTGACCCATCCACAGGCGAGGATGTTTCTACCCCCTTGTCGGGGTCAGTGGAGCCGGCGGGCTCCACGGGGTTTCTGCCTGCCGGAAGTCTCCTGGCATGCCTTCGGGTGCGGGGGACATGCTAGAACGAGTGCGTCGGCTCCGGATGAACGAGGGAGATCTGTGGCGGGAATGAGAGGTCATCGTGGCTGAGAAGATCCCGTCCTGGCCAAAGGTCACGATTCGGCTTTACGACGACCACAACGCCGAGGTCAAGATCGCAGGCCGCGGCCACCCGGTCAACCACCACGATCCGCGGCAGGCCGCGATCGCGTTGGTGGCCGAGCGCGCGGCGCAGCTCGGCCGGCCGATGAAGGCGACCGCGGTCGAGGCCGACGGCACGTCCTGGCCCTTGGTGATCCACCCCGACGGTGAGGTCGAGGCCGTCCAGGCGCAGACCCGCAAGCGCGGTAGCGGCGGGGGTGGCGGCGGAGGCGGAGGCGGCGGCAACGCGCAGAAGCCGATCTGGCCGATCATCGTCGCGTTCGCGATGGCCGGCGTACTGATCTTCGGCACCGTTCTGTATCTGCAGGTCTTCCGCAAGTCGGGCGGTGCTCCGGTCGCGAAGACCGAGCCGGGCAAGCTGCCCCCGCTGCCCGAGCCGAGTGTCGCGCCGGACCAGTTCTCCGCCCGCCCGGTCCCGCCGGGCTGGTCGACCAAGGCCGACTGGTCGGTCGACATCGCCGCGAACACCACGCCCGCGGTGTCACCGGACGGCAGTCAGGTCGCGATCCTGACCTCCGACCACAAGGTCGCGGTCTTCAACAGCGACGGCAAGGTGCAGTGGCAGGACAAGGTGCCGAACGGCGCCGAGAGCCCGGTCTACACCACCATCGACGGCAAGCCCGTGCTGGCCGTGGCGTCCGAGGACACCTTGTACTACTGGCCTGGCGACGGCCTCGAGGCGATCGAGGTCGAGCTGCCGAACTCGTCAGCCGTCCAGTTCTTCGGTACGTCGCCCCTCGTCGACCTGGCCGGTGACGCCGGAGCCAGCGTGGTGACCGGCAGCGAGCTGAAGACGGTTCCGAACCAGCCGCGGCTGTCGACCGTGCTGCTTGCCCAAGGCACCAAGGCGCTGATCGCCCGGTACGCCGGACCGTTGTACTGGAGCGAGCCGGGCAAGGACCTGCAGGAGGTCGAACTCAAGAAGCCGGGCGGCGGCAAGGACATCGAGCGGGTGGTTGCCGCGAGCCCGGAGCTCGTCCTGACGTTCTACACGAACGGCAAGAAGGACGAGGTGATCCCGACCGTGCAGTCGACCGCGACCGGTGCGGTCGTCGCCACCTGCCGCGCCACGAACGTGAACGACGCCCAGAACTGGCAGTGGCTGCCGGACCCGAGCCGGAAGATCGCCGCCTGGGGTGCGTGCCTGATCAACTTCAGCAACGGCCGCACGTCGATCTACCCGAACTTCCGCCCGTACTCGATCACCGGACCGACAATCTTCGGTACGACGGGCAGCAACCTGATCGCCATCACCCCAGGCGGCAAGGCGCACGCGCTGCCCGCCGACACCGCCCGCCCGTGGGGTATCGCGGGCAGCCACGCGATCGTCCTGCACGACTCGGTCGTCTACGCACTGGCCAAGAAGTGAAGCGCCTCCTAGCCATCCTCGCCACCGGCACGCTAGCCGCGGCCACCTGCCTAACCCCGGCAGCGGCCACCGAGGACGACCCAACCCCAGCCAAGTACCCCAAGATCCAACGCCCACCCACCGGCAACGCCAGCGACCCCCTCCCCGTGCGC
>NZ_SMKA01000397.1 GCF_004348455.1 Kribbella albertanoniae
GGGGTGGGCTCGGCGGGGCCCTCGGAGGCGCGGAGGTCGTGGTAGGCCTTGCGGGTGTGTTCGGTGTGCTCGCGCATGGTCTGGGCGGCCTTGTCCTCGTCGCCGTCGCTGATGGCCTTGACCAGGCGGCTGTGCTCGCGCCAGGACGCGGCGCCGCGGACGGGTGCGAGCGGGGTGTAGTACCAGCGGACGCGGCGGTCGACCTGAGCGGCGAAGTCGATCAGGAAGCGGTTGCCGGACATCTGCGTGATGAAGGCGTGCAGCTCGCCGTTCGTGCGGACAGCTCCGTCGGTGTCGCCGGACTCGTGGAACGCCGTACCGACCTTGCAGAGCTCTTTGAGTTTGGCCAGGTCCTCCTTGGTGGCGTGCCGGGCGGCCAGACGGGCGGACTCGGACTCCAGGGCGGCACGAGCAGCCAGGAGTTGGTCGACCTCGTCCTCGGCCGGGACGTGCACCATCGCGCCGAAACCGGGCCTCAGGTCCACCCAACCCTCGTTGTTGAGCCGCTGCAGTGCCTCGCGCACGGGCTGCCGGGAAACGCCGAGCAGGCCGGCCAGCTCAACCTCGACCAGGTGCCGGCCGCGCTCCAGCGTGCCGTCGATGATCATCTCGGTGAGAGCCTCGTAGACCGACTCGCGCAACGGCTGCGGCCGCTTCACGTGCCGTACGCCGGCCGGTTCCGCACCTGTGCTGATCGTCGTCATCGAGGGTCCTCCCGTTTGCCTGAAGCAACAGCATGGCACTTGGTAGACAGTCTACCAAGTGCCATGACCGTTCATAAGGATTTCGCAGCCTTGGGTCAAACGGTCAGGCGGCCGACTCGTCGGCGCGCCGGTTCTCGTCCGTGCTGGTCAGGTCGGCCAGCTCGGAGTCCAGGTCTACGGTGATGTTCAGCTCCTGCTGCAGCTCCGGGGCATCCGGAAACTGCGGGCGAGCCGCCAGAGCGCCGAACCTACGGGTGAAGATCATTGCGATCCCTTCTGCTCCCGAAGGAGCTGTTTTGAATTCTGGCTTCTGTATACATTCAACCAGGTGTACTGACCGGTTATGCCCGCATCTCACGTGATCCGCCTTACATGCGGGTCGAATACGAATGCGCTCCGGTACCCGCCAGTCGCCCACCGTCAACAATCAGGTACTCGTCGCGGATCGGCGTCCCCGCCAGCCACGATTCCAGGATCTCGCGGGTGCCCGCGGCGTACCGGGCCTGCGCGGACAGCGACGAGCCGGAGATGTGCGGCGTCATGCCGTGGTTCGGCATCGTCCGCCACGGGTGGTCGGCCGGGGCCGGCTGCGGGTACCAGACGTCACCGGCGTACCCGGCGAGCTGTCCACTCTCCAGGGCTTTGACGACCGCGTCCCGGTCGGCGATTTTCGCCCGTGCGGTGTTGATCAGGTAGCTGCCGCGCTTCATCGTCGCCAGCAGTTTCTCCCCGAAGAGCCCCTCCGTCTCCGGGTGCAGCGGCGCGTTGATCGTCACCACGTCGCAGTGCGGCACCATCTCGGCGGCGCTTGTGTGGAAGGTCAGGTTGAGTTCACGCTCGACCGACTCCGGCAGCCGGTGCCGGTCGGTGTAGTGCAGGTTCACGTCGAACGGTGCGAGCCGCCGCAGGACCGCCGTACCGATCCGTCCGGCCGCGACCGTGCCGACGTGCATGCCCTCGAGGTCGTACGAGCGTTGCACGCAGTCCGCGATGTTCCAGCCGCCATTGACCACGACCTGGTACGACGGGATGTAGTTGCGCACCAGCCCGAGAATCATCATCACCACGTGCTCGGCGACGCTGATGCTGTTGCAGTAGGTGACCTCGGCAACTGTCACGCCGTGCTCGATCGCCGCGTCCAGGTCGACATGGTCGGAGCCGATGCCAGCGGTGATCGCGAGCTTCAGGTTGGGTGCCTTCGCGATCCGCTCAGCGGTCAGATAGGCCGGCCAGAACGGTTGCGAGATCACCACATCGGTATCCGGCAGTTCCCGGTCGAGGATCGAGCCGTCGCCGTCCTTGTCCGAGGTCACGACCAGGGTGTGCCCCTGGCTCTCCAGGAAACTGCGCAGGCCGAGCTCACCGGAAACGCTGCCGAGCAGTTCGCCCGGGGTGAAGTCGATGGCCTTCGGTGTGGGCGCGGTTTGGCCACCGGGATAGCGGGTGATCGCGGGGATCTCGTCGCGGGCGTACGACTTCGGATAGCCGGTCGAAGGGTCGTCGTACAGGACACAGAGAATCTTCGCCATGGTGTGGAATCTCCTTGTTTTGCAGGTGATTCCACAGTCCCGCTGTTAGGTAGGGACGGTCAAAGACTTGCTGGTTATCGCGTGATAGCCAGAACCCATCAAATGCACATCGAGAAGATCGTCGAGGGCTTTGTGCACACCGGCCTGACGTGCGACATCGAGCAATGCCCTTGCCAGCACTGGCTCCGGACTGCGGGCGGCGATGACCAGGCCGACCCGCGGTCCGTCGGCTGGCCCTTTTAGCGGTACGACGCGCATCCCGTCCGGAACGCCGAACATGTGCAGCCAGGCGTGTGAGATCACCGTCGACCAGTGGTTGCCGTGCAGGTGGCTGTAGAGGCCCGAGACGGTGTCGCTCTCGATGGCAGGTGTGGCGATGGCGCCGTCGTCAGTGAAGTAGCCGTTCATGATCCGGCGGTTGCGCATGTCCGGCGACAACAGGCACAGCGGGAGCTCGGCGACCTGTGCCCAGGTTGCCATCGGCACCTCGGCCAGTGGTGAGTGCTGTGGAGTCAGCAGCAGATAGCGCTCTTCGTAGAGCGGAGTCTTACGGACCTGGCCGAGGGTGTCGTCGTCGAGGTAGGTCATCGCGACATCGAGGTCGAACTCGGCCAGCTTGTGCGTGATGTCGCGGGATGACAGCGACTCGATCGTCACGCGGGCATGCCCGTGGCGTTCGCAGAATGGTGTGGTGAGCAGCGAGACCACTGGCATCGCGGTCGGGATCGCGCCGAGTCTGAGGGTGCCGGTCAGACCGCCGCGCAGGACCGACAACTCATGCCGCAGCGCGTCCTGCTCGGCGAGGATTCGCTGGGCCCACAGCAGTACCCGCTCGCCTTCCGGAGTCAACCCTTCGAACCGGCGTCCGCGCCGTACGATCGGTACGTCGAGCTCCTGCTCGAGCTTGCGGATCGCGGCCGAGAGCGACGGCTGCGACACGTAACAAGCATCGGCCGCCCGGGCGAAGTGCTTCTCCCGAGCCAGGGCCACGAGGTACTCCAGCTGCCTCAGCAGCATCGCGCATACCAGCTGTCTGTATACATAATGCAACTGTACGGACCGAACCGTCCCTTGGCTATGTGTGGCCCAGGTCACAATTGCTGGATGTCTGTCTGAATGCCTCCCGATCGACGCTGAGGCAAAGGAAGACTTCTTCCTCTTCGAGAAGGGCAGCGAGATGCAGAAGGTCGCTTCACAGGACGGCACCGAGATCGCGTACGACGTGGCCGGTAGCGGACCGGGGTTGGTTCTGATCGCCGGTGCGTTCACCGACCGGTCGTTCTTCACGCCGTACGTCGAGGCGTTGTCGACCGCCTTCACCGTGGTGAACTACGACCGGCGGGGTCGTGGTGACTCCGGTGACACGGCGCCGTACGCGGTTGAGCGGGAGTGGGAAGACCTGGCCGCTCTGCAGGCGGTGACGGGTGCACGGTTCGCCTGTGCGTTCTCGTCCGGGGTGATGGTGTTGCTGCAGTCCGGTGTGGCGTTCGAGCGGCTTGCTGTCGTCGAACCGCCGTTCCGGGTAGAGGGTGCACCGCCGGTGCCGGACCGGTACCTCGAGCGGCTGCAGGAGTTCGTCGCCGCTGGGAACCCGGCCGGCGTGGCCGAACTGTTCATGGTTGAGGCAGTCGGGCAGCCGAAGGAGGTTGTCGACCAGATCCGCGAGACGCCGATGTGGCCGGGGCTGGTCGCCATGGCGCCGACCCTCGTGTACGACGCCCTGCAGATGCGCGACAGCGCCGTACCGACTGCTTTGCTCTCATCGATCGAGACTCCGACCCTCGCACTCTTCAGCAACGCCAGTCCGGCGTGGCTGCAAGAGTCCACCCGCCAAACGGCCGCCGCTCTCCCCAACGCAAGAGCCGAAGGCCACGAAGGCACCTTCCACACCCTGTCCCCGGAAACCCTCACCCAGGTCCTGACCGACTACTTTGCCTAGGGTGGCTGGATGAAGCTGCGCCCCGTCACCCCGGATGACCTCGACCTGCTCCGCCGTTTCGTCGCCGAGCCCGGCTTGATCGGGCTGGACTGGAACGGGCACCGTGACCCGCGCCGGGTCGGGCAGCAGTACGAGGAGGACGGGTTCCTGGGAACCGAGCACGGTCGGCTGATGGTGGACACCGACGGCGCGACCGCCGGGTTCGTGAGCTGGGGCGCTGGTTCGTACGACGGTGGGCGGAGCCGGTACTGGGAGATCGGGATCGCGCTGCTGCCGGAGTACCGGGGGCAGGGAATCGGCTGGCGGGCGCAGTCGATGCTGGCCGACTACCTGTTCGAGCACACCACGGCGGAGCGCATTCAGGCTGGTACCCATCCGGAGAACCTGGCCGAGCAGAAGGCGCTGGTGAAGGCGGGGTTCCAGTTCGAGGGTGTTCTGAGAGCGTGTGAGTTCCGGGCCGGCCGGTACCGCGACGGCTACCTGTACAGCCGTCTTCGCTCTGACCTCTCGCCGACAGCGAGCGTGCCGGGTCCTGGTTGCTGACCCGGCACGGTCGAGCAGGAAGTCGTCAGCCGAGGACCACGCGCAGGATGCTGCCGGTGGTTTCGCTGATCACCCAGAGGGAGCCGTCGGCGGCGTTGGCTACCGTGCGCAGGCGGCCCTGCTGGTTGGTGAAGCTGGCGACCGTGTTGCCGTCGCGGACGCCGCCGCTGACCGGGATGGCCCACAGGCGCTGGCCGCGGAGGGCCGCCATCCACATGGTGTTCCGGGAGAAGGCTAGGCCGGACGGTGACGCCTCGGCGGTCGTCCAGGTCGCTTGGGGGTTGATGAAGCGGCTGTCGTTGCAGCTGCCTTCGCAGGTCGGCCAGCCGTAGTTTCCGCCGGCCCGGATCTGGTTGAGTTCGTCGGTGGTGTTCTGGCCGAGCTCGCTGGCCCAGAGCCGGTTGCCCTCATCCCAGGCGAGGCCCTGGACGTTGCGGTGCCCGAGGCTGTACACGCGGGTACCGCTCGGGTTGCCGGGCGCGGGACTGCCGGTCGGGGTGACCCGGAGGATCTTGCCGCCGAGCGAGTTCGGGTTCTGCGAGTTGGCGGTGTTCGCGGCGTCGCCGGTGCTGATGTAGAGGAAGCCGTCGGGCCCGAAGGCGAGCCGGCCGCCGTTGTGGATGTTGGCCCGCGGGATCCCGGTGACGACGTTCTGCGGCGTACCGAGGGTGGTGCCGTCGTAGGTCATCCGGACGACCCGGTTGTCGCCGGAGGCGGTGTGGTAGGCGTAGAGCAGCCGGTCGGTACCGAAGGTCGGTGCGACCGCGATCCCGAGCAGGCCGCCTTCGCCGCCGTGCCGGACATTGGGGACGCGGCCGATCTGGCGGACCACGCCGGCCGCGGTGACGTGTTTGATCAGGGCGGTGTCTCGCTCGGAGAGCAGTGCCGAGCCGTCCGGCAGGACCGCGAGGCCCCACGGTGACTGGAAGCCGCTCGCCACCGTCCCGGCGATCCGGGGTGTCGGTGGCACGGCGGCGACCGCCGATGGTGCGGCTGTCACCAGGAGCAGGGCGGTCACGGAGGCCAGGGCGGAGAGTCGTTTGCGCATAACTCAGGTCCTCACTGTCGATCCCCCCTTGTTCGACAGCAAGCTTGCCGTACTTCCGCCCATCAGGCCACACCCACAGTGACCGGAACATCACTGTGGGCGTTCCCAGGGACTGGGGGAAAGGGGTGCGGGGCCGCGGTGGACCCGAAACAACACCAACGGATCGTCCCCGGTCCGCCTCGACCACGGCCGGCGGCGGCCCGAACCCGATCCGATCCGTTGGTCGACGGCTTGTTAGGCGCCGGGT
>NZ_SMKA01000398.1 GCF_004348455.1 Kribbella albertanoniae
GCGGGCGTCGGTGAGCAGCATCAGCGCCAGCAGGCCCGCGACCTCACCTTCGGACGGCAGTTGCTCGCGGAGCTGCCGGGTCAGCCGGATGGCCTCGGTGCTGAGCTCGACCCGGTGGAGCGAGTCGCCGGACGATGCGGTGTAGCCCTCGTTGAAGATCAGGTAGAGCACATGCAGTACGGCGGTCAGCCGCGCCGGCAGCTCGTCGGCCGGTGGAAGGGCGAACCGGGCGTCCTGCAGTTTCGCCTTCGCCCGGCTGATCCGCTGACCGATAGTTGCCTCCGGCACCAGAAATGCCCGGGCGATCTCGCCGGTGGTCAGGCCGCCGACCGCCCGCAGCGTGAGCGCGACCTGGGACTGGGTGGTCAGCTCCGGGTGGCAGCACAGCATCAGTAGGGTCAGCGAGTCGTCGACCGCAGGCGCCGCCAAAGGTTCGGGCTGCACACCCACGGCCTCCTCGCGCCGCTGCCGAGCCGCCTCACTGCGCAGCGCCTCGATCCGCCGCCGCGATGCGACCGTGATCAGCCAACTCCGCGGATTCTCCGGTACGCCGTCGCCCGGCCACTGCATCGATGCCGCGAGCAACGCCTCCTGAACCGCGTCCTCGCAGGCGTCGAAATCGCCGTACCGGCGCACCAGTGCGCTCAGCACCGACGGCGCCTGCGACCGCAACACCTCCTCGAGCTGCATCACGTGTACGCCGACAGGTCGCGCACCGGGCGCACCTCGACCACGCTGTACGGCGCCTCCGGGATCAGCGCGACGATCTCGGCCGCGCGCTCCATCGACTCGCAGTCGAGCAGGTAGAACCCGGCCAGCTGTTCCTTGACCTCGGCGAACGGGCCGTCGGTGGTCAGCGGCTTACCGTCCCGGACCAGCACCTGTTTGGTTGCCGACGGCTCGGCCAGCGACTCCGAAGCGAGCAGCTCGCCGCGCTCGGCCAGGGCCTCGTGCAGGGCCGCGTACCCCGCCATACCTTCACGCTTCTGTTCGTCGGTCAGGCCGTCCCACACCGCACGGGATTCCGGATTGCCGTAGATGAGTACCAGGAACTTAGACACGGTCCAGTATCGATCGGATTACCGGTTCGCAGCACCCATAGCGGGTGACCCGCCGAGACGTTCAGGTGTAGAGGGTGTCCGGGGCATGCCCGCGGGCAGGGCCCAAGTAGAGTTACAGCGACTGTCCAGGGGTGAGAGAGGAGGGGGCGCGTGCCGGACTTGGAAGTGTCCGACCGGGTGCTCACGATCCCGAACGCGCTCAGCTTCCTCAGGTTGCTGGGTGTGCCGCTGTTCCTGTGGTTGATCCTCGGGCCGAGGGAGGACGGCTGGGCGCTGCTCGTGCTGGCGATCTCCGGCTTCACGGACTGGGCCGACGGCCAGATCGCACGGCGGATGAACCAGACCACCCGGCTCGGGCAGATGCTCGACCCGGTGGCAGACCGGCTGTACATCTTCGCCACCGTGCTCGGTCTGGCGTTGCGCGACATCATCCCGTGGTGGCTGGCGATCGCGCTGCCGTTGCGTGACCTGTTGCTCACGTTCACCCTGCCGGCGCTGCACCGCCGCGGCTTCAACGCGCTGCCGGTGCACTTCCTCGGCAAGTCGGCGACCTTCTGCCTGCTGTACGCGTTCCCGCTGCTGCTGCTCGGTGACGGCGACAGCACCCTGAATCTGCTGGCCCGCGTCTTCGGCTGGGCGTTCGCCATCTGGGGGACGGCGCTCTACTACTGGGCCGGCGTGCTCTATTTCGAGCAGCTGCGGCACCTGATCCAGACAGTGAAACCAATCGACAAGGCCCGGTAGCCAGTGACCGAGCCCGCAACCAAGCCGCCTCCGCCACGGCGCGTCGACGCCTCGATGTCGCTGCTGAACAACCTGATGGCGCACCCGATCGACGAGGGGTACGCCGTTGCGGCCCGGACCCGGCCGCAACAGGACGGCAAGCCGGTCCGGTCGCGGCACCGGGTGATGCTCGCGGTGGCGGCGGTGGTGCTCGGCTTCCTGATTGCGGTCGCCGCCTCGCAGAACTACCGCAGCGCGCCGGAGGCGGAGAAGCAACGCAAGGAGCTGATCGCCCGGATCAACCAGGCCGACACCCGGCTGTCCGGACTGCGCACCGATCAGACCCGGCTGGCCGACGAGGTCCGTCGGTTGCAGGCCGGGGGACTGACCAACGCGGACAACGGTGTGGCGCTGCAGCAGAAGCTCGATGACCTGGAGTTGCAGACCGGAGCGATCGCGGTCACCGGTCCCGGCCTCAAGGTCGTCGTCAACGACGCCAAGGACGCGGACAAGGAGGGCCGGCTGCTCGACGTCGACCTCCAGCAGCTCGTGAACGGGTTGTGGACGGCAGGAGCGGAGGCGATCGCGGTGAACGGTCACCGGCTCACCTCGATGACCGCGATCCGGGGCGCGGGTAGTGCGATCACGGTCGACTACAGCTCGCTGACCCCGCCGTACACGGTGCTGGCGATCGGTGACACCGGGACGCTGCCGGCCCGGTTCGCACAGAGCTCGGGCGGCCAGTGGGTGCAGTACCTGGTCAGCAACTTCGATGTCCGGATGACGATCACGACGGAGGATTCCTTGCTGGTGCCGGCGGATGCGACCATCGCGCTGCGATACGCGAAGGTCGGTGGCTCGAAATGATCGCCGTACTCGGACTGATCATCGGCGTGGTGGTCGGCCTGCTGGTCGCCCCGGACGTCCCGGAGTGGGCCCAGCCGTACCTGCCGATCGCGGTGGTCGCGGCGCTGGACGCGGTGTTCGGTGCGCTGCGGGCGTTCCTGGACGGGATCTTCGACGACAAGGTGTTCGTCGTGTCGTTCGTGTCCAACGTGCTGATCGCGGCGCTGATCGTCTACCTGGGTGACCAGCTCGGGGTCGGCTCGCAGCTGTCCACCGGCGTGGTCGTCGTCCTCGGGATCCGCATCTTCACCAACATGGCCGCGATCCGCCGGCACATCTTCCGGGCCTGAGTGACATGAGCGACGAGAAGCCGGACACCCCGGAGCCCGAGAAGCCCACCACCGACGACCAGCCCACGGTCATCGCCAGCTGGTGGGGCCAGGACGACACCCCCGCCAAGCCCGGCAAGCCCGCTGAGCCGAGCGAATCCACCGACCGCGGCAAGCCGGTTGAGCCGGGCAAGGCCGCTGAGCCGGGCAAGGCCGGTCTGCCTGAGGAGCGCCCGGCGAGTGAGCCGACGGCCGACGAGCAGACGGCACCCGAGCAGGCGGTAGCCGAGGACAAGCCGGTGGAGCGGAAGGTGGAGGAGCCGCCGCACCGCCCGAAGGCTGAGCACGCCAAGCCGCCGCGCTTCGACCCACCGGTGAGCCCTGCAGCAGACGCTCCGACGCCGGCCGGCACTTCCGACGCGGAGCCCGTCGAGCAGGCGCATCCGGTGCAGCCGACGCCGATGCCGGCGCCGAAGAAGCCGCGGACGCCGAACCTCGCGGTCCGCCGGCTGAAGGCCGGGTTCAAGCCGTCCCGCGGTCAGGCGATCGTCGCGGTCGTGCTCGCGCTGGTCGCCTGTACGGCGGTCGTCCAGGTGCGCGTCAATCGCGCCGACGACGGGTACCAGAACGCGCGCCGTGAGGACCTGATCGCGATCCTCGACGGACTCGGGCAGAACACCCGGCGGCTCGAGGGTGAGATCGCCGAGCTGGAGGAGCGGAAGAACACGCTGGCGTCCAGTGCCGACAAGGCGGAGACGGCCAAGCAGCAGGCGGAGGCGCAGATCCGCGCGCTCGGGATCCTGGCCGGTACGGTGCCCGCGCACGGACCCGGGGTCCGGATCACCCTGAACGACCCGCAGGGCAAGATGACGTCCAGCAACCTGCTGGACGCGATCGAGGAGCTACGCGACGCCGGCGCCGAGGCGATTCAGATCAACGGCACGGTCCGGGTGGTGGCCAGTACCGACTTCGTCGACGACGCCCCCGGCATCAAGATCGACGGGCTGAAGGTGACCTCGCCGTACGTGATCGAGGCGATCGGTGACTCGCACAGCCTGGCCGAGGCCTCCAACTTTCCCGGTGGGCTGGTCAGTGAGGTGACCGGTCCCCAGGTGGGCGGTACGGCGGACGTGAACGAGGAGACCAACGTCGCCATCACTGCCTTGCACGCGCAGGAGGAGCATCGCTACGCTCGCCCGGCGCCCAGCCCGTCCAAGTAGTCAGCCCGGTAACTTCCAGTGAAAGAGGAACGACGGTGTACCCCGAAGACCTGAAGTACACGGCCGAGCACGAGTGGGTGAAGGCCGGCGAGGGCCCGGTGCGGGTCGGTATCACCGACTTCGCGCAGGACGCGCTCGGAGACATCGTGTTCGTCCAGCTGCCCGAGGTCGGCAGCGCGGTGCGCGCCGGCGACTCCTGTGGTGAGCTCGAGTCGACCAAGAGCGTCAGCGACCTGTTCGCCCCGGTGAACGGGACCGTGCGGGCCGTCAACGAGGCGCTGGCCGACCAGCCCGACCTGGTCAACACCGACCCGTACGGCGAGGGCTGGCTGCTCGACATCGAGGTGGACGACGACGCCGAGGTCGAGGCCCTGATGGACGCCGAGACCTACCAGGGCCAGCTCGACCAGAGCTGATCGGTGCGGGCCGATCACTGCCTGATAGGTTTGCCGGACCTCAACCGCTGATCGAGGGTTGGGGTCCGGGTCCACACTGTAAACACGGGGTCTACGACACAACGTCGCCTAACGGCGATCGGGAGGATCACAGCATGCCGTTCTGCAACCAGTGCGGGCACGAGAACTCCGAGGGCAGCCGCTTCTGCTCGCAGTGCGGAGCCATGCTCCCTGGGGCGGACCGTCCGGCCGCCGCCACGCCGACGCCTGGTGTGACGGACACCGCGATGCTGACGCCGATCAGTGCCGAGCCGGAGACCGAGCGCTTCGACCAGGGTGAGCCGCTGTCGCCCGACGACCAGGCCGCGGTGGGTGCGTTGCCGGCCGGGTCGGCCCTGCTGATCGTGCAGCGCGGCCCGAACGCGGGCAGCCGGTTCCTGCTGGATGTCGACGTGGTCACCGCGGGCCGGCACCCGGACAGCGACATCTTCCTGGACGACGTGACGGTGTCCCGTCGGCACGCAGAGTTCCGCCGCGACGCGTACGGCGTGAAGGTGCGCGACGTCGGCAGCCTGAACGGCACCTACGTGAACCGGGACCGGATCGACGAGGTCCAGCTCAGCAACGGTGACGAGGTGCAGATCGGCAAGTACCGGCTGGTCTACTACGCCAGTGGCCAAGCCTGAGCTCTCGATCGGCGAGGTCCTGCAGATCCTGCAGGCCGAGTTCACCGATGTCACCATCTCCAAGATCAGGTTCCTCGAGGCCGAGGGGCTGGTGACACCGGCGCGCACAGCGTCGGGCTACCGCAAGTTCAGCGCGGGTGATGTGGAGCGGCTGCGCTACGTGCTGACCGCCCAACGTGACCAGTACCTGCCGCTGAAGGTCATCAAGGAGCACCTCGGTGCGATCGACCGCGGTCTGCGCCCGGCAGCAGGTGGACCGCCGATCGCTCCCAGTACGCCGGCCTCCGGGCCGGCCGCCGACGACTTCGGTGCTACCGGCACCGACCTCCGGCTGACCAGGGCGGAGCTCTGCGCTGCCGCCGGAGTCAGTACGACGTTGCTCGCCGAGCTGGAGAGTCACGGCCTGATCGTGGCCGAGGGCAAGCATTACGGCGGGGACGCGATCGTGGTCGCCCAGGTGGCCGCGGAGCTCGCGACGTACGGGATCGAGCCGCGGCACCTGCGCCCGTTCCGGACCGCCGCCGACCGCGAGGTCGGACTGATCGAGCAGGTCACCGGCCCCCGCCGTACCGACCAGACCCAGCAGCTCGCGGCCCTCACCGTCCGCCTGCACACCGCCCTCGTCCGCTCCCGCCTCCCCCGCTGACCGGTGGTGTGGTCGGGGAGTGGGAC
>NZ_SMKA01000399.1 GCF_004348455.1 Kribbella albertanoniae
GCTAGCCGAACAGACTCCCTACGTGACATCGTTGAGTCTCTGGGGAGGTTGTTATGGGTAAGGCTAAGAGCACTCGTCTCGTTTTGGGTTTTTCGCCGTGGGACGACAAGGTTTCTTTGATGCTCGGCGGCGCAAAGGTCCGGTATTTGATCTATGGCCGTTCGAGTAAGGACAAGAAAGAGCTTGAGTATTCGATTAAGACTCAGGCGCGCGAGGGTACCGAGTTCGCTGACCGGTTTTCGTGGTCGAATACCGGTATCTATCTCGACAACGATATTTCGGCGTCGCGGTTCGCGTCGATAAAGGCGATACGCGGAAACTATGACGAGATGCTGGAAGTTATCGAGTCCAGCGGTGTTGACGTTCTAGTGATGCAGGACCTTTCTCGTTCGTCTCGTGATCTTGAGTTCTACGCGCAACTGCGGAAACTGTGCATGCTGAACGGCGTGTTCTTCTGGATGATCGACGGGAACATTTTCGATCTCCGGGTGACGGCTGACCGTAACAGCCTTTCACAACAGGCCGTCCACGCGGAAACGTGGTCTGACTCGATTCACGACAAAACCTCGTCTGGCCTTGAAAGTCAGGTTCTGGACGGCAGGCCGCATTCGCACGTTCCGTATGGTTACGAACGGTTCAAGAATCAGAAGACCGGAGCTTTCGAGCGTCAGGTTTTCGACATGACGGAACACGTTGCAATCCACAAGGACGGAACTAAAGAGGTTTACACGCCGTACGGGATCGTGCGTGAGATTTTCGAGCGGTTCGCGGCAATGGCACAGCAAAGCGAAATCGTGACGGACTTGAACACGCGGTGCATTCCTTCGCCGGGCGGAAAGTTGTGGTCGCGGCAGACGGTTGTTTTCATCGCGACGAGCGCAACCTATATGGGCAAGCGGAAAAGCTACGGGAAAGCCGCATCCGATGGGCAATGGGAGGGAATTGTCGATCCGGTGTTGTTCCGTGATGTGCAGGCGATCGTGAAACCAGCCTCACGGCGGACGCATCGCAAATTCGGGCGGAAGTGGATCATGTCCTATGCGAGCCATTGCGACCACTGCGGCGCATGGCTGATGAGCAAGCCGAGATCAAAGAAGGAAAGCGGAAAGACCCGCTATGGCTGCTCACGCAAAGGCTGCGGCAAAGCATCCGTGACCGCCGAGACCTTCGACAGTTTCATTGAATCGTGCCTGGTTGCGTGGCTCGCGCGACCGGAGGTATTCCAGAAACTAGTGACGCATCGCCGCGCAACCGACAGCAACATTGCGGTGTATGAGCAAGAGATTGCTAAGGCTGATTTGCAGTTGGAGGAAAACAAGGCGCTGAGGCTCGCGGGTGAAATGGACGGACGCGACTTCACCGACATGCAAAAGGTGTTACGGGCGCGGATCGAGGCCGCGCAGAAAGCTATCCGGCGCGCTGCTATCCCGCAGGTGATCGTAGACCTGATCGGGCCGGACGCCGCCGAGCAATGGGAAGCAATCGCGGAACTCGACACCCGCCGCGAAATCATCAAAATGGTGTGCGCTCCGCGTCTGCGGTCGGCCAACAAGAACCCGCGTATGCCGCTGGCTGACCGGGTCGTGTTCGGCGGTTTGATGCAAGACCTGCAAGACGCATAAGCCAAAGCGAACAGCAAGAGTGCCGGGCGACCCGTGAGGGGATCGCCCGGCACTTTTCTTATGCCCGCTTTCTGTTGTCAGCCGTTCTCGGTTGCGCCGACGTTCAAGACTCGTGCGAGTGTTCGTGCGAGCCGATCGTCAGGCAATGGCCATTCGGCAACGATTGCGATGATTTCGGGGTCGGTCGGTTTGTAGGGTTTGTTCTTCCAGTAGTCGCTGAGTGGGAGTTTCAGCATTTGCCCGTCTGCGAGCATTTGCGGTTGTGTTTCTGGTTTCTCCTTTCTCGCCGTTGATTCGGCGCGGTTTGCGGGACGTTTGCGGGTCGGCGCGTTTATCGCCTCCAAGGTTGTTCGGCGAGTAGGGTTTGTGGTGGGCCGGACCGTGGCCCGTTCCCCCCTCGCGCTGCGGTCCGGTTCCGCCGTGTTCGTTGCCTGCGGCCCGTTCCCGCACAGCCCCCGATGCGCTCCTCACGTTGGTTACGGGTTGTGACTGTGCGGGAAGTGTCTCCGGGTTGTCCACGGTGCCCGGATGTGTGCCTCAACGTGCGGGCGCGCGCGAGGTTTTGGAACTTTGAGAATTTCCGGAGACAGTTACGGTCAGTGAGATTCCGGCTCGTCGGCGGGGTCGCCGCCGGTGTTTCCCTCCGGGGTTGGGCCGGTGTCGTCGGCAGGCTGGTCGACCGGGGCCGGTGGACGGGGCCTGACGGCCCGCCAGCGGCCATAGCTGGGGCTGGTCACGGTCTCGTCGGCCTGACCCGCTTTCAGGCGCTTGTAGACCCAGGCACGGCCCTTACCGGTCGCCGCCTGCAACTCGCCTGCGGTCACCCCCTCCGGGGGAGCGTCCCGCAGCGCTGCCCAGAGCGCCATTTCCGGACCGGAGACCCCCGAGGGTGCCCCGATGGTCTCCGGACCCCCTCCCGTGCCGTCAGAACGGCCCTGAGGGCTTCGGGTGCCTGCTGTGTCGGCAAGCTGGTCGGCGTGGCTGCCGGGACGGGCGTACGTGGTCGCAGTTTCGGTCACGTCTTCGTCGGTGATCAAATACGCGCGGCCTCGTCGCGGGATATCCATTCCCGGTCCGGACACGAAGAACTTGCCCGGTCCGTCGAATTTCGTCGCGTCCCAACCGGCCGCCAGCTTTCCCGCACCTAGGATCAGGTCAACGTCGGGGCGTTCGTTCACCCGCAGACAGAACCTGATGTTCATTTGGGACCGCAGTGCCGACGATTCACCCATCGCTTTCTGAGTCGGCCGCTGGGTAGCAATGATCAGGACAACTGCGACCGCGCGGCCACGCCGGGCGATCGAATCCGCGAGCCGTTGCGCCTTCTTCGAGAGCTCCGCGTATTCATCAATAATGATAAACAGCTGCGGCGCATCGAATTTCGGATACCACTCCCGCCGGCCGCGGGCCATTAGAAATTCCGCGCGTTTCTCCAATTCATCGACACCGGCTTGTAGTAGTCGTTCTGCGGAATCGTTATCGGTCGCCAATTGGTGCAGGACGCTCGACCAGGGCGCTAGCTCCATTCCCTTTTTCAGGTCGATACCCCAACCAACCGCATCGCCACATTCCGCGATCCGGGCAAGGATCACATTCAGCAGCCCGGATTTACCCGAATCGGTCGCGCCACCGATCAGCACATGCTTTCGCAACAGCGAAACCGTGATCGGTGCGCCGTCCTCAAATACACCGACCGTGACCGGTTGGGTAATCGACGCCCGCGATTTCCCGAGCACCGGGACCGGGCGCGGTTCCCACACAATCGGCTGTGCGTGCGGGTCGGTCTCGACCAGACGCAGCGTGAATTGCGAGGCGTCATCGGGGACCGGTTCGGCGCGTGTTCCACCGATCCGGGCACCCAACGCCGATTCCAATTCCGGCAGTTGCTTGACCACGTCGGAATAGGTTTGGCCGCGCCGGAGTTTGATTCGCGCGGTCCATCCCCATTTGTCCATCACCGCCGACACCATCCGCGCCCCGGTCAAACCGGCCGCGTCGGCAGTGTCGGGGAAATGGTCACGGATGATCCGGACACGGGTCAGCCGTCGCCTGTCTTCGCGCCACAGCCACGGGACCGCGAAAACCCCCGTCGCCAGTGCAGCGAGAGTTTCCATTGCACCGGCCGTTGCGCCGTGAATCGTCGCAGCCGTCAGCCACGCCGAAACCGCCACGATGAAACCGGCACCCCATACCCGGACGCGCCACCTTTCCAGCACCGGGAAACGCGTTAGCAGCGTTGCCGGACGGACCGCAAGCACGACAATTCCGGCGACGCCTGACAGCACGATCAACGGCCACCAGTGCGGGTGTGCCGAATGCAGCCATGCACCGGCCAGCAAACACCCGAACAGCCAATACAGCGGAGCGAGCTCGGCGCGGTAACGCCACAGCATCCGGCCGAATTCGGCAATGATCGGCGCATGGTCCGGCCCGTAATGCACCGGGACCATCCACATGTCGTCACGCCGCCCATACCGGCGACCGCGCCGGTAACGCGACGCGCCATAGTTTCGGCGCATCACAGCGGCTCACCCCGCCACACATCAGCGGGCATGACTTCCGCCAGATAGTGACCTGACGGCGGGGGCGGCAATTCGTCCGTGACATACCACCACGGAGATTCAAGCGCCCACGGGTACAGCGAATCCTCTTCGACCGCTGCACCCAGACCAGCACGGCAAGCAGCCTCAAGCATTTGGAACCGGGCTCGCAACCGATAGATTTCGTTCACCAGATCGGGAACGTCGGCCGACGAGATGACAAAGACTCGGTAGAAGTCCTCGCCGGGAGCCACACGCAAAGTCGCCTCAAATCGGGCGCGGACTCCGTCTATCTGATCAAGGGTCATACGACGCGCACTAGGCACGGTCAGAACAGTCACCACCAAAGGGTCAGAATGCACAACGAATAGGTGTCAGTCATGCGGTTACTCCTCTCAACTAGGAACATGAAAAGTTCGGGGAATGGCCGGACCATGTACTCCTCCCCGAGAAATGGCCCGACCGTGTCAGTAGCTACTCAACCCCGCTCAACACGACGTCACTTCGCGCCGAGAAACTGCGTGAAGAACTGCGTAATGAACGGAGCGAACCTGCTGGACGCCAGGAAGAACCCGAACGACGTACAAATCGCAGCCTGAATAATCGTCAGACTCGTGTACCGGATCAACACAAAGACGCCAACAGTGAACACCAGCAGCATCGACACCGAAACAATCAGAAATCATCACCCCCTCTCGATCTCCTCGAATCACGGAGAGAGGGCAACCCCACAGGTCGCCGGTAGTGAGGCTCACCGGCAATCTTTCGTACGGCTGTGCCGCGCATAGGCGAACTTCCGTACACACTTCTCGCAGCCAGCTTGATTCTTGACCTTCCTCGCACCACACGCGCAACGAGTCGAGAACCGCACACGCTGACCAAACCGCAACTAATCACCTCCTCCAGTAGCTACAACGTTTGGGAACCGCTCCCCTTGCACTCAGTCCAGCACACCTGCGCCGACAGCGTCAGACAGCTTGTGGATAACCCACACCTGACGCCTGAATGCCACAGGCAACCAACCTCCAATCCGCCGGACAGGCCGACCATCATTGCCCCCGGCAACAGCAGATATCAAGACCTACGGGTCTCGGTTGCACGAACCTGCAACACCCGTACACCCGCTTGTCAACCCCTTAAATGCTGGTTGCATAGTCGTCTGCATCCGCACTTGCACGTGCATCCGCACGGCCATTGCCCGGAGCAACAAGTAACCCGCGACCGCCACGGCGCACCTACCCCCCGGGGAAGCGGGTAGGTGCACCGTGAGTTGCGGTCACGGGTTACGTTCTTGGGTGAGACTTATTCAGTTATGGTCGGCCGCTTTCGCGCGTCCGTGTCCGTTCCGGATTCGCCGCTCCGCTGCCTTCCATTGGCGCGTTGTCGGCTTTCCGTAAACGGGTCCGTGGGCTTCATAGGCAATCACACAATGAGGCTCGACGTAGGAAACCCCTCTCGGGTCCTCACCTTCCGGCCCCATTCCGTTCCTGCGCGCTACAGCCCAATACCTCAAGGCCCAGCGGCGCAACTGCCTGCGTCTGACATTTCTGGTCTTGCTCATCGCCCTTTCCGGCTCTCCGTGAGGATTGGCTACCGACACCCCCTGCACGCGCACGCAGGGAAATACCGGGGATTACGGGCAGTCCCTCAAACCTCGCCCTTTTCGAGGGACTGCCCAGCTTGGAAACGACGGGGCGCGGAGTGTGGTTCACTTTCCCGCTTGAGGAGGTACGGAATGGACTCGCCACACCGCGCCCC
>NZ_SMKA01000039.1 GCF_004348455.1 Kribbella albertanoniae
GTGCGGGGGTGCGGGTTAGACGGTGGCGGGGGTCCGGTGCCGGGGTCCGAGATCGCGGCATTGACCTCGGCTGAAAGCGTCCACGGTGGTTGATCGCCGCATCGGCCGACCAAAGACAGCCTGGCCGGCACTCCGACGGCTGAGGGGCATGATTGCTGCAGGCAACCGACCTGCGGGTCGCTTGGGGTTGACGGGCTGTGGTTGCTGCCGCAGGCTCATGCGGCTTGTAGCTGCACCGCCGCTGTGGTTGCTGCACCGGATCATGCGGCTTGCGGGAGACTTGTCGCTGTTGCTACAACCCCAGGGCACAGCTGACGGGTGGACTCGGCCGACGAGGTCCGCGGTGGTTGATCGCTGCTGCGGGCGACGAGGACGGCAGGCTGGGCGATGCAGTGACTGAGGGATCGGTTGCTGCGGGCAACTGCTTGCTGTTCGCGGGCTGTGGTTGATGGCCGGCTGATGCGGGCTGTGGTTGCTGCTGATCCACCGGTGCCTGGTGCCGCTCGGAATCTGCTGTCCCGTGATGGCTGGATCTGCTCCGAGCCGATGACATGCCATGTCCACGTAGGTCGGGGCGATGTGCATCGTCCGGAAGGGCTTGCCGCGCAGGTCGGGGTGTCCGGCTCGTGACTGTGCGGGCCATGGCATGCCGATCCAAGGGGCGGTGGCGTTGGCTGGGCGGCCGGTCGTGGACGTCGGCCGACATCGCTGGGCATGGGTAGGACCGCGGGCCGGCCTGGGGCCGGCTGCCGCGGTGGCGTGGGTGGTGGGTATTGGTGGTGGACCTGGGGCTGGTGGAGATTACGGCGGCCCGGTAGTTGGGGTGGTGTTGGTGCCCCAGGGATCGAAGTCCCTGGGTGCGTGAGCGAGCAGCTGGGCCCGGAAGGCCTCGCGCTCGGCAGCCCGTACCGGATCGGGAAGGATGCGGGCGGCCGGGAGCCGACCGGGGTGCTCGTGAGTCGGGTTGCTGCTGGCACGGGGTGTGCTTGCACCTGCGCTGTTGCTGATATCGGCCGTGCTTTCGCCCCAGCAGTTAGCGGCGGCGCTGTCCGCATCGTCGCGGCCCGCGCTGGAGTCACCGAGGTCGACACCGCCGCTGGCACCGGCGCTAGCGCCGGCACCGGTCGTGCTCGCACTGGCACCGCTGCTGGGGGCAGGCGTGACCCAGCCGATCAGCGCGGCGAGCGCGGCACGGTCGGGCACCGGTGGCGGGTCGGCCCAGGACGGGCGGGTGACGTGGACGCCGGCTGCGGTGATCGAGACCGCCCATTGACCGTCGTGGACCGCGCGGTGGTGAGCAGCGCACAGCAGCGCGAGGTTCTGCAGGCTGGTGGGGCCGCCGCTGGCCCAATGCACGAGATGGTGGGCGTGGCACATCCACGGTGGTGCCTGGCACACCACGCAACCCTTGTCCCGCTTGTTCAACGCGCGGCGGATGTAGCGGTTCACGAAGCGTTGTTCGGTGCCGACATCCAAGGGCTGGGAGTCACCGCCCAAGACGATCGGGAGGACCGCGGCGTCACAGGCGAGGAGCCGGACGGCGCCAGCGGACAGGTTGTCACCGAAGACCAGTTCACCCACCGCGCCAGGTCCGCTGGCCGTGCTGCCGCCGAACGCGGCTGGGGCTGCGGCGAGGGCGGCTTTGAGGTCGTTGAAGTCGATGGTGACGGTGATGTGCGGAACACCGGGGTGGTCGGGGTTGCCGGCGGCGGCGTCCATGGTCGCCTTCAACGCGTCGGCCTGCCGCTGGTCCTGGGTCCGCGGGTCACGTTCCCCGTCGATCGTCTTGTGTGGCTTGGACCCTTGGTGGATCTGGGTCTTGAGCTGTTCGCCGCTGGCACCGGCGAAGAACCCGGTGAACTTCACCCCACCCGCGGTCTGCCGCAGCCGCAGGAACTCCTTGCTGGCGGCTTCGTCCTCGGCCGGTTCAGGGCCGTCGGTGTCCAGCCTCGACAGGACCGTCTGGCCGAACTTGGCGAGTTCACGGGGGTTCGAGATGCGAGCCATCTTGACCAGCTGCTCCTCAGCCACAGCCAACGTCTCAACCGGCGTACTCGACGGCGCCTTCTCCAGCGTCCCCACGACGATCTCGGCCAGGTCAGAGCGCACGACCGCGGAACGCGTCGGATCGGCGGGATCAGCCATCGCGGCCGCCACCACCGGGTACTTACGCAGAGCCGCCGTGAACGCGAGATCTTTACGGACGTCGGCGCGGTCGAGCCGGTAGCGTTCCGAGACCAGCTCGACGGTGTCCCGGGCACCCATCTCCTGAGCTGCGCCCATCTCTTCCAGCCGGCCCATGGTCTGCAGCTCATCGGCCTTCAATAGGGCCTTGGCAGCCTGAATGGTGTCCAGACGCGTCAGCAGTTTCGCTGACACTCTGGGTGTACACCGGGGGCATCGCCAAGATCTCCATACCCCAAAGCCTAGCCACCCCCACCGACAGTTTTCGAGCCAAGAACCCTTATATACAAGAGATGTGTGGGCTGTTTGTGGGCTGGTTGCACACTCAACTTGCCCACACCTCAGTCGAGACACGCCTTAGTTTGAACGCACGCGGCCGGCTTCCGGCGAACCGGTCTCGGCCACGACGATGGCCACCACCCACAGGGCAAGCGCGATGACAGGCGCTCCGGTCCAGTGCACCTCGGATTCTGATGAGTCCGGTTTGAAGATCAGCATGAGGCCCGTGACCACCAGCCCCACAGGTGCACGAACGAGTGCGAGGCCGGTCGTCCGCGAGCTGACCAGCGCCATCACCACCAGCGCTATGTAGGCGATCAGCAAGAACAGTCGCAGAGCGACCATCGGTGAGCCGCTCCCTTCACTCGTAAACCAGCCGATCCCGCTGTACACGTCAAGGTGTCCCCCGTCGCGGACGGTCAGCCAGGTAGGCGCAAGGACGACGAGTTGCGCTGCCGCGACGGCAAAGCCCATCAGCCGGAAGTCCTGCGGCCTGAGCTTGTTGGCAGCAAGCGTCTCCCCAGCCTGCCGAGCGTCAGCATCGTCGGCTTGACTCACCATGATCTCCTCGTCACATCGGTTGCCCTCTCAGCGGGGCAGGGAGGCCCCAAAGCCGGTTGGTTGGTTGGGCAGTTCGGGGATGGCCTCAAGCCCAGTGCTGTCCGACAGCATTGGGGAGCGTTACCCCCCGAAAACGACCGGTAACACTCCCCAGCCTCACGCACCATGGCTCCCCGAACCGGTTTGGGGAGTTGATTGCGACAGCCTCGGGTGACGCCGGCCCAGGTCGCCCAACCGACCGGCCTTCGGGGAGGCCACAGCGATCGGTCAGCAGCCTGGACTGTCAGGTCGCGGCGAGGCGCTGCTTTTCTTTGGCGATGTCGAAGTCGGCGGCCGGCCATTGTGGGTCGAGGCCCTTCAGGGTCTCCAGGAGGAGGGTGGTGACGGCCCAGTTGCGGTACCACTTGCGGTCGCTGGGGATGACGAACCACGGCGACTGCTCGCTGTTGCAGCGCTCGATCGCCGCGTGGTAGGCGTCCATGTAGTCCGGCCAGAGCTGGCGCTCGTCGACGTCACCCGGGTTGTACTTCCAGTGCTTGGTCGGGTTGTCGAGGCGCTCCTCCAGCCGGAGCTTCTGCTCCTCCGGCGAGATGTGCAGGTAGCACTTCAGCAGCGTGACACCGCTCTCGGCGAGCTCGGCCTCGAAGTCGTTGATCTGGTCGTAGCGCTTGTCCCACACGTTCGGTGCGACCAGGTTGCGGACGCGCGCGATCAGCACGTCCTCGTAGTGCGAGCGGTCGAAGATCCCGATCATCCCGTGCCCCGGGACGGCCTGCCGGATCCGCCAGAGGAACCCGCGGCGCTTCTCGGCCGGCGTCGGGGCCTTGAACGAGGTGATCTTCAGGCCCTGCGGGTCCATCAGCCCGGCACCGTGGCGGATCACACCGCCCTTGCCGGAGGTGTCCATCCCCTGCAGCACCAGCAGCACACTCCGCTCAGCGCCCTTGCGGCCCTCGGCGAACAGCCGCTCCTGCCAGTCGGAAACCTCGGCGCCGAGCGCCTCCAGCGCCAACTTGCCGTCGTCCTTGACGCCGGTGAACCCCGTCGTCGCCCGCGGATCGTAGGTCGTCAGATCTACCGGGCCTTCAGGGACGCGCAACTGCTCGAGCAGCCCCCCGGCTGTCTCCGCCTTAGCCTTCTTCTGCTTCGCCATCTGCCCATCTTGCCCTATCGGTGCCGCGGTCCCTGGTAAGGACGACGGCGACGCCACAACACGAACTCGATCACGGCGATGGCGATCGCACAGACCACGACCGCGCCGGCCGCCCAGAACAGGCCACCCAGCACGGCCAGGCAGTCTCCGGATTCATCACCGCCGCACATGGTCCGGTCGTAGTACTCGATCCCGACCCGGAAAGTCCCGTACACCAGCACCGTCGTACCGAGGAGGTGGGCGACGAACCGCAGCCACCCGGCCGCTCCGGTGCGCGCCGCCTGCGCCGTGGCGACCAGCACGATCGCGAGCAGGAAAAGGATGAACTCGAAGGCGCCCAACTCGAACTCGTCGTGAGCCCAGACGAACCGGAATCCGCTGTTCAGGTTCCCCAGCACGATCAGGAGCACGCTCAGCACCGCGAGTTCGATCCCGAGCAAGGTGCGGGCCTTCGGCAACGGCCAGGCGGCGACCACCGCCGCGATCCCGACCACCGCCGCGACGTACCCGAGCGGCAGGTTCCACTCGAGGAAGCCGTGCCCGTCGAAGTCGTCGAAACGGATGAAGCCGCCGCCGGCCAGCAGCGCGATGCCGACCACGAGCAGAGCGGATGCGATGATTCCGCGGTCCTTGAGCATGGCCTCAGCGAAGCACGGCCGGAGGTTCAACAGCTCACGACGTGCGCGACAACGCGATCAATCGAGACAAAGCCCTGAGGTACTTCTTCCGGTAGCCGCCCTTGAGCATGGCCGCGGAGAACAACTGATCCAGCGGTACGCCGCTCGCCAGCAACGGCAGGTCCCGGTCGTACATGCGGTCGGCCAGCACCACCATCCGCAGGGCGACGTTCTCGTCGTCGAGCGGCCGGATGTCGGTGATCGCCACCGCCTGCACGCCGTCGAGCAGAGCGCCGTACTTGCTCGGATGCAGCTCGGCCAGATGGTGGTGCAGGTCGACGAAGTGATCGCAGGAGGTCGCCGGGCGCTCGGCCGCGGTCTGCTCGACGCGCTCGTCGGTCCACGGTTCGGGTGCTTCCGGGAGGCCGCGGTGGCGGTAGTCGGGGCCGTCGATCCGCCGTACGTCGAAGTTCGCGGCCAGCGCCTGGATCTCGCGGAGGAAGTCGATCGCCTGGAACCGGCCCTCCCCCAGCTTGTCGGGCAGCGTGTTCGAGGTCGCGGCGAGCCGGACACCGGCCGCGACGAGCTGGCCGAGCAGCCTCGTGATCAGCATCGTGTCGCCGGGATCGTCGAGCTCGAACTCGTCGATGCAGATCAGCCGGTACGACGAGAGCGCCTCGACCGCCGCCCGCAGCCCGAGCGCGCCGACGAGGTTGGTGAGTTCGACGAACGTGCAGTACATCTTCGGACCGGCCGCCTCGTGCCACAGCGACGCGAGCAGGTGCGTCTTGCCGACCCCGAACCCGCCGTCGAGATAGACCCCGGGCTTGCCGACCTCCGGCGTACGACCGCGCAGCCGCGACCACAGCGACGGAGCCTGCCGAGGCTGGGCCACGTGCTCGGCACGCTCGACCAGTACGGCGAGGGCTTCGGCCTGGGACGGCTCCTCCGGATTCGGCCGGTACGTCGCGAACCGGGCGTCGGCGAATCGTGGCGGCGGCACGCATTCGGAGAGCAGCCGATCCGAGCTGACCTCCGGCCACCGCTCGCTCAGCCGTATCACCATGCCGCCAACCCTAATGCCCTGCGTAGGGTTGGCCGCATGGACCTACGACCGCTCGGCACCACCGGACTGACCGTCTCCTCCGTCTGCGCCGGGGGCAGTGGGCTGGGCAGCATGCCCGCCGTCTTCGGGTACGACGTCTCCGCGGCGCAGGCGATCGACGTCATCCTGCGCATCTTCGACAGCCCGATCACCTGGATCGACACCTCGAACGGCTACAGCGACGGCGAGAGTGAACGCCGCATCGGCGAGGCGATCCGCCAGTACGGCGGCCTGCCGGAAGGGTTCCTGGTCGCCACCAAGGTCGACGCCCGCGGTTCCGACTACTCGGGTGACCGGGTCCGCGCCAGCGTTGCCGAGAGCAAGGAACGCCTCGGCCTCGACGACCTGCCGCTGGTCTACCTGCACGATCCCGAGTTCCACGACTTCGACTCCATGCGCGACGCCGTCGACACGCTCATGCAGCTCCGCGCCGACGGTGAGATCGGCCATGTCGGCCTGGCCGGCGGCAACACCACCGAGCTCGCCCGCTACCTGGACCTCGGCGGCTTCGAGGTTCTCCTGGTCCACAACCGCTGGAGCCTCGTCGACCACTCCGCGGCCGCGTTGCACCAGAGAGCGCTCTCTGAGGAAACCGCTCTCGTGAACGCCGCGATCTACGGCGGTGGCATTCTCGCCAACCCCCACAGCACCACCAAGTACGGCTACCGTGACGCGCCACCCGCCGTACTGCGAGCCGTGACCGCGATGGACAAAGCCTGCCGCGAACACGGCCTCGACCTGTCCACTGCAGCCCTCCGCCACTCGGTCGACAACCCGAACATCACCGGCACCGTCGTCGGCATCACCAAACCCGCCCGCATCGAGGCCCTCATCACCGCGCTGGAAGCCGACCTCCCCCAGGAGCTCGTCGATCGGCTCGACGCGCTGCTGCCGGATCCGCAGTACTGGCTTGACCTCAAGTGAAGTTGAGGTCATAGCTTCCTCCTCATGAAGACGATTCAGCTGCATGAGTTCGGGCCGGCGGAGAACCTGCGCTACGAGGAGGCGCCGGATCCGGTGCCTGGTCCTGGGATGGTGTTGATTCAGGTGGAGGCGGCCGGCGTGCACCTGCTCGACACGTTCCTGCGGGCCGGGGATTTCGAGGACAGTCCCTTCACGGCTCCTGAGCTGCCGACGATCCCGGGGCGGGAGGTTGCCGGGGTCGTGCGGGAGGTCGGGCCGGAGGTGGACGGCTCGTGGGTTGGGAAGCGCGTCGTGGTGCATCTCGGGATGGTGCCGGGTGGGTACGCCGAACTGGCGGTCGCGAAGGTGGAGTCGCTGTACGAGCTGCCTGATCACGTGGACGGCGTACAGGCTGTGGCTGCGATCGGGACCGGCCGGACCACTGCCGGGATCCTGGCGCAGGCGGCGCTCACCTCCGACGACGTCGTACTGGTGACTTCGGCCGCTGGTGGGATCGGCGCCTACCTGATCCAGGCCGCGCGCAATGTCGGTGCCACGGTGATCGGGCTCGCGGGTGGGCCGGCCAAGGTTCAGCTGGTGCGGGACCTCGGTGCTCAGTACGCCGTGGACTACAACGACCCGAACTGGGCCACAGCTCTACAGGACGAGATCGGCGGCAAGCGCCCGGTCACCGTGATGCTCGACGGCGTGGCGGGGCCGAGTGGGTTGCTAGCGCTGGACCTGGTCGCGGACGGCGGGCGGGTGCTGACGTTCGGGTGGTCCGGTGGTGAACCGCTGCCGGTGGACTCCCCTGATCTGTCCACCCGCGGCGTCTCGGTGACCGCTGCGCTCGGCGACATCCGCAGCCGGCTCCGGGAATTCGAGAGCGCGGCCCTCGACGAGACCGTCGAGGGCCGCTGGAGAGCGCTCTCGACCACGTTCCCGCTCTCCGAAGCACCCTCCGCTCATCGGGCGCTCGAAGAACGGCGAACCGTGGGCAAGGTCGTTCTCCTGCCTTGATCCGCACCACACCGTGGCCTTCTCCCACCTCATCAGGAGAAGGCCACGGTGTGTGGGACGGGCCGCGGAAGACCTGGTGGGTTCCTCCGCGGCCCCGCTTGTTAATAGATGGTGTAGCTGAAGGTCGCCTTACCCGTGGCGCCGCCGGAGTCCTTTCCGGTCACTGTTGCGGAGTAGGTGCCACGAGTGGTCGGCATCCCGGTGATCGACCCGGACGAGCTGATCGTCAGGCCGGGCGGCAGACCGGTGGCGGTGAAGGTGATCGGCAGACCGGCGCTCGACGTCGCGCGGATCTGGAGCGGGAAGCTCGACCAGCCGACGAACCCGAACTGGTTACCCGGGTTCTGCACGGTCACGGTGCCGGTCTGCGATCCGGTCACCGTCAGCCGGTACGTCGATTCGTGGCTGACCGCTCCGGTCCCCTTGACCACGAGGTCGTAGGTACCGGCCGCCGTCGACGCCGACGCGGCGATCGTCAGCGTCGACGACGAACCCGACGTCACGCTGGTCGGCGAGAACGTCGCAGTCACCCCGCTCGGCAGCCCGCTGGCAGCGAGTTGCACCGACTGCGGGTCACCACTCGTGGTGGCCGTCTTCACGGTCGTCTGCACCGAGTTGCCCGGGGCAACCGATCCGCTGGCCGGGTCGAGGCTCAGGCTGAAGTCGCTCCCCGTCGGCGGTTCACCGATAGCGAGCTTCCAGAGCCCGTACGCCGCCGCGTCGGCACTGCGGTCGAGCACAGTCGCCGCGATGTTCGTCGGGTACTTGTCACAGGCCGCGTGGTAGCAGGGGTCGTACGCCGAGCCAGCGGTGCCGCCCCACTTCTGTGCCTGCGCGCTCGTCTTGCGGGCACTGGCCCCGGAGGCGACACCGCTGGTCGGGATGCCGGCATTCTTGAAGGACGCGTCGTCCGAACGTCCCGCACCTTCGGTGTTCTCCTCGGGAGCCAGGTTCAGCCCGTCGTAGAACGCCTTCAGCACCTTGCCGGCGTCCGTGGTGATGTTGTTGACGAAGTAGCCGGCGTTCGTCGAGGCGACCATGTCGAAGTTCAGGTAGGCCTTGATCTTCGACCGATCCGCCGTCGGCAGCTGAGCGACATAGAACTCCGAGCCGTTCAGGCCCTGCTCCTCGTCGGTCCACCACGCGAACCGGACGTGCTTGACCAGCGTCGGCTGCTGCTGCGCGAGTGCCAGCGCCACCTCAAGAATCGCTGCCGATCCTGAAGCGTTGTCGTTGCTGCCCGGACCGGCGCTCACGCTGTCCAGGTGCGCACCGAGCATGATGACCTGGTTCGCGTCACCACCGGGGTAGTCGGCGATCAGGTTGTCCGACGGGTACTGACAGTTCGTGCACCGCTGCTTGGCCACCGTGAAGCCGGCATCGCGCAGCTTGCCCTCGATGTAGCTGACCGACGCGGTGTAGCCCGCACTGCCGGCCCGCCGGTGACCGCCGTTGTTGTCCGCCGCCGTCTGCAGCGCCTGCAGGTGTGCCTTCACCTTCTCGACGTCGATATTCGGTACGTCGGCGGGCGGGGCGGATCCGCCGACAGTCAGCCGGTACGTCGCGGTCCGGTCGACGTCCACACCATCACCAGTGATACGGACGTCGTACGCACCTTCCGGCGTACTCGACGTCGTACTGATCCTCAACGTCGACGAGTTGCCGGACTGAACCGAGGCCGGGTCGAACGACGCGGTCGCGCCGGACGGCAGCCCACTCGCGGTCAGCCGGACGGTCTGTGCGGAGCCGCTGCCGATCACAGTGTTCACGGTGGCGGAAACGCTCTCTCCGGGCTTCGCCGAGCCGCTCGCGGGCGAGACGGACAGGGTGAAGTCGTTGCCGGTCGGGGCGCAGGAGGCCTCGCCGGACTGGGCCGGGACCGAGACGGCGTCCCAGGCAGCCTTGACCTTGCCGTGCCAGGCGCAGCTGCTGTCCAGGTTCTTCGCGGCATTCAGGGTGACCGAGCGCCACTTGCCGTAGGACATCCCCGACGTCTTCGACAGCATCGCGTTGTAGAAGATCTTGCCGGCGTCCTTGATCCCGATCCCGGTCAGCGTCGTGTTGTTACACGTCGGACTGGTCGGCTTGCCGTTGCCGGGATTGGTGCCCTCGGCAAGCAAGTAGAACCAGTGGTTCATCGGTCCGGCCGCGGCGTGCACCGAGCTCGGCAGGCTGCTGGAGTTGCAGTCCGGGTGCCCGGAGACCTTCGACGGCTGGTACATGTACCGGATCGGGCCGTTGCCCTGCAGGTTGATCTTCTCGCCGACCTCGTAGTCGGGAGCGTCGTTCGGGTTGTTCAGGTACGCCTCGGTGAGCGCTCCCCAGATGTCCGCGACCGATTCCTGCGACGGGTGCCCGGAGATCCCGCCGGGGGTGTTCGCGTCCAGGCCGTGGCCGTACTCATGGGCGACGACATCGATACCGGTGATCCAGTTGTTCGCGTTGTTGTAGCCGAAGACGACACCGTCGGGGTTGTACTGCGAACCCCAGTAGGCGTTGATGTCGCCGAGCCCGACGAGTGCGTCGGCCCACTTGCCCTGGTTGTCCAGGCCGTTGCGCCCGTACCAGCTCTTCAGCATGTCCCACTCGCCGGCGGCGGTGTTCATGACATCGACACAACCGGCCTCGCGGTCGGTCTTCGACGTGCTGCCCCAGGTGTCGTCCGGGCCGGAGAAGGTCGTGCCGGTCGACTGGTTGCCACACCGCAGCGAGGGACGGGCCGGGTCGACCATCGTGTACGTCGATCCGGACTGCGTCGTACCGATGGTCAGGTTCGGCCCGTTCCAGATGCCGGTACCGGTGCCGGCCGCGCTCTCCTCGATCGCGTGGACGACCTTGCCGCTGCGCGCGTCGACGTACACCTTCTGGCGGGTCGCCTCGCCTTCGTCGCGGCCTTGGACGCGGGCCTCCCAGGCGAGCACCGGCTTGGCGCCACCGGCGTACACGACCAGCGTCGGTTCACCAGGAACCGGCTCGGCCTTGTCGATCGACTTCAGCGCGGTCTTCCGGGCGGCTGTCTTGGTGACCGTGGGTGTGCGGTCGAGGGCGATCGGCTGCTGCTGGGCAACGGTGATGCCCTTGGCGTTTCCGGCGGCGTCGGTGGTGATGACGAAGTCGCCGCCGATCACGGCCAGGTCCTGGTACGTGCGCTGGTAGGCGACGTACTGCAGACCCCACGGGGTGCTGATGTCCTGCTGGCGGATGAACCGGTCCCCAGAACCGGCCTTCAGCTCAGCAGCCCGGCCTTCGACCAGGCGGTCAGCGGTGCGGATCGCAGCGGCCCGTGGATCGGGCCTCGATGCGGCGGCGCTCGCGTCGGCATCGGCCGCCGGGAGCTTGGTGGTGATCACAGCGGTGGCCAGAAGCGCGAGACTGAGCACGCCTCCGACCGTCGCTGTACGCAGGGCAGTGCGTTTCACTGGGACACGTCCTCACTGGATGGGGGCGGGGACCCCGCCACCGGCCGCTGGGGCTGCAGTCCGGGCCGGCCGGTGGCGGAATGAAGAGGGCGTCGGCCGCCGGGCAGGGCGGGCAGGTGAACGTCCGATGTCCTCTGTCCGATGACATTGACACCTCTACGTGATGGCTGTGATATCCCAGCAGGGCATAACCTCGCCGCTATGGAGCTCGAACTTCGCCATCTCCGCGTGGTCTGCCGCCTTGCGGACACCGGCAGCGTCTCCAAGGCCGCCGCAGCACTGGGCGTATCCCAACCATCGTTGACCGCTCAGCTGCACCGCATCGAGGAGGCGGTCGGCGGATCGCTGTTCGAGCGCGCGTCGACGGGCGTCGTACCGACTCCGCTGGGCAAGCACGTGCTGAGCAGGTCGCGGGCGATGCTCGCGGACATGGACGAGCTGGTCGGCTCCAGCCGGCGTTATACCTCCGGATCCGGCACGCTCCGGCTCGGATCATCGCGCACGGTCATGTTCGGGGCCTGGCTGTCGCGGCTGGAGAGAGCGCTCTCTGACCGTGAGATCGCGACTCAGGTGGATTCCTCGAGCGCCGTTCTCACCGATCTGCTGGCCGCCGACGTACTCGACATCGCGATGATCGGACGCGCCGAGGACGCCTACGCGCCGCAGTGCCCGCCCGGGATCCGCGAGCAGACGATGGTCTTCCCGGAACCGTTCGCGATCGCACTCCCGGCCGATCATCACCTGGCCGGTGCCGACGAGGTGAAGCTCGCCGATCTGGCCGACGACGTCTGGATCTGCCCGCCGGCCGGCAAGGAGGACGGGGAGCTCGCCTATCTCCGCGAGGCCTGCGAGGACGCGGGATTCACCCCACAGTTCCGGTACGGGAATCTCGACACGACCGAGATCGAGCAGCTGATCGGGGCCGGGCGCGGGATCTGTCTGGCCGCGCCGACCGTCCGGGAACTCCCCCGCACGGTCGTGAAGCCGCTGGCCGGCCAGCCCCTCTCCTGGCGCCGTACCCTGCGCTGGCGCGTCGACAACGTCAGCCAGGAAACCGTGAACACGGTCCATCAGGCGTTCATCGACACCTACCGCGAGACCATCGCCGAGAACAGCTCCGCCCGCGATTGGTGGAGCGCCCACCCCGAGGCGCATCCGACGGTTATCGATCCGGACTAGGTACTCCGCGGCGCGTACATGATCACCACCACGCCGACGAGACAGATCGCCGCGCCGATCAGATCCCACCGATCCGGCCGGAACCTGTCGACCACCATCCCCCAGGCCAGCGACCCCGCCACGAACACTCCGCCGTACGCCGCAAGGATCCGTCCGAAGTTCGGATCGGGCTGGAACGTCGCCACGAACCCATAGGCGCCCAGGGCAACGACTCCCCCGGCGATCCACCACAACCCCCGCTGCTCGCGCCACCCCTGCCAGATCAGCCAGGCCCCACCGATCTCAGCCACCGCCGCCAGCACGAACAGCACGATCGACCGCAGCACGCTCACCGCGGCAGCCGATCGGCAAGCCCATCCAGTACGGCGGTCTGGGTCGGAGGGACCTCGATGCGCAGGTTGATCCGGCCGGTCGACTCAGTAAGGGTGAAGGTGAAGAACGAGCAGCAACCGCTCTCTCGGGCAATCAGATCAACCACGGAGTCGTGGGACTCGGCGCCGAGCACAAGGTCGAGGATCTGTGCATCGATGCGATCGGCCGCGACGAGGTGATCGGCGAACAGCTGATCGAACTCGGCAACCCGCAGCGGCTGCTCGGCGGTCGGAAGTGTGCAAGCGTCCGGAACCCAGGTCATGGATCGACGGTAACCCCGGACCTGGGTACGGATGTCAACTATTCGGGCTCGTCTGTCCACGTGAGGGTGAAGACGATGGCGCCGAAGCGGAGCTGGTCGCCCGGGCGGACGCGGACGGGCGTGGTGATCCGGCGGCCGTTGTGTTCGGTGCCGTTCATCGAGCCGAGGTCCCGGACCATCCAGCCGTCGCCAACATGGCGGAGCTCGGCGTGGTGACGAGAGACCGAGATGTCGCCCAACCGAAGCGTCGCGCCATCGCCGCGGCCGATCCGGACGGTCGGCGAGCCGGCCGCCGGCAGCGCGAGATTCGGCACCGGTACGGCGGGAAGCTCGCGCCGGGCGAGCGGGATCCCGAGAAAGTCCTCGAGCCGGCGCCAGACGTCGACCCGCTTGATCCGGCTGCGCGTGGTGCGCATCCAGCCGGCAAGGCGAGGTTCGGGCCGGGGCAGGTCGGTCAGCACCGAGTCGAGCTCACCACGGCTCTGCGCGCGCAGCACGAAGTTCATCCGCCGGATGAACGTGTCATGGGACAGCCGCCCCGACCCGGCCCCCTCCCGCAGCACGGCCAGCGCACGATCACGCTCCGCGTCGGACGGACGCGCGTTCACCAGCGAGAGCGGACCCATACCGAAATTGTCAACGCCGACCGGCTCACTGTCCACCGGCGGACCTCCCGGGTGGGTCAGAATGGCGGGATGGACCTGCCTGTGATGCCGCCGGTGAAGCCGATGCTCGCGAAGCCTGTGAAGGGGATCCCGCGCGGGGAGCTGAGCTACGAACCGAAGTGGGACGGGTTCCGGTCGATCATCTTCCGCGACGGGGACGAGGTGGAGATCGGCAGCCGCAACGAGAAGCCGATGACGCGGTACTTCCCGGAGCTGGTCGAGGCGATCAAGGCGAACCTGCCGGAGCGCTGCGCGATCGACGGCGAGATCGTGGTGATCGGCGAGTCCGGCGACCGGCTCGACTTCGAGGTGCTGCAGCAGCGCATCCACCCCGCGGCGAGCCGGGTGAACATGCTGTCCGAGAAGACCCCGGCCCGGTTCGTCGCCTTCGACCTGCTGGCGCTTGGTGACGACGACTTCACCGAGCGGCCGTTCAGCGAACGCCGTACCGCATTGCTGGCAGCGCTCGCCGACGCGAAGGCGCCGATCCACATCACGCCCGCCACCACCGACTACGACACGGCCGGGCAGTGGTTCGAGCACTTCGAGGGCGCGGGGCTGGACGGGCTGATCGCGAAGCCGCTCGACGGGCTCTACGTGCCGGACAAGCGGACCATGTTCAAGGTCAAGCCGGAGCGTACGGCGGACTGCGTGGTCGCGGGATACCGCCTGCACAAGAGTGGTCCCGACCGGATCGGTTCGCTGCTGCTCGGTCTCTACAACTCCGACGGGACCCTCGCGAGCGTCGGCGTGATCGGTGCCTTCCCGCTCGAACGCCGCAAGGAACTGTTCGTCGAGATGCAGGAGCTCGTCACCACCTTCGACGACCACCCCTGGGCCTGGGCCAAGCAGGAGGAAGGCACCCGAACACCACGCAACGCCGAGGGCAGCCGCTGGCAGGCCGGCAAGGACCTCTCGTTCACGCCGCTGCGCCCCGAGCGCGTGGTCGAGGTCCGCTACGACCACATGGAAGGCGTCCGCTTCCGCCACACCGCACAGTTCGTGCGCTGGCGTCCGGATCGCACCCCCGAGTCGTGCACGTACGAGCAGCTCGAAGAGCCGGTCAAGTTCGACCTGGCCGACGTACTGACGAGTGCGACCAGCTGATGAACCCTCTCTACGGTCTGTACACCCGGCGGTTGCGCCGCCAACTGATCGGCCTCCCCCAGCCGCAGCACGTCGCGATCGTGATGGACGGCAACCGCCGCTGGGCCCGCCAAGCCGGCCACGACGACGTCCGCCTCGGCCACCGCTTCGGAGCCCAGCACCTCGAACAGTTCCTCACCTGGTGCGCGGGTGCGGGCGTTCGATGTGTGACCGCCTGGGTCGCGTCGGCCGACAACTTCAGCCGCCGCGACTCGGCCGAGGTCGACTACCTGATGCAGCTCACCGAGACCGTCATCGCCGACCATGTACGGCGGGATCCCCGCTGGCGACTGCACGTCGCGGGGCAGCTGGACCTGCTCCCCGATTCGACCGCCCGCGCCCTGAAGGAAGCCGTCGACGCCACCCGCGACCGTGACGACGCCGGCGATCTGACGATTGCCATCGGCTACAGCGGCCGACTCGAGGTGGTCGATGCGGTCCGCGGCGTACTGGAAGAGGCAGCCTCCTCCGACCGTTCGCTCGCCGACGTCGCCGCCGACCTGACCGAGGACGACATCAGCCGCCACCTCTACGTCCCCGGCCTCCCCGACCCGGACCTGGTGATCCGCACCAGCGGCGAACTCCGCATGTCCGACTTCCTCCTCTGGCAAGCCACCCGCTCCGACATCGAGTTCTGCGACCTCTACTGGCCCGCCTTCCGCGAGATAGACCTCCTCCGAGCCCTCCGAACCTACGGCCGCCGCAAAACCACCCCCACCTGACACCCCGCATCCAGGGCCCGAGCTAGCCGAACCGGCAAGATCGGAAACTGAAACGATCCAGGTGGGCATGTGGGTGCCGAGTGGGGGCACTATGGATGCATACCGACAGGTAGTGACCCGGAGGTGCGCGATGTACGACGTCGTACTGCTCGTGGAACAGGAACTCTCGGAGCCGGACGCCAAGCGTGTGGTCGAGTTGCACGAGGACATGCCGGAGCAGGTGAGGTACCACGTGCTCGTGCCGTGCCACAACGCGGAGGCCGGAGTGGAGGCCTCGATCAGCGCACTGGGGACCGCGGATCTGTACGGGCCGGGGTTGGCCACTCAGCGGCAGGATCTGGCTGAGGCGCAGAAGGCGATCGACAGCGAGGCCAAAGGATGCAGCGGCCGGAGTGTGCAGCGGCTGCGTGACCTCGGGAAGGTCGCTGAGGGCGGGATCTCTCATGAGCGGCCGATCGATGCGCTGATCGCGACCGTCGAGGCGACGCACGGCCAGGAGGTCGTGATTCTGACCCGGCCGCATGTCGTTGCGGAGTTCTTCCACCTCGACTGGACGAACTCGGCCCGCCGGCACCTCAAGGTCCCGGTCCTGCATCTGCTCGAGCATTCCTCGCAGAAGGAGAATGCTTCCTAGTGTCTTAGGAGTGCTGCGTAGGTGATGCCGGCGGCGAGTGCGCCGATCAGCAAGGACAGCGACGTGCGCAACACGCGGTCGCCGACCTTGCCGTAGTGCTCGCCGTCTTCGGAATGGTAGGCAACTTTGTAGCCCGCGTACCCCGCCACCAGGACCAACGCCAGCTTGATCACGCAGTTGCCTCCCGTTCCTGACGTGTCAGATCAACGGTAGCGCGGTCTCTGCGAACTGGGTGTGATACAGATCGGCGTACTCGCCGTTGCGCGCCAGCAGCTGTTCGTGCGTGCCGCGTTCGACGATGTTGCCGTGGTCAACGACCAGGATGAGGTCGGCATTGCGGACCGTCGACAGCCGGTGCGCGATCACCAACGACGTCCGGCCTTCGAGCGCGGTGTCGAGCGCTTGCTGGACGTGCACCTCGGACTCGGAGTCCAGGTGTGCCGTGGCTTCGTCCAGTACGACGATCTGCGGTGCCTTCAGCAACAACCGGGCAATCGCCAGCCGCTGCCGCTCACCGCCGGAGAGCCGGTGACCGCGATCCCCGACAACCGTGTCCAGGCCGTCCGGCAACGAGTCGACGAGCTCCCACACCTGCGCCGACCGCAGTGCCTCGATCATCTCGTCATCGGTGGCATCCGGCTTGGCGTAGATCAGGTTCGCCCGGATCGTGTCGTGGAACATGTGCGCGTCCTGGGTGACATACCCGATCCGGTCGTGCAGGGACTGCAGCGTCACATCCCGTACGTCGGTTCCCCCGATCCGCACGGCTCCCCCGCTGACGTCGTACAGGCGGGCGACCAGGTTCGTGATCGTGGTCTTGCCGGCACCTGAGGGGCCGACGAGTGCGACCATCTGGCCGGGCTGGACGACGAAGTTGACGTCCTCGAGCACCTGAGCCGACACCCGCTTGTCGAGCACAGCGACCGACTCGAGGCTCGCCAGAGAGACCTGCTCGGCGGTCGGGTACGCGAACGTGACGTGGTCGAACTCAACACTCGCCGCATCGCGCGGGAGGTCTTGAGCGTCCGGCGCGTTCTTGATCATCGGCTCCAGATCCAGCACCTCAAAGACACGCTCGAAGGAGACCAGCGCTGTCATCACATCGACGCGGACGTTGGACAATGCGGTCAGCGGACCGTACAAACGGCCGAGCAGCGCGACCAGGGCGAGCAGGGTCCCGACGGTCAGGGTCTGACGGACGGCCAGGTTGCCACCGACGCCGTACACGAGAGCTGTTGCCAGCGCCGCAACCAGGGTCAGCGCGGTGAAGAACACGCGGCCCAGCATCGCGATCCGGATACCTAGGTCGCGGACCTGACCGGCGCGCTCACCGAACTCGCGGTTCTCGATCGCGGGCTGCCCGAACAGCGTCACGAGCAGGGCGCCGCCGACGCTGAAGCGCTCGGTCATCGAGGTCGACATACCGGCGTTCAGGTTCATCTGCTCGCGGGTCATCGCGGCCAGCCGCCGGCCGAGGATACGCGCCGGGATCAGGAACACGGGCAGCATCAGGATCGCGACCAGGGTCAGCTGCCAGCTCAGCACGAGCATCGCGCCGACGACGAGGATCAGGCTGATCACGTTCGAGACCACGCCGGAAAGTGTGGAGGTGAAGGCCTGCTGGGCGCCGATCACGTCGTTGTTCAGCCGCGAGACCAGCGCGCCGGTCTGGGTCCGGGTGAAGAAGGCGACCGGCATCTGCTGGACGTGCGCGAACACCTTCGTGCGCAGGTCGAAGATGAGGCCTTCACCGATCCGCGCCGAGAACCAGCGCTGCATCAGCCCGAGCACCGCCTCGACCACGGCGAGCCCGGCGACCACCAGGGCGAGCGCGGTGACGAGTCCGCCGTTCCCCTTGATGATGCCGTCGTCAACGATCTTCTTGAACAGCAGTGGCGAGGCGATCACCAGGAACGCCGCCACGATCACCAGCAGCAGGAACAGCGTGATCTGCAGTTTGTACGGCTTCGCGAACGCGGCGATCCGCCGCAACGTCCCCTTGGCCAGCTTCTGGTCCTTGACCGACGAGTCCATCCGCCGCCAGCTGGCGGCACCACCCATCGGCATCCCGCCGCCCATGCCCGACATCCGGACTCCTCCCTGTTGAACCTGCACAACACTTCAGGTCGCGTCGTTCTTCCAACCTGCAACTAAAGGTTGCACATCGCCGTCGGCTCCCCTAGAGTCATGTGCAACAAAAGGTTGCGAAAGAAACGGTGGAACCGATGACGCGAAGCATTACACGTGAGCTCCGGATCGACGCCTCCCCGGAGGTCGTCTACGAAGTGATCAGTACGCCGGAGCACCTGCGCGAGTGGTGGCCGGACGAGGCGGATGTGAAGGCCTCCCCCGGAGCCGTCGGCACGATCTCGTTCGGCGCGGAGAACGTCGTACCGCTGACCGTTGTCGAGGCCGACCCGCCCCGGCGGTTCTCGTTCCGCTGGGCGCACCCGGTGGACGAGGCGGCCAGTACGGCGAACTCGCTGCTGGCGACCTTCGACCTGATCCCGGACGGCGACGGCACGCTGCTGCGGTTCGCCGAGACCGGGTTCGACGAGGCCGGTCGCTCGGACGACGAGTTCAAGGAGCACACCACCGGCTGGGACTACTTCCTGCCCCGGCTGACGCCGTACGCCGCGCGGGTTGCCGGCGCGTAATGGCCGTCGACAACGAGCTCTGGTCCGCCATCGGGGATCCGACCCGGCGGGAGATGCTCGACCTCCTGCTGGCCTCCGGCGGCGGTACGGCGACGTCGCTCAGCGACCGGTTGCCGGTCACCCGGCAGGCAGTCGCGAAACATCTCGCCGTACTGGAACGGATCGGGCTCGTGCACGCCACGACCTCCGGACGCGAACGCGTCTACACGGTCGACGAAGACCAGCTGGCCCGCGCGGTAGCGCAACTCTCGACCGTCCGCGATGCCTGGGACGGCCGCCTGCAACGCATCAAGCGGATGGCAGAAGTCATCCAGAAGACACGGAAGAGGACATGATCATGGTGGACATCCTGCACAGAGTCGGGGCCGTGGGTTCGGTCGACGACGTCTACAAGACCCTCAGCACCGTCGACGGCCTGGCCGCGTGGTGGACCGAGGACACGACCGGCGACAGCGCGGTCGGCGGTGTGCTGAAGTTCCGTTTCCCCGAAGGCGGCTTCGACATGAAGGTGATCGAGAGCGAGCCCGGCAAGCTCGTGCTCTGGGAGGTCGTCGGCGGGCCCGAGGAGTGGATCGGTACGCACGTCCGGTTCGACCTCAGCCAGGAGGACGAGTTCGCGATCCTGATGTTCCGGCACGAGGGCTGGAAGGAGCAGGTGCCGTTCATGAACCACTGCAGCACGAAGTGGGCGACGTTCCTGATGAGCCTGAAGCGCCTCGTCGAGACCGGCACCGGCGAGCCCGCACCGAACGACGTACGGGTCAGCAACTGGCACTGAATGGTTGGCTACCGTTGGGGTGCATGGATCTCAACGAGCACTTCGAGCACGAGGGAGCCACCATCGCCTGCGGTCGCGCGGGCACTGGGCCAAATGTGGTGTTCTGCCACGGCACGCCGTTCTCGTCGCGGGTCTGGTCGCGTTATGCCGATGCGCTGACCGACAGTTTCACCGTGCACCTGTGGGACATGCCCGGCTACGGTCAGTCGTCCATGACGCCTGACCACCCGGTCGACTTCGGCGCCCAGGCCCGCGCTTTCGCCGCACTACTGCAGCACTGGAAGCTCGACCGGCCGCACGTCGTTGCCCACGACTTCGGTGGCGCTGTCTCACTACGCGCAGCCCTCTTCGAGCAGGCGGTCTACTCCTCGCTGATGCTCGTCGACGTGGTCGCGATCCCGCCGTCCGGCTCACCGTTCTTCCGGTTCGTCGCCGACAATCCGACCACGCTCGACGCAATCCCGCCGTACATCCACGAAGCCGTGCTCCGCGCCTACATCCAGAACGCAAGCCACCGCGGCCTGGCCGAGGACGACCTGCAGGCGTTGCTGGAGCCGTGGACCAGCGACAGCGGACACCCCGCCTTCTACCGGCAGATCACCCAGTACGACGAGCGCTACCTCGTCGACAACGAGGGCCGGCTTGGCGAGCTGGCGTTGCCGGTCCACGTCGTGTGGGGCCGCGAGGACGGTTGGATCCCGTTGCAGACCGGCCAACGGCTCGCGGCGCTCATCCCCGGCGCCGAGTTCACCGACGTACCCGATGCCGGTCACCTCATCCAGTACGACAACCCCGTCGTACTGGCCAACCTGATCCGGTCCTGGCTCAGCCGAACGCGGCCATGAGCTCCTTCAGCCGACGCTCCTGCGCTGCACCTTCCGCCTTGAGCTGATCGGCGTAGGTGCGATCGGCGGCACCGAGCAGCAGCGCCTTCGTCTCGCGGACCGCACCGGCGAGCGGCGTCAGTACGGCGTCGGTCAGATCCTTGACCGTCGCCGCCAGCTCCTCAGCCGGTACGACGATGTTCGCGAGACCGATCTCCTTGGCCTCGGCCGCCTCGACCCAGCGGGTGGTCGCGCAGATCTCCAGCGCCCTCGAGTACCCGACGAGCTGGACCAGCGGCTGCGTACCACCGAGATCGGGCACCAGCCCGAGCGCCGGCTCGCGCATGCTGAATTTGGCGTCGGGGGTGAGGACGCGCAGGTCGCAGGCGAGGGCGAGCTGGAAACCGGCGCCGACCGCGTGGCCCTGGACCGCCGCGATGCTGATGAGGTTCGGGTTCCGCAGCCAGGAGAAGCCGGCCTGGAACTCGGCGACGATCTCGTAGACCTCCTCGGTCGGCTTCGCGCCGAGGCTGAGCAGCGGCTCCTCGCCCAGGTCGTTATCGCCCATGATGAGCCGCCGGTCCAGACCGGCCGAGAACGACTGGCCCTCCCCCGACAGCACGACCACCCGGACGTCGTCCGGCAGCGACCGGCCGAAATCGGCCAGCGCACGCCACATCGCCGGGGTCTGCGCGTTGCGCACCTCCGGCCGGTCCAATACGACGCGCGCCACCGGGCCATCCACCGAGAACCGCAGTCCGAGATCAGTCATGCGCCGTACATTACCCGAGGGTAGCTATCGGGGCTGCCCCTTGGCTCAGGCGAGCGAGACCAGGTCGGCGTAGTCGTTCGTCCAGAGGTCCTCGACGCCGTCCGGGAGCAGCAACACGCGCTCCGGCTCCAGCGCCTGCACCGCGCCCTCGTCGTGGGTGACCAGCACGATCGCGCCCTTGTACGAGCGGATCGCGTTCAGCACCTCTTCACGCGAGGCGGGGTCCAGGTTGTTGGTGGGCTCGTCGAGAAGCAGAACATTGGCCGCCGAGACAACCAGCGTGGCCAGGGCCAGCCGGGTCTTCTCTCCACCGGACAGGACGCTGGCAGGCTTCTCCGCGTCGTCCCCGGAGAACAGGAACGCGCCGAGCACGCTGCGCGCCTGAGTCTCGTTGAGGTCCGGAGCGGCCGTCTTCATGTTCTCCAGAACCGTCCGGTTCACGTCCAGGGTCTCGTGCTCCTGGGCGTAGTACCCGAGCTTGAGGCCGTGGCCGTCGATCACCTCACCGGTGTCCGACTTCTCGATCCCGGACAGTACCCGCAGCAGCGTGGTCTTGCCGGCTCCGTTCAGCCCCAGTACGACGACGCGCGAGCCGCGGTCGATCGCCAGGTCGACGTCGGTGAAGATCTCCAGCGAACCGTACGACTTGGACAGCTCCTTCGCCATCAACGGCGTCTTGCCGCACGGAGCCGGCGACGGGAACGAGATCTTCGCGACGCGGTCGGAACGACGCTCGTCCTCGAGCCCCGACATCAGCTGCTCGGCGCGCTTCAGCATCTGCTGCGCAGCCGTCGCCTTGGTCGCCTTGGCGCGCATCTTGTTCGCCTGGTCGACGAGCTGGGTCGCCTTCTTCTCAGCGTTCGAACGCTCACGCTTACGGCGGCGCTCGTCCTGCTCGCGCTGCGTCAGGTAAACCTTCCAGCCGACGTTGTACACGTCGATCTCGGCCCGGTTCGCGTCCAGGTGGAAGACCCGGGTGACCGTCTCCTCGAGCAGGCTCACATCGTGGCTGATCATGATCACGCCACCGGCGTACGACTTCAGGAAGTCGCGCAGCCAGACGATCGAGTCCGCATCGAGGTGGTTGGTCGGCTCGTCGAGCAGCAGCGTCTCCGCCTGGGCGAACAGGATCCGCGCCAGCTCCACCCGCCGGCGCTGACCACCCGACAACGTGCCCAGCGGCTGGCCGAGCACCCGGTCCGGCAGGCCCAGGTTCGCCGCGATGCGAGCGGCTTCCGACTCAGCGGCGTACCCGCCGGCGGCGTGCAGATCCGCCTCGGCGCGCTCGTACCGGCGCATTCCCTTCGCGCGGACCTTGTCGTCGGCGCTGGCCATCGACTTCTCCGCGCTGCGCATCCGCCGTACAACCTCGTCCAGGCCACGAGCCGCCAGGATCCGGTCGCGGGCCAGCATCTCGAGGTCACCCGTCCGCGGGTCCTGCGGCAGATACCCGATCTCACCCGACTTCGTCACCGACCCACTCGCCGGCAACCCCTCACCGGCCAGGATCTTCGTCAGCGTCGTCTTGCCGGCGCCGTTCCGCCCGACCAGCCCGACCTTGTCCCCCGGCCCCACCCGGAACGACGCCGGGGAAAGCAGTTGCCGAGCACCTACACGTACCTCGAGATTGGAAGCAGTAATCATCGCGGTGGCAGATGTCCTCAGGCTTGGGGGCGTACGTCGGTGGCGGGTCGGCGGTGCGGTGTCACGACACGCCTGAATCCCCCGCTCTGAGGTCTAGTCTATGCGTTGTGAAATTCAATCCGGACGCGGATCTCGACACCAGCGGTATCGAGGACACCCGCGGTAGCGGCGGTGGACGCAGCGGCGGGCTGCCCGGCGGGATGATTCCGGTCGGCGGTGGCGTCGGTGGCCTGATCCTGCTCGTCATCATCGTGCTGCTGAACGGCGGCATCCCCGGCCTCGGCAGCGACGGCACCGGCGAGCCCACGAGCGAGAACACCGGCCCCGGCAGCCTGAACGCCTGCAAGAACGTCACCACGAGCAAGGAATGCCGCTTCGTGGCCGACCAGAACTCCATCGAGGGCTTCTGGGCGACCGAACTGCCCCGCCGCGGCAAGAAGTACATCCCGGCGCCGATGCGCGTCTTCGAGGGCCAGGTCAGCACCGGCTGCGGCCCCGCCACCAGCGCGGTCGGCCCCTTCTACTGCCCGCCGGACAAGCGCGTCTACCTGGAGCTCGGCTTCTTCCGCACCATGGAGACCGAGCTCGACGCCAAGGGCGGCGACTTCGCCGAGGCCTACGTGATCGCCCACGAGTACGGCCACCACATCCAGAACCTGTACGGCATCCTCGGCCGCATCAAGACCCGCTCCGGCCCCACCTCGGACGCCGTCCGCTCCGAGCTCCAGGCCGACTGCCTGGCCGGCATCTGGACCAACCACGCCACCACGGTCCCCAGCAAGAACGGCAAACCCTTCATCCTCGAACTCACCGACGAGGACATCGCCATCGGCCTCGACGCCGCCGCCTCCGTAGGCGACGACCGCATCCAGTCCAAGACCCAGGGCCAGGTCACCCCCGAGTCCTTCTCCCACGGCACCGCCGAACAACGCATGCGCTGGTTCAAAGCCGGCCTCGACTCCGGCGACATGACCACCTGCGACACCTGGTCCGCCACCACCCTGTAGTCAGCAATCCACCGCCCCCATCCGCCGTACCGCCAGCCCAAGCGCCCGCGCCACCAGTGGTGGCCGGAGACACCTTCTGCTGGCCGGAGACCTGTGGCCATAGCTCTCCCGCCACAGCTTCCTGTCTCAGGCCCCGACACCACAGCTCCGGCCACCACTGGTGGCCGGAGACCTGCAAAGCGGGCCGGGGACCTATGGCAACAGGTCTCCAGCCCCCACTTCCTGTCTCGGGGCAGCACATGTGGCCGGGGACGGGAAATGGGAACCGCCCTGCACCGGGTGGGTGCAGGGCGGGTTCGGTGCTGGGTCAGGCGACCTTGGCGGGGCGGTGGTAGCCGGGGAGGAGTTCGTCGACGAGGGCGTCGGTTTCGGACTCGGGGCCTCGGGGGCCGCCGTGTTTGGCGAGGGCGGCGTAGAGCTGGGTGGCTACGTTGGTGACATCCTGGGTGGTGCCGAAGTGGGCGGCCAGGCGGAGGGTGGCTCGCCAGAGGTCCTCGGAGGCCGGCGAGAAGCTGAGGCCGGTCTGGAGGGCTGTGCGGGCTGTGTGGCCGTCGTTGTGGGTCAGGCTGGCTTCGGCCAGCTTCAGCGCTGCGTCGACCACTGCCTCGACCATGCGGCGTTCGATGCCGGAGGCTGCCAGCCACGAGTAGCGGCCTGCTGGGATGTTGGCCCAGGCAGGGCCGTGGACGAGGCTGAGGGCGGTGGAGAGGGCTGCTCTCGGGTCCCCCTGCATCGTCGACTGCTTGGCGAGGGTGCGGAAGACATCCCAGTCGACGCGGACGATGCTGCGGTTCAGCATCCAGCGGCCGGACTCATCGGCGTACATGGCGTCGTTGCCGACCCAGCGGCGGGTGTGCTCCAGGGCGGAGTCACGCAGTTCGTCGCTGATGCCGCGCGGCCAGATGGCGCCGGCCAGCACGTTCGGGTGGACGCCGTAGTCCTGGCTGGACAGGAAGGCGATGATCTCGGTGGAGAGCGCGATCCGGCCGTCGTCGATCGGGCCGCGGGCATCCACCTCGACCGGGCCGAGCAGGTCGACCTCGACCGGCGCGGGCAGGCTGAGATCGGTGGTCGAGAACTCGTACGCCGGCATGTTCTGCTCGGTACGGCGCTTGTCCAGCGCATCCGACTCGGCCGCCTCGAAGAGGGCCACCAGGTCGCTGACCTGCTCCGGCGTGACCGTGTGCGCCTCGACCTCGAGGCCGAGCAGGCGGCAGACGGCCTGGTTCTTCTCGTCGACGACGAATCGCCACGGCGAACTGATCACGTCACCGACCACGACGACCGCGATGCCACGCCGCGGGTCCGCGGCGAGCCGGTTCAACTGGTCCTGCTCCTCCGGCGACGGCGGGGCCGAGACGAAGATGATCTCCGCGCCCCACAGCGCCGTGTCCGGATGCGAAGTGCGGGCATCGGCGACCGAGGCGACGTTCCGGCGTTCGCAGGCCTGGACCTGGGCGTCGGTACGGCGGGTCACCTCGGCGAGCGCGGTGTCGAGCCGGACCCAGTAGCTCAGGCGGCCCGGGGCCAGCGACGACAGGTCGTCACCGAACCCGACCATGCTCACGTGCGCACCCTCGGACCACAGGTTGGTGGCCAGCTCGACGGCCAGCGAACCGACCACGTCGCGGGAGGCCGAGTTGACGCCACCGAAGCTGACGATGCCGTTCGCGGTGTCGAGGTCGACGAGCACGGTCGCGCCGTCGGCGTTCTGACCGATGGTGACAAGCGTCGGGTACGGCGCCGGCGCGGTGATCTCACCGGTCGGGGCGTAGCCGCGGCGCAGCGTCCACCGGGTGCCCTCGGCGATGGCCTGCCAAGGACCGGGAGGCGCGGACTGCGCTTCGTACGGGTCGAGGACCAGCGTGAGCGCGCTCGTGGTCACCAGCGCGGCAACCACCTTCGGCATCGGACGGTTGGTCTTGGCCATGTCCGCGCCGAGCTGACGCAGCGCGGCGTCCACGAACTGAGCGGTCGGGATGTCGGACGCGAGTCGCAGACCGACCTCGGTCTGCCGGTGGCCGGCAGCCTTCGGGCCCGGACCCTGCGCCCAGCCCCGGCGGCGCTTGAGCGCCAGCGCGAGACCGGCGGCAAGCAGCGTGCCGCCGAAACCGTAGATCCCGGCCTGAGTGAGGTCGAAGCCCTGGTCAGCCGCGACCGGGACAACCTCGGGCACCTTGGTACCGCCCGCGGCCGGGTCGCCCGGCTGGGACTCCCCCACCTTCGGGTCGTGCGCGGGAATCCCGGTGTTCGGGTCGCCCGGCTTGATGTTCTTGGCGCCGGGATCGCCCGCGACGCCGCCGATCGTGACCGACGAGCCCTTCTCGATGCCCTGCTCGGCCCAGCGGCTCCCCTGCTCAGGAGTCGCGACCTTGGTGGGCTTGCTCACCGAGGTCTTCGTGACGGTCTTGGTCGGCTTGACCTCGTGGGACTTGCCGTCCTGCTCGATGTTGACCCGAACCGTGTGCACGCCGGCGCCCTTGGCATCGGCTGGCAGGCGCACCTGCCAGCCGGGCATGATCAGATCCGGATTCGTGAGGCGGCGGCCGTCCGGCTGCAGCTTGTTCTTGTTGAGGTCGTAGATCTCCTTGTACCGCCGCCCCTCGCCCAGATACCGCTCGGCGATGTCCCACAGGCAGTCGTAGTTCCGGCCCTGCGGCGGCTTGACCTCTGTGTACTTGACGACCTGACCCGTCTGGTCGTTGTTCGTCCGTACGCCGGTCGCCGTCTTCGTCGTCTGCTGCGTGGAACCGGACAGCACAGAGCTCCGCTGCTCGGTCTGGCGGAAGGAGGAGCCGGACTCGTGCTCACCGCCCTGTACGACGGAAACCGAGGTCGGAACCGTGCCAGGGCTGGTCGTGACCGCACTGGCCACGGGAAGGCTCACGCTGGCAGCACCGGCGATCAGTACGACGGTGGAGATCAGGCGACGGGCCACGGTCTGCGAACCGCCACCGAGCGGGATCCGTGGTGACAACCCGTGCCCACGAATCTCGGAGACCGCCTCCACCAGCAGGCAGACCACGAAGTGCAGCCATGCCACCCAGATGAAGAACGCGAAGATCCCGAGCACCGCCCGGATGTCCAGCTCGTCGAACAGGACGTTCCACTTCGGCATCTGGTCCGGCCACGGCGTCCCGAAGAAGCGCACCAGCACATAAGGCACCCCACCGACGATCGCCACGATCGCCAGCAGCGCCACGAACCCCTTCAGCCGATCCGCACCCGGACTGGCCGACCGCTGCTGCGGCAACCTCGCCGACCGCACCGGCTCACCGGTCTTCACCATGCTCGCTCCTCCGTCCCCGTCCCCACCACGTCACCCACCGATAGCCTGCACTTCCTGCACAGGCAACCGCTGCACAGCGTGGACGTCCGCCGACCCCAGCGGGTTCCACTCCGGCGGGCCGACCCAGTACGACACGTCCCACGTGATCGTCAGCTTCACCGTGTACATCCCGTCCGGCTGGCTGGCACTCGACTTCTTGTAGACGTGCTTGCACGTGCTCATCTGAGTGAACGGGTCACTCGTCTCGTCGTACCCATCGGTGTCACCGGCCGGGACCACACCCATCGGGCAAACGAACGGCGGTGTCCCGTCGCCGGGATCGACGATCATCTTCCCGACCAGCCCACGCATCACGAAGTCGTGACTACCGCCCCAGTACATGTCCTGGTAGTCCGGCCCGGACTGGTTCTTCAGGATGTACGAGGTGTCCGGAGTCAGTGAGAAGTACGCCGGTACGTTCACGCGTGGCGTGTACGTCGGCTTGACCTGCAGCACGGGGTCCGGATAGCTGTTGTGGAACTCGTCCCAGAACTCGTCCATGTACCCCCTGTCCGGGCACTGGTTCTGTTCTTCCGGGCCGACCGGGACGATCGCGCGCTCGATGTGGACATCCCTGCCGCCGTCTTTGCTGTTCAGGTTGTAGTCGACGATCGTGAGCCGCAGCCGCCACTTCTTGCCCTCGGGCGCCGGCGGCAACGCGATCCCCTGCGGCACGTCCAGATCGCGGCACGGGATGAACACGTTGTTCCCGAGCCGGTCCTTCCAGGTCGGAATGGGCTGGCCGCTGCCGTAGGTGACCAGGCCGTTGCTGCACCAGGCGCCGAAGCCGATGGAGTTCACGTACATGCTGCAGCTGCGAGTCCCCTGCTGCACCGTCTCGCCGTCACCGGCGGACGCGGTGCTGGCACCAGGGAAAATCAGCAGCGTGAGCACGGTACCCAGGGCGATCAGCCCGCGTCCCACGCGATTGCGCATTCTCACTCCAGAAGTCGTCCTAGCGGCAGATTATCTTCGACCGAGGGCATAGTGCCCGTTATCCGGTCCCCCGTCACCTATTCGGAATAACGAAATTCAGGTCTAGGCCGGATATTTCACACCGGCACAGCTGATCCCGGTGGACGGGCCGATCCGGTACGGCCGCCACCCCAGTCCCGTCTTGATCATGTCGATCGCCTGCGGCTGACCGCCAGGCGCCTTCAGTGTCCAGCCCTTGGCCTTCGGGTCCCAGTACTGCGTGGTCTGCGACCGGCAGGTCTTCACCCGGACGACCCCCAGCGGCTGGTTCGCGATCCCGCGCACGACCACGCTGCCCGGTGGTTTCATCACCCAGCCGTTGACCTTGGCATCGACGATGACCTGACCGGCGTCCGCGTAGAAGTAGGCGGGGAACTTGTTCTTCACGATGTCCACGTTCTTGGTGACCAGTGCTTCGTAGTACAGCGGCAGTGACTGCACGAGCCCTTCGACGGCGGGAGTGCTCGCGAAGTTCCCGGGAACGACGATGACGTTGACCTTCTTGGTCGCAGTCGACGTCGGGGCGCTGGGCTCCGTCGTCGGGGCTGTGCTCGGCGGCGTGGAACTGCCCGCGGACGGCGTCGGCGTACTGGACGACTCGGAGCCACCGCCGGCCGGGACAGGGCGGCCACCGTCGGTGGAGTTGCCGCCGCAGCCGGCCAGCAGCACGACGCCGGCCAGGGCGGCGACCGTCAGAGAAGCACTACGCACGGTCATGGTCCTTAACGTCCGAGGCTTGGTGGGAGGGAGTTCTGCGGCGGCATGAGGGCAGCTGGGGCGCCGCCACCCGGCGGCGTGCTGGTGACCGTCCCGGGCGACCCTGTCGGGCTCTCCTCACCGTCCGTCGGAGTCGGGCTCGGTGTCGGCGTGATGCTCGGCGTACAGGTCGCTGGGAACGGGATGGGCGGGAACAGGGTCCAGGTCGGTGTCGGCGATCCGATCGTCCACTTCGGGCACGGCACGTTCAGGGTCGGCGGGACCGCCGTACTCGAGATCGTTGCGCCGGGCCCCTGCGGGCCGGTGCTCACGAAGATCGGCGGGATCGTCGGGCTGTCGTTGTTCTTCTCGACGCCCTGTTCCGCGTGGGCGGTGCCGGTGCCGGTGGACTTGAGGGTGGTTTTGCCGATGAGGCCTAGGAACGTTGTTTTGTTGGCTATGCCGACGGAGATGTCCACCTGGTCGGTGGTGAGTTGGGTGGGGGCGCAGGAGGTCACGGTGGGGTCGTTGGAGGAGACCTGGGCGCAGAAGTCGGCGATGGCGATGGCCGCCTTCGCGGTGTCGATCTTGGCTTCGGCGGTGTTGAGCTCGATGGTGGCGGCGCCTACCCGAGCGGCTTCCTGCGCGTAGCCGACGGCTCGGGAGCGGGCGCCGAGCTGGCGGCCGCCGTCGATGACGAGGCCGGCCAGAGTGAAGATCATCACGGCCAGGATGGCGACGGCGGGGCTGAGAGCGCCGCGGGCGCGCACGTGATGGTTGTCCGGGGCATCGATGCGAAAGAAGTCGACGATGCGGGAGCGGTGGTTATCCGGTGCCATCACGGACTCCCCGGTACGGGTCGACGCTCGACGTGAAGCGTTTGGTGATGGTGGTGTCGCCGCCGAGGCCGAGGAAGCTGAGGTCGCGGTAGTCGATGGTGCAGGTGACCTCGACGGACAGTGGGGCGCCGGCGGCGAGGGTGGTGGTGATCAAGCCGCTGGCGGATTCCTTGCAGGACTTGACGGCCTGGCCCATGGTGCGGGTGACGGCGTCGTTGACGCGGACCTGGGCGTCGGTCTGGGAGCGGGACATGCTGGCGGCGCGAGCGCCGTCGCGGGCCGCGCTCTCGGCCAGAGCCGTGGTCTGGAAATAGCGGCCGGCGGCGAGCAGGAACATGAACAGGAGCAGCAGGATCGGCGCGAGCACCACCATCTCGAGCGCCATCGTGCCGCGGTCGCCGCGCCGGCAACCAGCGGCAAGGCGCGCCGACAACTGGGGCCGCCTCACTTGTCCGCCTCGAACTGCTCGATCGGCCCGGTCGCCGTCCGCTCCACGTGCAGCTCCAGACCGGGGACCAGCGAAACCGTGTCACCACTGACGGTGAACGAGACCATGCCAGCTGGGTTGTTGTACGTCGGTGAGGTCACCGACGCGTTCTGTAACGTCGTGCCGGCCAGCTGATTCACGTACGCCTCGATGTCGACCCGGACCTTCTCCCCCACCGCCGGGCTGTACACCGGCGGCTGCACCAGCCGCAGCCGGGAAACGCCTTCCTGGGCGGCGTTCAGCGCGACCGAGCGGCCGTACAGGTAGAGCGCCGTCTGGATCGAGACGAAGATCAGCGCCATGATCGTCGGCGCGAGGATGGCGAGCTCGAGTGAGCTCGCCCCACGCTCGGAGCGCCGCCTCGGGCGGCACCTCGATCGGCGGGCGCGCGCGGCGGTCGGGGGGCGGACCGGCACGATGGGTCAGCCGTTCTCGATCTCGCCGGTGCGCTTGTCGATGACACGCCGCACCACGAGGCCGATGGCCAGCGCGGCCGCGACCAGGATCGCCGAGATGATGGCCCACTCCAGCGCGGAGGCGCCGAGCTCCGTGCGGCCCTGCTTGGCCCGGGCCCGCTGTGCGTGCGCCCGGGCGACCGCGTAGCCGGTCATCGCGCGCCAGAACTGCAGTTCGGTGTTCATCCGTATGCCTTCCACTCCTTGAGGCCGGGGCTGGCCTCAGTATGCCCTGTACGACGGACAGAACTCTGCTCCGGATCCGTACCCGTTTTCAGCTGCCCAGGATCGCGATCGCGGCCGGGAATCCGAGGAACAGCATGAACGCCGCGCACATCACCAGCTGGGCGACCAGCATCGACTGCGACCGCTCACCCGCCTTGCCTTCCACATCGGCAAGCTCTTTGCGGCGCAGCGACGCGGCCCGGGCCAGCAGCGAGGCGCGGATCTTCGCGCCCTCGTCACCGGCCAGCGCGAGCGCCGACGCCAGGTCCCGCAGTTCCTCGACGCCCAGGTCCTCGCCCAGGCGGGCCATCGCGTCCCAGGGCGTGATGCCGATCAGGCGCGCGTTGGCCAGCGCCTGCCGGATCCGCGCCATCGCCCAGTGGTCGCCGATCGTGGACGCCGTCATCAGCGCCTCGGGCAGACCACGGCCACCGGCCAGGTTCATCGCGACCAGGTCGAGGAAGCTGCCGACCACGTGCCGGAAGTCCCGTCGCCGTGCCTCCGCCTCCTGGCGCAGCGCCAGGTCCGGCAGGAAGAACGCGAAGGCCATCGCGCCCAGCGTGACGATGGCCGGTGTCGCACCGGGGACGCCGAAGCCGAGCGCATCGAACAGGAACAACACGATCGGGATGAAGATCATCGCGCCGAGCGCGAAGAACACCTTGGTGGCCAGCATCGCGGCGAACGGCTGGTTCATCACCGCGAGGTCGCGGCGCAGTTTGCCGAAGGCCCAGCCGCGCGCGTTCGCTTCAGCCTCGAGCCGCTGGCCGAGCGTGTGCCGCGCCTTGTCGATGCCGCCGAGCACGCGCTCCCCGGCCGCGCTCGTGGTGACACCGCCACCGCCGCGGCCGGCGTCGATCCGGGCGATGGTCGAGAGCACGTTGGCCCGCGGCCGGATCAGCATCCGCACCAGCAGGTACGCGCCGAGCCCCACCAGGGCACCGGTGAAGAAGGCCCACATCATCCGCCCACCACCTCCATCCGCTGGTCGACCGGCTTCTGGCTGCCACCGATCAGGAATCGCTCCGGTACCTCGATCTTCGCCAGCCGGCGTAGCCAGACCAGGCCGACCGCGTAGAGCGCGATCACGATGAACAGCACGAACTGCCCGATGAAGCTCGTGTACGGCGCGACGTACGCCGGGTTGAACAGGACCAGCGCGGCCGCGACCAGCAGTGTGATCGCGACGACCACCTGGACCGACCGCCGGGTGGAACGCCGTTCGGCTGCGACCTTCCGCCGTACGTCGAGTTCCTCGCGGGCGGAGTCGGCCAGCGCACTGAGGACCTCGCGCAGACCGGGACCGCGCAGCCGTGCGTTCAGGACCAACGCGGCCACGATCAGGTCGGCGGACGGGTCGTCGAGGTCGTCGGCGAAACGCATGAGTGCCGAGGGCAACGGTTCGCGGATCCGCAGCCGGTCGACCAGCAGGTTCAGGCCGGGCTTGATCGCGGGGGCCGCGTTCACCGCGGTCGCGGGGATGGCCTGCTCCAGACCGACTGCACCGGCGATGGTATCGCGCAGAGCCTCGGTCCAGGTGGCCAATGCCTCAAGGCGCTCGATGGCACGCCGTTCCTCACCGGTACCGCCGAAGAAGCGGTCGGCCAGCGCGGCCAGCAGCCCGAGGGCCGCGGCCAGGACCAGCCACCGGGTGACAGCCAGTACGACGAGGCCGACGCCGATGCCGGTGCCGAAGCGGACGAGGTTCTTCCGATTGTCGACGCTCCCGCCACGGCGGAACATCGACGGCGTCTCGTCACGCGGCTCGGTACCGCGGATCGCGACGATGAGCAGCAGTACTGCGCCACCGACGACCGCTCCGCAGAGCAGGGCCAACAGGGTCTCGTTACTCATCTCGTCACGCCCACGTTCCGTGCACCATGGGCTGGTACCCATAGTGCTCGAGCTCGTCCATACAGGCGATCGGAGCGTGTGCCGCGGCCCGACCGTCCGGTCCCGGAGCAAACACCTCGCCGGACAACACCCGGCCGTCCCACCCGGTGACCTCGCGGATGCTCTCGACGTACCGGGTCAGCGTCCCGCCATGCTGGTAGTCGTTCTGCTTGCGGACGAAGACGACGAAGTCGAGCGCACCCGAGATCAGCATCTGGGTGGCTTCCATCGGCAGCCGCTCGGTCGCCTGGATGGCGTAGGTGCTGATCCGGTTGAACACCTCCATCGAGCTGTTCGAGTGGATCGTCGACAGCGAGCCGTCGTTACCCTGGCTCATCGCGTTCAGCATCGTCACGATCTCGTCACCCAGCACCTCACCGACGATGACGCGGGACGGGTTCATACGCAGCGAACGACGGACCAGGTCGGCCATGTGGACCGCGCCGACACCTTCGGAGTTCGGCAGCCGCTCCTCGAACGCGACCACGTTCGGATGCAGCTCCTTGAACTCGCCCAGACCGAGCTCGAGCGAGCGCTCCACGGTGATCAGACGCTCGTGCGGCTGGATCTCGTTGGCCAGCGCCCGCAGCAGCGTCGTCTTCCCGGAGTTCGTCGCGCCGGCGATCATGATGTTCTTCCGCGCCGCCACCGCAGCGCTCAGGAACGAGGCCACATCCTGGGAAATGGTCGCGTTGGCCACCAGATCGCGGAGGAAGACCCGGCCGAGTCGTGCGCGCCGGATCGAGACCGCCGGCCGCGACGTCACGCCCATCACGGCGGACAGACGCGAACCGTCAGGCAGCCGCAGGTCGAGCTGCGGGTTCGCGGAGTCGAACGGGCGGCTGGTCAGACCGGCATGGGCAGCCAGCACCTGGATCAGTTCGACCAGTTCGTCATCGCTCTCGGCGACCGGACCCGGCGTCTCCTCGCGACCGTCGCCGTACTGGACGAAGACCTGGTCGCAGCCGTTGATGTCGATGTTCTCGACCTCGGGGTCGTCGATCAGCGGCTGTAGCCGCCCGACCCCGAACAGTGCGGAGTGGATGGCGCCGGCGATCTGCGCGTCGTCGTCCGGGGTCGGCGGTGTGCGGCCCTCGGCCAGCTCGTAGCGGGCGTGATCCTCCAGCACCTGCACGATCAGCGACCGGGCGTACTCACGCTCGTCCTCGGCGCTCATCGGCGGTACGCCGTTCACCTGATCGCGACGGCGTTGTTCGTTCAGCCGATCGGCGACCTGGGAACGCAGTCGCCGGACCAGCTCCTGATCGGCGCTCATGCCGTCGGGAAGGCCGCTTGGGCCATGTCGAAGTCGTGAGGCGTGGCGACCAGCGCAGCCATCTCAGCCGTGATGTCAGTCGCGGACCGGATCAGCTGGGTCTTCTCGAGCCGGCCGTGTCCGCGTCCGTCGAAGAACGCCGCACCGACCGGGTCGTAGGCCAGGTGCCAGCGGTGCCGCACCGGCACGGACATGGCGTCCAGGACGGACCACACCTGCTTCACGCCGTCCCGCCGCTTCGGGTCGGCCACAACGATCACACCGAGCTGTGCGTCGACGTGGTGCACCAGTGCGGCCAGCCGCTCCCGCAGGTGCGCCACCGACGAACCTGTGGCCGAACACACCATCACGATGAGGCGTGCGGACTGGATGATCGGCAGCTGCGGCGAGGTGGCACCAATACGTCCACAATCTGCCAGTACGTCGGTCTGCTGCATCTGGTTGAACGTGATGCCGAGCGGATGCCACAGACCGCCCATGCCGCCGACCTGCTCGGGTGCACGCACACCAAGCAGTACGTCGAGCCCACCGTCCAGCTGCTGGCTGTGGGAGTGGATGACGTCGTCGCCGAGGCCCTTCCGGCTCGCAGCGGCCAGACTGACCAGACCGCGGTCGGAGTTGAGCGGCGTACCGCCAGGTGCGGTCATTCGGATCGCTACGTCGCTACCGGACGGGTCGCACTCGGCCAGCAGCACCTGCCGCGGCCAGAGCGCACCCAGCACCAGACCTGCGGTGGTAACCCCGGGAGACCCCTTGGCACTCGCAAGAGCTACGAGTGCCATCAGCCACCCCCGTTAGTACGCGGGACGTCCGTCTTCGTTGCCGGGTTCAGCTTGACCAGCACCAGCGTCTTCGAGGCCGCCGCGGCAGCGACAGCGGTCGCCTTGCCGGCCGGCACGAGGATGGTCACGTTGAGGGTGTTGACCGTGGAGCCCTTGTCAGCGACCACACCACCGGCTGCGGACGTCACTGCCGCAGCCGAGACCAGCGTGGCCGGGCCGACGCTGTCCTGGTTCGCCGACGGCACCCGGACGACCTGCACGATGTCGTCGATCTTCAGCCCGTCCGACGGAGCTCGGCCAGCGTCGAGCACCACGCCGACCTGGGCAGCGCCGCTCGGGATCGGAGAAACGTCCGTCACGTTCGACCCACCGATGTACTGCTCCTGGTAGAGCCAGCCCTTTGTGTACTTGCCGATGATCTTCTGCCGCTCGGACCACTTGGTCAGCGCGCCGGTCGCACCGGCGAGGTCGCCGCTGGTCAAATCCTCGGCGGTGATCTGATGGCCTGGCGGCAGGAAGTCTTTCTTGACCGCGACATAGCCCTCGCGATTACCGCTGTTCAGGGCGATGAGGGCGGAGCCGGCGGCGCCGAGCAGGATCAGGATGACCGCCAGGGCGGCCAGTGCCGGACGGCGCTCCCGGCTGTTCGGGAGGCGGTTCGCACCACCGCCCGCCGGCCGGCCCGTACCGCGGGCGTTGGGGGCAGGAGTACGAGTGGAGGACGAGAGACTCACGCGCCTACCGTAATGGCTGTCAGGTGCCATCCTCGCCAACCGGTGCGGCCTGTTACCGGCTCGCGACCCGGCTGCGCTCCTCCGACGTCAAAAGCTCGGTGAACGCACCCGGTCCGCCGTACAACTGGTCTAGGTAGGTGTAGAGCGCCTGCAGGGCCAGTCCTAGCTGCTGTTGCCAGCCCGCCGCGCTCTCCAGCGCACCTGCGAGTGCGCGGCCCTCCCCAAGCGTGACGGCAGAGTTCACCGGCTGTTCCAGCCGCTCCCCCGCTCCGGCGCGTCGTGACCGTTGCTCACGAACTGCTCCGGCCAGCCCAGCGAGCTCCTGATCCACCAGCAGTACGTCGAAGCCGTGGCCGCCGTACAGCTGATCCAGGTACTCACACAGGGCAAGGAACAGCTCGACGCCGTCGTACTCAGGGCCTTCGGTGGCGACGTGCCGCAGTTGCGCGATCACTCCGCGCGCTTCGGCCACTGTCCACCCGGAAGATCCCAGCTCGGTCATGGCTCGACCCTAGGGCGTAAATCGTTAACAGAACGGGTGCTTCGAGTAGCTGGCGAGTAACCGAAAGTTTGCTAGCGTCCCGGCCAGACGACCCTTCGGAGGTGTGGTGCCTGACCCGCAGAGCCGTGCCCGGACAGCGATTGCCACCGCGTTGGGGATCGCCTGGCCCACTGCTGTCCCGCTCCGCGACGGCAGCGTCTGGCTGACCAGCCGGTACGACGTCCTGCCGGAGCGGACCACCTCCGACCTGCAGGCGTACCTGGCCCGCCGGGCCACGGACAAGGTGCACGACGACCGGATGCTGGCCGAGGCGGTCGCACTGCTCGGCGCCGAGCGTGCCCGCAACCGTGACGAGGAGCCCGGCCTCGGTGCGGCCGCTGCGCTCGACCGGCTGCTCGCTGTGCCCGGATTGGACCAATCGCGTCAGGACGAGGCCCGCGCGATGCTCCGGGTCGCCCTGCGCAGTGCCGCCCAGACCTCACCCGAAGCCGCTACCCGGCTGGCCGCTCTTCCCAGCGGCCCCCGGCCCCCTTCGCTGACTGCGGCCGTCTCCGGCGCCGCCACCATCAGCCAGGCCACACGCAGTCTCGGTAGTGCCGTCCCAGTGACACCGCCTCAGCGCCGCCTCCATCCGCGCCGCATCCTGACCCGAGCAACCGGCACCCCTGGCCGGCCGGCCGACGCACCTCCCTTGACTGCTGACTCCGCCCTGGCTGCCCTCGGACAACTGCCCGACGCACCTGCCGTTGCCGGCCCCGGACTCGCAGTGATCGGCGGATCGCAGTACGTCCGCGTCGAGGTCGACCGGACTGTCGGCACACTGCTCGCCCAAGGCCGTCTGGCAGCCGGTACGGCGGAAGACCCGCACGTACTGCGGATCTCGCCCACCGTCGCCGACGGACAGCTTGCCCAGGTCTGGACGCACCAGCTCAGCCAGCTGACCCAGCAACTCGCTACTCCCGAGCCCAAGGGCATGTTCGGCCGGCTGAGGGCCCGCTTCGGCGTCGAGCAGCGCGACATCCGCACCCGCGCGGACTATGCGACGTACCAACTGCTCGCCAAGGAGTGGCGCGACCCGAACGGCACCCGGAGCAAGGCGGAGATCCGCACCGAGATCGAAGGTCTGGCCGGCGCGATCAAGCGCCGCGGCGGTGCGATGCCCGAGCTGCCCTGGTCGCCCGACGCGCGCTCGGCCCCGGATGCAATCGAACTCGGCCGCACAGCCGACCGGCTGCTGAGCGAATCAGCAACCCCGAACTCCCCCGCGGCACTACGTGAGCAGGTCGTCCGGCAGATCGACGAGTTGGAGACGGCCGTCGCCGGCTTCACCCTGCAGGCCGACTCCAAGGTGGCGTCGGCGGTAGCGGCCACCGTCGAAGCGGCCGACCTCGAAGGTAAAGCCGTTACCGAGCAGGGGCTGCGGGATCTGGGCGCCGCCGAGCGGGCTCGCGTGTTCCGTGTCGAGTCCGTTGCCGCTAGCAACAAAGCAGGCCGGCACACCCAGCTCGCGACCGGATACCAGCAGGTCGCTGACGACGCCGACCACGCGCTGACCGGCTACCGCGATCTGCTCACCGCGATCGACGCCGGTTCGCCCCAGGCACAGCTGGTCGCGCTCGCCGACGAAGCGACCGACCGCGTCGAGATCTACGAGGCCGCCAGCGCACGAGCCCTACCGGCCCCAGAGTTGATGGAGACCGGCGTACCGACCGGCGAGGCACTGCTCGCCCCGGTCGGCGACATCAACCGGATCATCCAGGCCCACGGCGGCAAGCAAGGGCTCGACCCCACCGCTCCCCGGCCGATCCCGACCGCTGAGTACCGGCTGCTGATGTCGGACGACGGCCTGGTGATCCCGGTCGGCGGCAGCCCCACCGACGACGTCAAGCAGGTCGGCCAGGTCCGGCTGCGGATGGAGCGGACCGACCTCAGCGAGATCGTCGACCGCGACCACGATCTGGCCCAGCAGATGAACGGCTGGATCGGCGCCGGCGGACAGGGCATCGGTAGGGCGAGCACTCGCTCCAGCAGTACGTCGTTCGGTGTGAACCTGCAGCCGATCATGGCGATGGCGCCTCCCGGCAGCGCGATGCACACAGCGAGCCAGGTCGCCGCGCCCAGGGCAGACGTGAACCGCGGGCAGTCCTTCACCCAGGGGTCGGGTCTGTCGACGCATGAGCAGGACGGCGAGGTCGACGACGCGCACGGCGAGTCCCTGCTCTACCGGTCGCAGTGCAAGTGGTTGATCGAGTACCGCAGCTCCCCCACCGCGGACTGGTCACCGGTCGAGACAGTCGATGCCGGTGAACACCTCACCTGGATCCCCAGTGCCTACACCGTCCAGGCGCCCACGGCGACGGTGACGCTGGAGCAGCTGGGCCGGGCCGACGAGTGCAGTCCGGAGTTCCCGCCGCACACCGTGACGCGGATCAACGGCGTACAGGACATCAGCGATCGCTTGACCAGGGAACTCCGGGACCGCGAGGGCGGGCTCGACCGGGTCGCCTACGACCACGTGAACCTGATGGTCACCCGTGACACCAGCAGGCTGCTGCACGAGTTCACCAAGCCCGGTGGGCTCACACGGCCGATCTCGATCGACGGACGGCCGGAGTACGAGCTGACCATCGAGGTCGAGCCGGTGTGGAGTACCGCGACGCTCAGCGGCGAGCCCAGCACCGAGGTGGGCAAGGAGGGTGTCGAGGTCGACTTCTCCGGGATCAACGCCTCCGAGACCTACGGCACCTCGCTGACCGGCACAGTCGGTGCCACCGCGCTAGGAGTGCCGACTGCTTCGGCCGGGCGCAACGTCAGTCGCTCCGGCGGCCAGAACGTCAGCAGCACCGCCATCACGCCGGTGGTTCATCGCGATCGAGGTTCCACGCAGGGTGTCATCGTCGACTTCAAGGTCCGGGCCACGCTGCGGAAGATCTCCGACCGCAAGGCCACGCCGATCGTGGTCGAGGACACCTGCAAGGCGCGACTCCGGGTCACCGAGAACGACCTGCTGCGCGCGGGCGGGCCGGCCGCGGCTGACGCCGTACAGCGGGAGGACGACGGCAGCCTGCGGTTGGACCAGGACAACCGGGTTCTGCTGCGCGGTGATCCCGAACCGCCGACCGGACCGCAGTCCGTGCCGCCCTGGTACGGCGCCGGGCCGAATCAGTTGCGCGGCCCGGGCAAGGCGCTGACGGAGAACCTGCAGGGCGCGGACCAGGCTCAGCGGGACGCGCTGACGAACCTCAGTCAGCTGGGCCTGGTGCCCCCACTCGACGCGCACTTCCGGCCGCGGATGGACGCGCTGTCAAAGGATCCGCTGCGGCGAGCCGGTCAGCTCGCGAACTACGACCGGGTGATCCAGAACATCACTGCGCACCGCATCCAGGCCGGGATCAACCAAGCCTGCCAAGGCGGTTTGCCGGTCACTCTGGTCGATCAGCACACCGGACGCACACCGCGCTACCGCCACTTCCGCCTGGGCGTGGAGCAGGACTTCGACGACCAGGACGGGCGCGGTACGACGCCTGCGCGCCACGTGGTTCGGCTCGGCATCACCTCGGACGCGACCAGTCGCAGTACGACGCGATCGACCTCCCTGCCGCTGTCCGCCGGCGCAACGGTCGGCGACGGCCCCGACCAAGGGCAGAGCGGGCCGACAGGCCGGGGCGGCCTCAAGCTCAACCGGAACGCGGTCGGGCGCAGTGTCACGACGACTACCGGCCGCCGGGTCAACCGCGTCGTGCTCGCCGAGAGCACCGAGCCGCTCGACGTGATCCGGCAGGGCATCCGGATCACGTTCGCGGAGCGCACCGGCCGCGGCCTGGAAACGCCGATCGCCGATGTTCACGGTTCGATGGACCTGTTCTACGCGCAGTCCGAGACGCGCGCCGAGGTGCCGGTCATCGAGGCGATCCCGAAGGCGCCGACGGCTGCCGCGGTCCGCGAGGGAATCACAGTGGCCCTCGATGCGAGGGATCCGGCCAACCAGATCTTCAGCCAGGTCAAGGCCTTCAACGCCGCCGCGCAGCTGCCCGCCTCCGCCCCGGACGAGGAGGTCGAGGAGGCCGACCGGGCCGACGCCATCACGATCGCGCAGCTGGACGCCGCCCTCTCCACGGACCGCCTGGTCGCGCGTCCGGACTGGATGAACGGCGACTTCGAGATCCCGGAGATGATCACGGCGCCGCCGGCGAACCTGGCCGAGGCGATCGCCGATCGCAGCGTGCTTCCCCAGCAGTACAAGGTCATTCTTCGCGGCCGCGCGGTCAGTCAGACCTTCCTGGCAGTCACCCAGCAGAACACCGCGGACATCAACCTCACCCTGACCGATGCCTCCTACACCTCCGGTACGTCGACCTCGGACGGGGCAGGTATCGAGGGCGGCGGCGGTCAGACCGATGCCGATGCGTCGTCGGTGGCCGGATCGGGCTCCATCGGCCGGAACGCCGGGTCGTCGCAGTCCACGAGTGTGAGCCGCGCGACCGGGCAGGAGTGGCTGCTGGTCAACACAGGCACGCACTACGAGTTCCTGGAGCGCTACGAGCTCGAAGCCGACATCATCGACTCCACCGGCACCGTCGTACAGACCGTTCAGCTCGACGACGCACTCGCTCAGAAGGCGATGGCCGAGCGGCGTGCCCTCGCGCTCTATGCGAAGCGCGAGCTCGACCTGCCGCTGCCGGTCGTGGCCGATGTCGCCGAGCGGTACCTGCACGATCGCGTCACGATGGATTCGCGGGTCGCGATCGGCTTCCTCCGCCGCTACGAGCTCGAACGGGCCGGGGTCACCACCGGCCTGGCCGCCGAGCACTCCTCCGAGCAGCTGGCCGCGAAGGTGTCCGAGAACGCCGGCATCTCGGCGCCCAGCCAGGTCGACGAGCGACTGCTCGCCACCGAGAAACTGGCTGCTCAGCGACGTGCGGTCGACCCGGGGCCGTCGTACCGGGAAAGCCTTGCGTCGGCTCAGATCGACTCGCTGACCGTCGCCGGTCCGGACGGCTTGCCGGTCGACCTTTTCGAGCTCGTCCGGCCGCAGTTCGAGGAGATCGCGCCGGGGGTGCTGACCGAGAGCAAGCTGCTGGCGCCGGCGCTACGGGTCAACCTGGCCGCGGACGCCCACCGGGGCGAGCTCGAGAACATGCTCGGTGCGCGTGGCTTCGTCGCCACGATCGAGGTGCCGATCCAGGGGCAGGAACGCCCGGATCTGTACGAGGTCCAGATCACCGCGGAGATGGTCGGTGAGTACACCGTCGACGGGACGCCGGAGATCCCCGGTGTCGAGGCGATCGGTCTCGACCAGGGCTACGGGTATCACGGGCAGGACCAGGTGATCGGCCACAGTACGACGTACTCCGCAGAGCTCGGCGGCAGCGCCGCGGCCGGTGATTCGGGCAACGTGGGCGGCAAAGTCGCCCGCGTCGGCTCGAAGGAGGCCGCCAGCAACACGACGAACACAACCGTGAATCGGACCGGGCATTTCGACATGTCCGAGGTGAAGCGCTCGATCGTCTACACCTCCAACGTCACCCGGATCCAGGGCGCCGGTGCCGCCGCGCTCACCAGCGCGCGTTGGAAGCTGGACCGGACGACGCCGGACGAGCTCTCTGTTGCGGCGACCCCACGGCAGCTGCAGGCCGAGCTCAGCCTGCTGGTGCCGAAGAAGCTACTCCGCGAGCCCGGGACCCGTCCGCAACTCGAGGACCACACCGAGCATCGACCGATCCGGGTCACCGAGAGCGCAGTCCCTGAGACCACCCAGCCGTACGGCCTCGGCGACTCGCGGACCAACCAGCTGTACGACGTCCTGAGCGCGGAACTGAGTGAGCCCAGGGTGCTCGGGCCGGCCGGGTTCGCCGAGCATCGTGGCGCGCTGGAGGGGCATCTCAAGGCTACGGCGATGAAGGCGTACTTCCACGAGCTGATCAGTGATGGTGGTCTGCGCCTGCCTCCGATGGTTGCTCGCGGCAACGGTAAGACCACGGTCAGCACCACGATCAGCGCGCGGATGACCGGTCTCGAGCTGGTCGAGGGCCCGATCGGTGATGCCCAGACCGGGGCGGTGTCGCGACGTGAGACCTCCGTCCGCTCGGGCAGCTCAGGGAGCCATCTCGGTCCTGGCACGGTGACTGCGGGTGCGGCGGGCGGTCCGATCTCGGTCGGTGGGTCGGTCGGTGAGCAGGTGAAGGAACAGAACTCCGACGCCTACGGCAGCCGGCTGGAGACCAGCAAGTTCGAGGAGGGCGAGGTCGTCACGATTCGGATCCCGGTGAGCTACGACGTCGGTATCGAGCAGGTGCGCGACAGCGGGCGCGGAACACCGGAAACCAAGCGGAGCAAGGAGATTCCGGACGTCGCGCGGGGTCAGTTCTTCGTCAAGATGCTCAAGCACGAGTACCTCGCCGCTCTGCAGGCGATGGAGACCGGCGTGACAGTCGACGCCGCACTCGCCGACACCCGGCTGATGGTCACACCGGACGGCCTCGGTCGGCCCGACATCGAAGCCACGGAGACGGTTATCGATGCTTCTGGCAACGAAGTGCATGAGCCGTACCGGCCGCTGGTGGCGGCGTTGGCCCAGGCACAGCAGGAGCGGCAAACACTCGTGGTGTCGCTGCGCGACCGCGACGACCACGAGCAGCTCTATCTCGCGGTGTACAACCCGGGCGACGGCACTGCACGGTTGGAAGGCGTCGCCGACGGTGGCTTCGGCGCTGCGCTCGGCAGCCTGGACGGGCGGATCGCGCTGATGGCCCAGGGGCGGGTCGACCTTCGGGAGCTGTACAACACGATGGGCCCGAACGACGACTTCGCCACGAAGGCCGCTGCCGCGCTGGTCCAGAACGGCGTACCGGCCAGCATGCTGAAGGGGCTCGACTACGGCTCGACGGCCCAGCAGTTCAACCCCGGTGTGGCACCGCCTCCCCCGCAGCCGGCGCCTGGTGTGACGACCGGGCGGGCGATGTCGCCGACCGGTCAGGGACCGGCGATCTCGGGACCATGAGCGGGGTAGGGTGCATGCGATCTCACGAACAGGAGTGCGGGAACTGATGCTGACTGCCAGGACCCTGATCGAGGCGCAGGTATACACCAGCGTCCAGACCGCGGCCGACCTGTCCGCCCCGGCGGTGCCGCCGGCGGATCTGCAGCCCGGTGTCAACGTCACCGAGGGCGAGACCGCCTGGACCTATGCGTCGGCATCCGGCGACATCGAGGTCCCGTATGCGAGTGAGGACGCTTCCCGCAAGGTCGGCGTACCGTTCGGGCTGGGTGTCTCCACGCTGATCGATGCAGCTCAGTGGGCAGTGCTGGCGGCGACGTTCGCCCGCCGCGCGCTGACCGCCGACATGGCGTACACGGGTCAGCCCGGCCAGGACCGCTCGGTCGTCGAGCTCAACTGGGAGTACGCCGCATACGCCGTACGGGAGGCGTTGAAGTTCCTGCCCGAGGATGCGGATGAGGTGCCGGAGTCGGCGATCTGGTCGGACTTCGGGCGGCAGGCGCTCGCCGAGAGCCCGCAACTCGTGCACCGTGCCAAGCTTCTCGACGACCTGCAGTATTACGAGGGCACGCTGTCGGACTTCCGCGCGCTCTACGACGGCCCGTCCTCCTAAAGGTCGGTCAGCTCTGCGACGGCCCGTCCTCGTCCTGAGGTTCGGTCAGCTCGATCCGGATCGCGCGCGCATCCACGCCCGCTGCCTCCAACACCTTCTGCTTCGGATCCGCCACGCCCAGAAACGGCGGCCGCACGAGCTTCGCGATCCCCTTCAGCCGCGGATCCTCCAGCACAGTCTCGATCGCCCGCCGGTCTCCCCCGCACACGAGCGCATCCAGCCGAGCCCCGGCCAGGATCCGTACGGCGACCTCCGTGGCCGCCGCGAACGCCTCCCGCGCCTGGTTGTCACGCCGCCGGGCGAACCGCTGCTGCGACCACCCACCAGCCTTCGTCGTCCCCTGCACATGACGTGACCCGACCTTCGAGTCCACCAACTTCGGCCCAACGAAAACCCCCGCGCCATACCCACCCCGCCGTACCAGCAG
>NZ_SMKA01000003.1 GCF_004348455.1 Kribbella albertanoniae
CCCTCCCGGGGCGGGGCCTGGGGGCTCCGCCCCCAGAAAACACAAAAGCGATTCCAAGTCCGCGCAGTTTGCGGACAGGAATCGCCAAGAATCGCGCGCCCCCGGCAGGATTCGAACCTGCGCACCCGCCTCCGGAGGGCGGTGCTCTATCCCCTGAGCTACGGGGGCTCAGGAACGAGGTGAACATTAGCAGCATGTTCCTGCCATCTCCGAATTGGGGCGCACGGTGTGGGGTAGAACTCGGCCATGCGCAAACTGGGGATCGCTCTGGTGGTCATGCTTGTTGCCGTGATGTGGCCGGCACAGGCTCATGCTGTCGACGGATGGCGGTTGGTGGGGTCGGACAACGCCCGGCCGCTCGACGAGGGGCAGGGGCTTGCCACGGTGACTCGTGGCAGCACAACGCAGTACCGGTACACGGGGAGTGCGACCATCCCGCTCGACCTTCTGATCGGCGGCTGGAACCACGTCGGCGATCCGGGTGCGGCACAGGGCTGGTACGTCGAGCCGTACCAGCGTGACGACCGGGGCGGGAAGCTGTTCCGGGTGCAGTCGCCGACGGGTGCATGGTCGAACTACAAGCACGCACTGGAGTCGTGGGAGGCGACGAACAACAGTTGGTCGGCGGTGTCGCCGGACACGCGGTGGATGGTGAACGGCGAGTGGGGCACGATGGATCGCCTGCTGGCCTTCCCGATGCCGGGTGTCGGTGCGACGAACCCCGCGCAGAACCTGCCACTCGCCTCGAAGGTCAACCTCGATCGCCACGTGCGCGACGTACAGGGCTGTGATTTCGTGACGGCGACTCGGCTGCTGTGTGCGTCCGACGATCCGGCCGGGACTTTGTTCGGTACGACGAAGCCGTTGCTGCAGGTCGATCTGTCCGGACCGGTCGGTGCGGCCGATGTGACCGGGCAGGTCACGTCACTCGGCCAACTCCCGCTCAAGAGCGGCTGCACCGGAACCTTCGAGGTCGAGGGCATCGACTACTTCGAGCCGGACGGAACGCTCCGCGTCATCGTCCTCTCGCCCAGCGTCTGCATCACCACCGACAGCAAGACCTACCGCTTCCAGCGCTGACACCACACCCACGAGCTCACCGCAGCACGCCCGGCCGGCCCGGAGCAGTCCGCCCGGACTTCGACGTCCCGCCGGCCGTCGAGGCGACCTTGGGCACGGGTCAACCATTTCCCACCCGGGAATGTGGTTGGTGGGTGCTCAAGGTGGTCTTGGTTGGCGACGTTGGGCACCGTTCAACCGGTTCCGCGGTCGTGATGTGGTTGGTGGGTGCACAAGGTCGCGGCGTGGTGCTGCCGCGTCCAGCGATAGATAGCCGAAGGGCGTAGGGGCTGTCCCTGAAGGGACCCTGGAAGAGCGGTGCGGCGGGATCGGACCGGGGCGGACTGGCGTCATAGTGGTTGTAAGTCCAACCACGAAAGGACGTCGGTTCTGATGGCTAGCTCTCTGGTTCGCCCGTCGCACGGTCGCTGGATCGGCGGTGTCTGCGCCGGACTGGCCCGTAGGTTCGGCACCACCCCGAACACGATGCGGCTGATCTTCGTGATCAGCTGCCTGATTCCCGGGCCGCAGTTCCTGATCTACATCGCACTCTGGATCATGATGCCGGCTGAGAAGTACTGAGCTGGGAAGTACTAATCTGACTCTCCATGAGAGCAGGTGTGAGGACAGCCGCTCTGCTCCTGGTGAGCATTGCTGCGGCCGGCTGCGGGGTGAGCCCCGCCAAGCCGGCCGCGGCCGATCTCCGCACCACGGCCCCGCCCTGGGACGCCCCGCGGGACGCGGTCTCCTACATCGACAAGGCCGGTTTCGAGCGACTTCCCCTCGACTTCTCCGGCCCGGCGCCGTACAACCTGCGCCTGAAAGTCACCCTGGACGGCAACCCCGTCCAGATCCCCGCCGGTATCGGCGTCGACCGCGTCCGCGCCGAACAGGCCGCCGTACACACGCACCTGACCGGCGGCCTGATCTTCGTCGAGGCCAAAACCGCCGCCGAGCGCCCCACCCTGGCCCAGTTCTTCACCCTCTGGGGCATCAAGTACGACGAAAAATGCCTCGCAGACGCCTGCCGCAACCTGAAGATCACCGTCGACGGGCAACCAGCGCCGTGGGACGTCCCGTTCACCGGTGGGGCCAAGATCACGGTGAGTGTCGACCGCTAACGCCGTACCGGGCTGTGGATGGTGGTTCCAGACAACGGACGGTTCGCCATTAGGCTGGGGCGGTGACTCCGGAACAGCTCGCTGAGAAGATCCTGCAGGCCCTGGCCGCGCTCGCTGCCGACGGCACCCTTGCCGTCGAGGGTGGGCTGCCTGGCGAGCTGAAGGTCGAGCGACCCAAGAACCCCGAGCACGGGGACTATGCGACGAACGTGGCGATGCAGCTCGGTAAGCGGGCGGGGATGAATCCGCGCGCGTTCGCGGAGCTGCTGGCGGCGAAGCTGCAGGACGACGAGGCGATCACCGAGGTGTCGATCGCGGGGCCGGGCTTCCTGAACGTGCGGGTGGCGGCCGATGCCCAGGGCAAGATCGCGCAGTCGATCGTGGATGCGGGCCCGGCGTACGGGTCGACCGACACGCTGCACGGGCTCGCGGTGAACCTGGAGTTCATCTCGGCGAACCCGACCGGCCCGCTGCATCTGGGGCACACCCGGTGGGCGGCGGTCGGGGATGCGCTGGCGCGGGTGCTGACCGCGGCCGGGGCGAAGGTGACGCGCGAGTTCTACATCAACGACCGCGGCAACCAGATGGACAAGTTCGGCGAGAGCCTGAAGGCGGCGGCGCACGGCGAGCCGATCCCCGAGGACGGCTACCACGGTGAGTATATCGGTGAGCTGGCCCAGCGGATCGTCTCCGAGGTGCCCGCGATCCTGGAGCTGCCGGTCGCCGAGCAGTCGGTCGCGTTCCGCGAGGCGGGGTACGAGCGGCAGCTCAAGGAGCAGCAGGACCAGCTGGAGCACTTCCGGACCAAGTTCGACGTATGGATGTCGGAGCGCAGCCTGCACGAGCAGGACGGTGTCGGCCACGCGATCGAGAAGCTCCGCGAGCAGGGCCACCTGTACGACGCGGACGACGCACTGTGGATGCGGACGACGGACTTCACCGACGACAAGGACCGGGTGCTGATCCGGACCAACGGAGAGCCGACGTACTTCGCCTCCGACGCGGCGTACTACGTGAACAAGCGGGAGCGCGGTTTCGAGGTCTGCATGTACCTGCTCGGTGCGGACCACCACGGCTACGTGAACCGGCTGAAGGCGATCGCGGCCTGCGCCGGCGACGACCCCGAGCGCAACATCGAGATCCTGATCGGCCAGCTCGTGAAGATCCTCAAGGGCGGCGAGGAGATGCGGCTGTCCAAGCGGGCCGGCACCATCGTCACGCTGGCCGAGCTGGTCGAGGAGGGCGGCGTCGACCCGCTCCGCTACACGCTCTGCCGCTACCCGGTCGACTCGCCGCTGACGCTGGACATCGAGGAGATGACCAAGCAGGTCAGCGAGAACCCGGTCTACTACGTGCAGTACGCGCACGCCCGGCTGGCCTCGATCCTGCGCAACGCCGACGAGCTCGGCATCAAGCTGGACGAGTTCGAGCCCGGTCTGCTCAGCCATGAGCGCGAGGGTGACCTGCTCCGCGCGCTGGCCGAGTTCCCGCGGATCGTCGCGACGTCGGCCGAGCTGCGCGAGCCGCACCGGGTCGCGCGCTACCTCGAGGACACCGCCTCGGCGTTCCACAAGTTCTACGACAGCTGCCGGGTGCTGCCCCGCGGCGACGAGGAGGTGGAGCCGGTGCACAAGGCTCGCCTGACCCTGGTGTCCGCGACGCGGACCGTCCTGGCCAACGGGCTCGACCTGCTCGGTGTCTCCGCCCCGGAGCGGATGTGAGGTCCCACGAGGCGGGTGCGCTGCACTCCCAGGCCGGCCACCGCGCGCCGCCCTGGCTGAGCGCTCCGCGTGATGTCAACGACCTGGTCCCGCAGCTGTGGTCGTCCACGGCGAAGAAGTCCGGCGAGGGCTCGCTGGTCATCGGCGGTGTCGACGTCCGCGATCTGGTCGCCGAGCACGGCAGCCCGGCGTACGTGCTGGACGAGGACGACTTCCGGACTCGCGCCCGCGCGTTCAAGAACGCGTTCAAGGACTTCGACGTCTACTACGCAGGCAAGGCCTTCCTCAGTACGACGATCGTCCGCTGGGTGATGGAGGAGGGGCTCAACCTCGACATCTGCAGCGGGGGAGAGCTGGCCGTTGCGCTCAAAGCCGGTGCGGACCCGCAGCGGCTGGGGTTCCACGGCAACAACAAGTCCGAGTCCGAGCTGGCCCGCGCGCTGGACGCCGGGGTCGGCCGGATCATCGCCGACTCGCTCTACGAGATCGACCGGCTGATCGAGCTGAGCCGCGAGCGTGGCATCACCGCGCCGGTGATGGTCCGGGTCACCGCGGGCGTCGAGGCACACACCCACGAGTACATCGCGACCGCCCACGAGGACCAGAAGTTCGGCTTCTCGATCACGTCCGGCGCGGCCTTCGAAGCCGTTGCCCGGGTCAACGAAGCACCCGAGCTGGAGCTGCTCGGCCTGCACTCGCACATCGGTTCGCAGATCTTCGACTCGTCCGGGTTCGAGGTGGCTGCGAAGCGCGTGATCGCCTTGCACGCAAGGGTTTCCGAGGAGCTCGGCGTGGACATGCCGGACCTCGACCTCGGTGGTGGTTTCGGGATCGCGTACACCACCCAGGACGACCCGTCGGACCCCGCGCAGCTGGCCACCGAGATGGGCAAGATCGTCGAGCACGAATGCCGTGCCTTCGAGGTCGCCGTACCCAAGGTCTCGATCGAGCCCGGCCGCGCGATCGTCGGCCCGGCGATGTGCACGGTCTACTCGGTCGGCACGGTCAAAGAGGTCGAGCTCGACAACAACGCGGCCCGCACCTACGTGTCGGTCGACGGCGGCATGAGCGACAACATCCGTGCCGCCTTGTACGACGCCGACTACTCCTGCACGTTGGCGAATCGGTACTCCGATGCCACGCCGACCCTGGCCCGCGTCGTCGGCAAGCACTGCGAGTCCGGGGACATCGTCGTGAAGGACGAGTTCCTGCCGGGTGACGTCGCCCCGGGCGACCTCGTCGCCGTACCGGGGACGGGCGCGTACTGCCGGTCGATGGCGAGCAACTACAACCACGTACCGCGGCCGCCGGTGATCGCGGTCAAGGACGGTCAGACGAGAGTCGTCGTACGCCGGGAGACCGAGGACGACCTGTTGCTGCTGGACATGGGAGTCGAAGGATGAGCCAGAAACCACTGAAGGTGGGCCTGCTCGGTTGTGGTGTGGTCGGCACTGAGGTGGTGCGGATCCTGACCGAGCGGGCGGATCATCTGGAGGCCCGGGTCGGCGCGCGGCTGGAGATCGCCGGGATCGCCGTACGGCGGGCCGGCCGCGACCGCAATCTCCCGGTCGACCCGGCGTTGATCACGACCGACGCCCAGGCGCTGGTCTCGAGCGGCGAGCTGGATCTGGTGATCGAGGTGATCGGCGGCCTCGAACCCGCCCGCACCCTCATCCTGACCGCGCTGGAGCACGGAGCTTCGGTCGTCACGGCGAACAAGGCGCTCCTGGCCGAGGACGGCCCGACGCTCTTCGCGGCCGCCGAGAAGTACCAGCGTGACCTGTACTTCGAGGCCGCCGTGGCCGGTGCGATCCCGATCCTGCGGCCGCTGCGCGAGTCGCTGGCCGGTGACGACGTGACCCGGGTGATGGGCATCGTCAACGGGACAACGAACTTCATCCTGGACAAGATGGAGTCGACCGGTGCCGGCTTCGACGAGGCGCTCGAAGAGGCGCAGGCCCTCGGGTACGCCGAGGCCGACCCGACCGCGGACATCGAGGGCTTCGACGCGGCCGCCAAGGCGGCCCTGCTGGCCAGCCTGGCCTTCCACACCAGGGTCTCGATCGCCGACGTGCACCGCGAGGGCATCACCGAGGTGACCGCGACCGATATCGCCTCGGCCCGTGAGATGGGCTGTGTGGTGAAGTCGCTGGCGATCTGCGAGCTGGACGAGCTGACCGATTCGGTCAGCGCCCGGGTCTATCCGGCGATGATTCCGCTCACCCACCCGTTGGCCAGTGTTCGCGATGCGTACAACGCCGTTTTCGTGGAATCCAAAGCGGCCGGCGAGCTGATGTTCTATGGTCGTGGTGCCGGCGGCGCCCCGACGGCCAGTGCTGTCCTCGGGGATCTCGTGTCCGCCGCGCGCAACCGGCTCAAGGGTGTGCCGGGGGTCGGCGAGTCGTCGTACACCCAACGGGCCGTCCGCCCGGTGGGCGACGCGGTGACCCGCTACCACGTGTCCCTGGACGTGGCCGACAAGGCCGGTGTCCTCGCGGCAGTGGCCCAGGCCTTCGCGGAGCACGACGTGTCGATCCAGACCGTGCGCCAGGAGGGCCGGGGCAGTGACGCCGAGCTGGTGGTCGTCACGCACCGCGCGACCGACGCCGCGTTGTCCGCGACCGTGGAGGCCTTGCGCGACATGGACATCGTTCGTGAAGTCAGCAGTGTGATGCGGGTAGAAGGCGAGTAGGACATGGCCCACCAGTGGCGAGGCGTGATCGAGGAATACCGCGACCGGCTTCCGGTCTCGACGGACACTCCGGTGGTCACGCTCGGCGAGGGCGGTACGCCGCTGGTGGCCGCGCAGTGGCTGAGCGAGCAGACCGCGTGTGAGGTCTGGCTGAAGGTCGAGGGGAACAACCCGACCGGCTCCTTCAAGGACCGCGGGATGACGGTGGCGATCTCGCTGGCCGCGCAGGCCGGTGACAAGGCAGTCGTCTGCGCCTCCACCGGGAACACGTCGGCGTCGGCCGCAGCGTACGCGGTCCGTGCCGGGATGCTGCCACTCGTGCTGATCCCGGCCGGTCGGATCGCCAAGGGCAAGCTGGCGCAGGCCGTTGTGCACGGCGCCAGGCTGGTGTCGATCGACGGCAGCTTCGACGACTGCCTGCGGATCGTTCGTGAGCTGGGCAAGCACTACCCGGTCGCCCTGGTGAACTCGGTGAACCCGGTCCGTCTGGAAGGTCAGAAGACCGCGGCCTTCGAGGTCTGCGACGCGCTCGGTGACGCCCCGGATCTGCACCTGCTGCCGGTGGGCAACGCGGGCAACATCGCGGCCTACTGGAAGGGCTATCAGGAGTACGCGAAGGACAAGTTGGCCACGAAGAAGCCGCAGATGTGGGGTTTCCAGGCCGAGGGCGCGGCGCCGATCGTGCGCGGCGCGATCGTCGAGAAGCCGGACACCGTGGCGACCGCGATCCGGGTCGGTAACCCGGCGTCCTGGACACTGGCCGAGGCCGCCCGGGACGAGTCCGGCGGCCGGATCGAGATGCTCACCGACCAGCAGATCCTCAGCGCCCAGGGTGAGCTCGCGGCCAAAGAGGGCGTCTTCGTCGAGCCCGCGTCGGCGGCCGGGGTCGCCGGTCTGCTGCACGCGAAGGCGCAGGGCTGGCTGCCCGGCGGCTCGACCGTGGTGATCACGGTCACCGGCCACGGCCTGAAGGACATCGACACCGCCCTCGACCACGCCAAGGCGGATGAGACTCCGGTCACGCCTGCGGACACCGACGCGGTCGCTCGCGTTGCCGGTCTCGTCTGACATGGGCGAGGGTGGCCGCCCCTGCGACCAGGTGCGGGTGCGCGTCCCCGCGACGAGCGCGAACCTCGGCCCCGGGTTCGACGCCTTCGGGCTCGCGCTCACCCTGTACGACGAATTGGTCGTCACCCCGGGTGGTTCCGGGGTGACCGTCCACGTGTCGGGGTGCGGGGCGGACGACGTACCGCTGGACGAGTCGCACCTCGTGGTCCGGTCGATCCGGGCCGGTCTCGAGGCGCTCGGAGTGCAGGTCCCTGGTTTCACGCTGCGATGTGAGAACCGGATCCCGCACGGGCGTGGGCTCGGATCGTCGTCGGCCGCGATCGTCGGTGGCCTGGCCGCGGCGTACGGGTTGGCCGGTGAGCCGGTGGATCGGGAGCGATTGCTCCGGATGGCGAACGAACTCGAGGGTCATCCGGACAACGTGGCGGCTGCCGTGTATGGCGGATTCACCGTTGCCTGGCTCGATGGGGACGATGGAAAGGCAGTCCGGCTGGACCCTTCGGACGGCCTTGGCGCGGTCGCGTACGTGCCGGCGAACCGCGTGCTGACGAAAGAAGCCCGCGGATTGCTGCCGAGCGCCGTACCGCATGGTGATGCAGCAGCGAATGCCGGTAAAGCAGCCCTGCTCGTCGTGGCGCTGACGCAGCGGCCGGATCTGCTGCTGACGGCGACCGAGGACCGGCTGCACCAGGAGTTCCGGGAGCCGGCGATGCCGGAGAGCCTGGCGCTCGTGCACAAGCTGCGGGGGAGTGGGCTGGCCGCGATCATCAGCGGGGCCGGGCCGACGGTTCTGGTGGTGGGCGGCCGTGAGCGGACCTGTCCGGCCCCGCCGGACGGCTGGGAGCGGCACGACCTGCGCGTCGATCCAGTCGGCGTACAGGTCTGGTCGATGGAGGCCGGGTGAGCCGGGGAATAGCGGGGAACTGACACGCGTTGAACCCCCTGAGCCAGGCGTACGACCCCTCGGGGTGCTAGTCTCGACTCACCCGATCCCCTCCAGGTGATCGGTGAACTCTCGTCACGATCCGGGCTGTGCTCCCGGCACCCTGTGTTGTGTGGCGACCCCCCTGTGAACGTGATCTTGCGCCGCCTGCGCCGGGGATGTCCGGGGGGACTCAGATCGAGCGAGAGTCTCTTGAACCCCACGTGCCACTTCGTTCGGCCGTGGGCGCTGAAACGGTCGATGGTGCTGTCGCACCTCGACGATCCGTGTGGGAAGGACCTCACGTGACAGAAACTGTTGAAGCCTCCAGCTCCGACGCCGCGGCTGGTGCCGCGACGCGTCGCCGCAAGGCTGGTGGCGGCCTCGAGGGCATGCTGCTCCCCGAGCTCAAGCAGCTCGCCGGGACGCTCGGCATCAAGGGCACCGGCGCACTGCGCAAGGGCCAGCTGATCGAGGCGATCAAGGCCGCCCAGACGGGCGGCTCTTCCAGGGCGAAGGCGACCCAGCCCACCCTGGACGAAGGCGCTGACGCGCCCGCCAAGAAGCAGGCTCCGGCCAAGCGTGAGGGCGGCAGCCGCCGGACCCGCGCCGCCGCAGCGGCCACCGAGGCTCCCGCTGCCGAGGCCCCGAAGGTGGCCGAGCGGCAGCAGCCGGCTCCGGTCGTCGAGCGCGCTCCGGTCGTCCAGAGCGCTCCGACCAGCGAGAGCGCTCCGGCCGTCGAGGCGCCCGCGGCGCAGAACGGTACGGCCGTCGAGGCCCGGACCGAGCAGACGGCCGACCGTGAGCAGAGCCGGGACCGCAACCGCGAGAGCCAGGGCCGCGACCGGGACCGCAACCGCGACACTCAGCGGGACACCCAGAACCGCGACGGCAACCGCGAGAGCCAGGGCCGCGACCGTGACCGGAACCAGGGTCGCGACGGCAGCCGGGACGGCAACCGCGAGCAGAGCCGGGACCAGAACCGCGACCAGGGTCGCGACAACCGGCAGCAGGACCGGCAGCAGGACCGGCAGCAGGAGCAGGGTGGCGAGGAGGGCGACAGCCGTCGCCGCCGTCGCCGGGGCCGCGACCGGGACCGCAACCGCGACGGCCAGCCGGTCACGTCCGGGCGTGAGTCGGGCCGCGACGCCGGCCGCGAGTCGGGTCGTGATTCCGGCCGCAACCGTGGCCGCGGCGAGCGGTTCGACCCGGAGCCGACGATCAGCGAGGACGACGTGCTCGTCCCGGCCGCCGGCATCCTCGACGTACTGGACAACTACGCGTTCGTCCGGACCAGCGGCTACCTGCCCGGCCCGAACGACGTGTACGTCGCCCTCTCCATGGTCAAGCGCTACGGCCTCCGCAAGGGTGACGCGATCACCGGTGCGGTGAAGCAGCCGCAGGAGGGTGAGCGCAAGGAGAAGTTCAACCCGCTGGTCCGGATCGACACCGTGAACGGGTCGGACCCGGAGATCGCCAAGCAGCGGCAGGACTTCAACAAGCTGACCCCGCTGTACGCGACCGAGCGGCTCCGCCTCGAGACCGAGCCGGGCATCCTGACCACCCGGATCGTCGACATCGTCAGCCCGATCGGCAAGGGCCAGCGCGGCCTGATCGTCTCACCGCCGAAGGCCGGTAAGACGATGGTGCTGCAGGCGCTGGCGAACGCGATCACCACGAACAACCCCGAAGTGCACCTGATGGTGGTGCTGGTGGACGAGCGGCCCGAAGAGGTCACCGACATGCAGCGCACGGTCAAGGGTGAGGTCATCGCCTCCACCTTCGACCGTCCGGCCGACGACCACACCACGGTCGCCGAGCTGGCCATCGAGCGCGCCAAGCGGCTGGTCGAGCTCGGCCACGACGTCGTCGTACTGCTCGACTCGATCACCCGGCTCGGCCGCGCGTACAACATCGCGGCCCCGGCCAGCGGCCGGATCCTGTCCGGTGGTGTCGACTCCTCGGCGCTCTACCCGCCGAAGCGGTTCTTCGGTGCGGCCCGCAACATCGAGGACGGCGGCTCGCTGACCATCCTCGCCACCGCGCTGATCGAGACCGGCTCGAAGATGGACGAGGTGATCTTCGAGGAGTTCAAGGGCACCGGCAACATGGAGCTCCGGCTGCGCCGCGAGTTCGCCGACCGGCGGATCTTCCCGGCCATCGACGTCGTCGCCTCCGGCACCCGCCGCGAGGAGCTGCTGATGAGCAAGGACGAGACCCAGGTCGTCTGGAAGCTGCGCCGGGTGCTGTCCGCCCTCGACGGCCAGGCCGCCCTGGAGCTGCTGATCGGCAAGCTCAAGGAGAGCAAGTCGAATATCGAGTTCCTGCTCCAGGTCAACAAGACCACCCCGTCGGCCGGCAGCACCCACAGCACCACGAACGGCGACTGAACCACCCCTGATTACCGGTTTGCCACCGCAAAGTGGCAAACTGGTACGTCGGTTCCGGTTCACGTTCACGCCGTGGACGACCCGGAGCACCTGATTCCTAGGAGATTGTCTTGAAGAGCGACATCCACCCGACCTACGTGGACACGAAGGTGACCTGTTCCTGCGGCGCGCAGTTCGAGACGCGCTCCACTGCGGAGAGCGGCTCCATCCACTCCGACGTGTGCTCGCAGTGCCACCCGTTCTACACGGGCAAGCAGAAGATCCTCGACACCGGCGGCCGGGTCGCGCGCTTCGAGAAGCGCTACGCAGCAAAGAAGTAGATACGAAACCTCTGGGCGAGGTGTGCCTGCCGATAGCGCAGGCCACCTCGCTTTCGCGTGTTGTGCGGCTTCGCCGCGAGCGGGGGCTTCGCCACCCGCACCCCCTTTGCGCGGGGTGAATGCTTGTTCGTATCCGAGAGGAGGAGTGCGGCATGTTCGAGGCGGTTCAGACGCTCAAGGCGGAGTACGCCGAGCTGGAACGGCAGATGTCCGACCCGGAGCTGCACTCCGACCAGGCGAATGCGCGGCGCGTCGGCAAGCGGTATGCCGGGCTCGCGCCCGTCGTACGGACGTATGACGAGTGGCTGCAGACGGCGGATGACATCGAGGCCGCGAAGGAGCTGGCGGCTGAGGACCCGGCGTTCGCCGAGGAGGCCGTGAAGCTGGCCCATCGGCGCGACGAGTTGGCCGAGAAGCTGCAGATGCTGCTGGTGCCGCGCGACCCGAGTGACGACAAGGATGCGATCCTCGAGATCAAGGCCGGTGAGGGTGGCGACGAGTCCGCGCTGTTCGCCGGGGACCTGCTGAAGATGTACCTGAAGTACGCCGAGTCGCAGAACTGGAAGACCGAGATCATCGACGCCGCCGACTCCGATCTGGGCGGGTACAAGTCGATCACGGTCGCGGTCAAGGCGAAAGGCACGCCGGAGCCGGGCGAGGCGCCGTACGCGAAGCTGAAGTTCGAAGGCGGCGTGCACCGGGTCCAGCGGGTGCCGGTGACCGAGTCGCAGGGCCGGATCCACACGTCGGCGGCCGGTGTCCTGGTGCTGCCGGAGGCCGAGGACGTCGACGTCGAGATCGACCTGAACGACCTGCGGATCGATGTGTTCCGCTCGTCCGGTCCCGGTGGGCAGAGCGTGAACACGACCGACTCCGCCGTCCGGATCACCCACCTACCGACCGGCATCGTGGTCTCGATGCAGAACGAGAAGTCCCAGCTGCAGAACCGCGAGCAGGCGATGCGCGTGCTGCGGTCCCGGCTGCTGGCGGCTGCGCAGGAAGCGGCCGACCAGGAGGCGTCCGACGCCCGCCGGTCGCAGATCCGGACCGTCGACCGCTCCGAGCGCGTCCGCACCTACAACTTCCCGGAGAACCGGTTCTCCGACCACCGGGTCGGCTACAAGGCGCACAACCTGGACCAGGTGCTCGGCGGCGACCTCGCCCCGGTCATCCAGGCACTCACCGAAGCCGATCTGACCGCACGGCTCGAGGCCGTCGACTCCAAGTGAAGGCTCTGATCGCCGCGGCCGCGGACCAACTTCGGGCGGCTGGGGTTGCGTCGCCGGAGTTCGATGCGGCCGAGCTGCTCGCATTCGTCACCGGTTCGAGCCGGTTGAATCTGCGGGCGCCTTCCGACGCGGAGCGCCGTACCTATGACGAGTTGATCGCGCGGCGCGCTGCCCGTGAGCCACTGCAACACTTGACCGGTACGGCGGCCTTCCGGTACCGCGAGCTGGCCGTCGGACCGGGGGTCTTCGTGCCGCGTCCGGAGACCGAGGTGATGGTCGGCTGGATCCTGGACCGGATCGCCTCCGTGCAGTCCCCGCTCGTGGTCGACCTGTGCTCGGGTTCCGGCGCGATCGCCGGCGCGGTCGCAACCGAGCGACCGGACGCCGTCGTACATGCGGTTGAGCTGTCACCCGAGGCGTGCGTCTGGGCCCGCCGCAACCTGGCCGGCACCGGCGCCACCCTGCACGAGGGCGACATCGACGGCTGCCTGCCCGAGCTCGACGGCACGGTCGACGCCGTCATCAGCAACCCGCCGTACATCCCGCTGACGGCCTGGGAGTCGGTGACCGCCGAGGTACGTGACCACGACCCGGCGTTGGCGCTCTGGTCCGGCGACGACGGCCTCGACGAGGTCAAGGTCGTCGCGGTGACCGCAGCCCGCCTGCTCAAGCCCGGCGGCTGGTTCGCCTGCGAGCACGCGGACGTGCAAGGCGAGTCCGCCCCCGCCGTCTTCGCCGCCACCGGCCACTTCACCGAGGTCCGCGACCAGAAGGACCTGGCCGGCCGCCAAAGGTTCGCGACCGGCCGCAGAATCTAGCGCCCGAACGCCGCCGCCCGCCTCGGCTGTGGTTAAACGTTGTCATCACGGTCGAAAGTCTCGCTTGTGAACCGTTGATCGCGCAGGATGGCGCGGGATCGTGGTTGGTTCGTCGCCCACTGTCAACAGCCCGCTGACAGTCGGACCGGCCACGGGTGAGGAGTGAACGACCCATGTCCGTCCTGCCTAAACTGGGGGTTCTGGCCGCGACGGTTGCGCTGGCGATCAGTGCGCCGATCCTGACTCCGGCGCAAGCGGCGCCACCCGGTCCTACGCCGAAGACCGAGGCTGAGCTGTGCGCCGGCATGCACCGGCTCGTGCTGCCTGGGACCGATCAGTGCACTCGGGGGCCCGAGGTGCTGCCGAACGCTGATCTGAGTGAGAAGGCGAAGCCGCTGCCGAAGGCTGTCGCCGACGCGACTATGGCTGCCAATGCGATCGTCTGTGACGGCAATGGCGTTGCGGGTAAGCGGGTGCAGGTTCTGTACGCGCGGGAGTCGCAGCAGGCCAGCAGGTTGCAGCTGTTCCTGCCGTCGTTCAGAGCGTGGGCGCATGAGATCGACGCGGCCTACAACGACAGTGCGTTCCAGACCGGTGCCAGCCGGCACATCCGGTACGTCACGGACGCGGTGTCCGGTGGCTGCCAGGTGAATGTGAAAGAGGCCGTTCTGCCGACCGGTGGGCTGGAGACCTGGGACTCCATGGTCACTGCGCTGCAGAACCTCGGCTACAAGGACAGCACCCGCAAGTACCTGGTGTACGCGGACGCTCAGAAGGTCTGTGGCGTCGGCACGCTGTACGGCGACGACCGGCCGGGCCTGGACAACGCGAACAACAACAACACCGGGTACGCCCGCGTGGACGCGTCCGCGAACTGCTGGGGCTTCAACGCTGCTGCACACGAGCTCGGCCACAACTTCGGCGCCGTACAGTCGTCTGCCCCGCACTACAACGGGCACTGCAACGACGAGTACGACCTGATGTGTTACGGCTCCGACACCCGCGTGGTGTGTGCCGACAAGGACAACGACCGGTTGCTGGACTGCAACAAGGACGACTACTTCAACACCAACCCACCGGCCGGCAGCTACCTCGCCACGCACTGGAACCTCGCCAACAGCGACTGGCTGATCAAGAGCGCCACTCCGGACGCGCGGCCCGGGCCACGGCACGGACAGATCTACGAGTTCGTCAGTCCGTCCAGTGGCGAGGCAATCGACGTTGTCGACGGTTCGACGGCCAACCTGGCGAACCTGAGCCACCGTCCGCGCAGCGGCGCGACCAGCCAGCAGTGGCGGTTCCAGTACGAGACAGGCTGGCAGCTGCAGAACGTCAACAGCGGCAAGTGCGCAGACAGCGCCTTCAGCGGCACGGCGCCGGGCACAAGGGTGCTGCAGTACTCCTGCAACGGCCAGGACGGCATGCGCTGGACACTGCATCCACTCGGTGGTGACGTCTACGGCATCATCAACACACTGTCCGGGCTGGCCATGACGGATGCGGGGCCGCACCCGGCGGCGCTTGAGCAGCAGCCGTTCACTGGCGCTGCCACGCAGCAGTTCAGGCTCCGGCCGGTCAGCGTGCCCAACGGCACGTACCGGATCCGCTCCGAGCTGGGCAAGGACCTGGACGTCGTGGACTGCCAGGGCACCGACATCCGGATGTGGGACCGCGTGGTGGGCAGCCCCTGCCAGCGCTGGCAGGTCACGGCAGTGAGCGGCAACATCTACAAGATCGTCGACAGCAACACCGGCAACGCGGTCGAGGTCAGCGGCTGTGTGACCACGGACGCCAAGCCTGTGCAGCTTGCGCCCAGCTCCACCAACACCTGTCAGCAGTGGCAGATCACTGCGCTCTCGAACGGCGCCTATCAGATCCTCGGCGTCGGTAGTGGCAAGTCACTCGATGTTGCGGGCTGTAGCGCGGCAGCAGGAGCCGACGTGATCATCTGGCCGTTCCACGGCGGCGCCTGCCAGCGCTGGTACTTCGACGCGGTCTAGACGCTCGCTAGCTGTTCGCTGCGACGTACGCGTCGATCTCGGCCGTCAGGGTGTCCTTCACCGAGTCCTCGGCGAAGGACACCCGTACGGCGGTCTTGGCGAGCTCGCCGACACCTGCGTTGTCCAGACCGAGCAGGTCCGCGGCGACGGCGTACTCGTTGGTCAGAGTGGTGCCGAACATCGGCGGGTCGTCGGAGTTGATCGTGACGACCAGTCCGGCCTCGACCATCGCCTTCAGCGGGTGCACGTCGTACGAGGCGACCACCCGGGTGGCGAGGTTGGACGTCGGGCTGACCTCGAGCGGGATCCGGTGCTCACCCAGATAGTCGACCAGGGCCGGGTCCTGCATGGCCGACGTACCGTGGCCGATCCGCTCGGCACGCAGTACCCGCAGGGCGTCCCAGATCGTCTCCGGGCCGGTCGTCTCGCCGGCGTGCGGCAGGCTGTGCAGACCGGCTGCGATGGCCTCGTCGAAGAACGGCTTGAACTGCGGCCGCGGTACGCCGATCTCCGGGCCGCCGAGCCCGAAGCCGATCAGCCCGTCCGGACGGATCTTGGTCGCCACCCGGAGCGTCTCCTCGGCGCCGGCGAGGCCGGTCTCACCGGGGATGTCGAAGATCCACCGCAGGGTGATCCCGAGCTCCTTCTCGGCCGCCGTCCGGGCGTCCTCGATCGCCTCGCAGAACGCCTCCGGCGCGATCCCGCGCAGCTGCGACGTGTACGGCGTCACGGTCAGCTCGGCGTACCGCAGGTTCTGCCCGGCCATCTCGCGGGCGATCTCGTAGGTCAGCAGCCGGACGTCGTCCGGTGTCTTGATCAGGTCGACGACGCTCAGGTAGATCTCGACGAACTTCGCGAAGTCGGTGAACTGGAAGTACTCGGCCAGGGCCGCCGCGTCGGCCGGCACCGGCGAACCGGGGTGCCGGGCGGACAGCTCGGCGACGATCCGCGGCGAGGCGGAGCCGACGTGGTGGACATGCAGCTCGGCCTTCGGCAGCCCTTCGATGAACTCACGCGTCACAGTCATGTCCGGGATCCTAGGGAGATTCGGGCGCGGTTCGCCGGAAAATTAACAATTGACGGTCAAGTTTGCCCGGAAGTCGGGCCGGTTTAGGCGCGGGACCGCGTGAGTGGCACGATTCGGTGCGTGAGTGAGCGCTTCGATTTCACGGGTGACGAACTGGCCCCGGCGTACCGTGCGGCCGTGGACGCGATCGAGGCCGGCGACCTGGTGGTCCTGCCGACCGACACCGTCTACGGACTGGCCGCGGACGCCTTCAAGTCCGACGCCGTCCAGCGGCTGCTGGACGCGAAGGGCCGCGGCCGCGACATGCCGCCGCCGGTGCTGATCTCGGTGGTCGAGTCGCTGGACGCGCTCGCCACCGACGTCCCCGAGGCCGGCCGCAAACTGTGCGAGAAGTTCTGGCCCGGGCCGCTGACCGTGATCTGTCACGCCCAGGGTTCGCTGATGTGGGACCTGGGGGAGACCCAGGGCACCGTCGCGCTCCGCGTGCCGGACCACGAGAACACCCGCGAGCTCCTGTCCCGCACCGGCCCGCTGGCGGTCAGCTCCGCCAACAAGAGCGGCCAGGCCGCGGCTCTCGACGTGTACGACGCCGAAGAGCAGCTGGGTGACGCGGTCGCGGTCTACCTGGACGGTGGCGAGGTGACCGGCGGAGAGCCCTCCACCATCATCGACATCACCACCGAAACCCCGCGCGTGATCCGCCTCGGCGCCCTCACCCTGGCCCAGCTCCGCGAAGTGGTCCCCGAGGTAACCGCGGACGACGAGCCCTCAGTCGAGACACCCGCCGAAGATCAGCCCGCTGAGGCAGTCGCGGACGATAAGCCGTCCGAGGACAAGCCGGCCGAGGTTGTTGCGGACGAGAAGCCGGCCGAGCCAACTGAAGTGTCTAAGGATGCGTCCAAGCAGGACGAGAAGCCTGTCAATCCTGATGTGAGGCCTGCGGACTAGTGCGCGAGTACCTGCTGGTCCTGTTCGTGGCGATGGCCACGACCTTCCTGCTGACCGGTGTGGCCCGGCAGATCGCTCTCCGGTACGGCGCCGTGGCCAAGGTCCGCGCCCGTGACGTGCACAAGGTCCCGATCCCGTACTTCGGCGGCGTCTCCATCCTCGGCGGCCTGATCGCCGCCTTCGCGGTCGCCTCCAGCCTGCCGTTCCTCGGCGACAGCCTGCAGGTCGCCCACGACGGCCGCGCGATCCTGATCGGCGGCGCGGTGATCTGCGCGGTCGGCGTGATCGACGACCTCTACGAACTCGACGCGATCACCAAGCTCGCCGGTGAGGTCCTCGCCGTCGGCGTGATGGTTGTCCAAGGCATCCAGCTGTACTGGCTGCCGCTACCCGGTGGCGTGATCTCACCCTCGGCCGCGCTGCTCGCCGTACTGACCGCAGGCATCCTCCTGGTCTCCTGCAACGCCGTGAACTTCGTCGACGGCCTCGACGGCCTGGCCGCCGGTGTGACGGCGATCGGCGCCCTCGCCTTCTTCACCTACTCCTACCTGCTGAACGTCGAGCAGGACCTCGACCGCGCCACCACCTCGACCCTCATCACGGTCGCCCTGGCCGGCGCCTGCCTCGGCTTCCTGCCCCACAACTTCTTCCCCGCAAGGGTCTTCATGGGCGACTCCGGCGCCCTCCTGATCGGCCTGATGCTGGCCGCGTCCACCATCAGCCTCACCGGCCAGATGGACCCGTACGCCGTCCCCTACGAGGTAGGCGGTTCCAGCCTCCTGCCCGCACTCCTGCCACTCGTCCTCCCGATCGCCGTCCTCGCGATCCCTGCCCTCGACCTGACGATGGCCTACATCCGCCGTACCAAAGCCGGCCGCTCACCCTTCGCCGCCGACAAACTCCACCTCCACCACCGCCTCATGCAACGCGGCCACTCCCACCGCCGAGCAGTCCTCCTGATGTACCTCTGGACCATCCTGATCGCCTTCGGCGTAGTAGTCCTAGGCCTCGTCCTCACCTGGTGGACCGCCCTGATAGTCCTCACCATCGCCGTCATAGCCGTAGTCCTCACCACCGGCCTACCTCGCCGCCGCGCCACCGCAAAACCCCTCAGCAAAGTCTGACCCGTCGGCCGATACTTCTCAGTCCGGTCCACCGGTCGATGGTGCTGGGCTGAGCAGGACCCACACACCTTGGCGAAGATGGCCGGACAGCGCGCCGGGCCCTGGTTTCCGGCCCGATCGCGGACCGCCGGCACTGACCAGGCCGGTCTTCGGAAGGTCCGGCACGCTGAATCGAGCGTGAGCCGAGTCGCCGGAGCCGCGTTGGTCAGTGGCGCAGGTCCGTCGTACCGACCGACGGGTAGTGGTCCCCAGCAATGCGTCAGCGACCGCCTCGGTAGGCGGCGTGGCCTGCCGCCGGACGAACCACTACCCGCGCGTCGGTACGCCCGGGTGCTGCCGGACGCCCAGGCCATCACAAGTGAGTGGTATCGGCGGTCCCACGTGGAGAACCGCGCCGAAGGATCCAGTTGTGATGGGCTGGCGGTCCGCCCTTGATGACGGGCTGCCCTCAACCGGCCTGTCGAGTGACGCCTCGGCCGGCGTCCGGGTGAGTGCAGGGCGTGTGCCGTCGAGTGTGGCCTCTGTGCTGTTGTGCAACGCGGCGACATACTCCGCACAGTCGAGGCGAGGCTGCGGTACTGTACCGGCCGCCGCACCTGACCATGGCGAGCACGAGCGAGGACACGTGGCGACACGCGATGAAGAGTCACCGGCGGATGTCGCCGAGGCGCCCGATGCGCAACAACTGCGGCGGCTGCTGGTGACCGCACCGTTTGGGCGTGAGCAGGCGCCGTCAGTGGCCATCGATACCTTCCAGCGCCTGCACGCCGCGGGTCAGCCGGAACCGGTCGACTCGGCGTTGTTGCTGTGCACGGACTGGCGGTGGCGGCGCACCAGCGGCCGCGTGCTGGTCGGCATCCTGGCCTCAGGGATCCTCGACGACAAACAGCAGGATCAGCTTGCCGAAGATTTGCTGTGGCCCGACAAGGCGCAGTACGTGTACCCGCTCGGCTGGCTTGGCAGCGCCTTCGTCGAGATCGATCTCTCCCCGGTGCCGGGTATGGCGCGGCAGCGCACCGTCCATTCTGACCCGAAGACTCCGATGACCGCCGAACGCGACATTCGGCCACCGTTGCGCTCGTGGGCCGCGGAGCGGGTTCTCGCTCGGCACCTGGCAACCCCCAACGACGTAATGGCTCGTGCCCGTGGGTTGCCGGCCCGAGATGGCGCGGCTGCGGCAACGGGTGCTGTACATGCCGCGGACGAATTGGATCCGGCACAAGCACGCACGGTGGTGAACGCCGCCCTGCGGTGCGCTCACAAGACGCCGCGCAAGGAGCGCTGGAACAACTGATCAGATGGGGTGAGCATGATCGCGCACACGCCCTGGCCGCCGACGATGCCGACGCCGCCATCCGGGCGTGGAGCCGAAATCTCAGCACTGAGATCGCCACCCAGGGCAGCCTGTTCGACTGACATGCCAGGCTATGCGCGGCTGGTACAGATCCTCACCGATCCCGGTCATGAGGAGGAACACCAGGACATGTGCGACTGGCTTGGCCCGGACGACCGCAGTCAGTTCGACCCCACTCGCTTCGCTCCCGATGACGCCAACCAGCGGCTGTCTGCCGTCTCGCACCTCGATCCCATCGTTCCCGACGCTGAAGCAGGTTGCCGTCGGCTCAGTCGCCGCCGCTGTTCGCGTCAGGCTTCGGCGGTAGCCAATGGGTGCGGTACGCCCGCTCGATGTTGGGGTCTCCCGACTTGGAGAACCGCAGTCGCCGGCGGTCCCTGGTCCAGCTGACGTAGACAGTTTCGCTCGGTCGTAGTCCTGCGCTCTCGGCCCAGGTCCGAAAGTCCCGCAGCGCCGTACTGATCTTGGGCAGGCTGGCGACTGTCACCTGTTCCAGATATGGCACGCGCCCGCGCCGCCACTCCTCAACCTTCTCAGGCCGAACCCATCCGGTGCCCAGCAGCACATCGATCACGGTGGCGTAGCCGTTCTTGGCGATTGCGGCATTGCCGGCGGCGGCGATATCGCGCCGTAGCTTCTCTTGACTCCGGGCCAACGCTGTCCTCCCGATAGAAGTCCGACCCGACCGTGCCAGGGTAAACGCGCTCGCGGTCGCACATCCCTACCGGACAGACTTCACTCGAACCACTGGCATGCAAACCTGTGTGCAGTGGTGCAGTGGACAGCAGAAAGGGTCGGGCGGGGACCAGGCCACTGGAGTGTGTGGGCTACGTGGACCGCCCTGATAGTCCTCACCATCGCCGTCATAGCAGTAGTCCTCACCACCGGCCTTCCCCGCACCCGAGCCGCAAAGCCACTCAGCAAGGTCTAATCCGACGCAGGATTGCACGTTGTGGCAAATGGGTCGGTTGTACGGGTTTGTACCTGTCTGCGTCCACGCATGTTTGACATGGTCTTGCCGTTCCCCTCCAACGGGAGAGGTGAGAGGTGGCCTTGCTCTCGCTCTCCTGTACGGCGTCCGGTGGCGGCCCCCTGTCCCGCCCCCGGGCGCCGGGCGAGCCCTACGAAGGGTTCGACAGCTCCCGCAATCGCTTGTCCTGCTGGCGTGTCGACGGTCCCAGACTCACGACTGCGGTCACCGGAGGTGGAGTACGGGTGAGGTACGGGCAGCGCTGCGTCAGCGAGGACCCATAGCGTTTCTCGTTGAGCTCAGCCATCGGAGGAAACCGCAATGTTCACGAAGTTCTCACGATCCACCAAGCGCGCGACGATCATGTGCGCTGCCGCAATCGCGATCGTCGTCGGTGTGCCGGCGACGGCCCACGCCGACGACGAAACAGTCTTCCTGAGCGACATCGACGGACGTCAGCTCGGGTATACCAAGTTCACGGATGCGACTGACCAGATCAAGATCTGCGACACGCAGCGAGACGGGCACTCGGTGACCGCAAGAATCCGCCAGGGTAGCACCGTGTACGTCGAGGTTTCCGACGGTAGCGACGCCGGCTGTAACACCCGGTCGGTGTCGTTGGTCAACAACGATGCCTACATGCTGGAAATTGAGTGGAACGGCCCTGGAAACATCACCTGGAACTCCGGATTCTTTGCCTGAGCTTCCCGCCCGAGAGATTGCTCTAGGCCACGACCAAGTCGTTGCCTGAGGATCGGCTCCAGCACGGCGGCGGAGCAGCCCTACAACCGCGGTTGTAGGGCTGCTCTGTCTTCGGTGATGAGTGGCGTACCACGACTCCGGCCGTCGGGTGTGGGAGTGTCGCGGACCTGCACCACCGTTCACGCCGTTTCTGAGCGGTCCGGGTGGGGTGCGCTGAGCGTGAATCGGACGGGCCGCAGGGAGTATGACGGTGATGGCGGTCCGCCGCAGCCTATGTCGCAGCCCAGTTGGCGGCGTCGATCGCCCGGATTGATCGGTGTGCGCCACCCGAGGACGGTCCGGCCGATCCGGCGTACCGGGTGGTGGCGTTCTGGTTCGTGGAGCAGTCGGGAGTGCCGGCGGCAGATTTCGCTGTGGATCCGGCGCTCAGGGACCGGCTCGGCCACTGGCGGAAGCGCCCGGCCGAGACCACGGCCGCGCTGCGCGCGCTGACCAGTCGGCTGGACAGTTGTGCACTGACGATGGACCGGCTTCCGGCTGCGGACTGACCCGGACGGGGACCAGACCACTGGGGTGTGTGGGCTACCGATAAGGTGTGGTTGTACAGCGGCAGGGGACTCGTTTTGCTGACGGTGCAGACTTTGTGCTAGTTTTCACAAGCACCAGCAAAGAACTTTGACACCCCTGACCCCGCCCACCCGACGACCTGGCCGCGAGACCTGGTCGCCCGCAGGACGGAACCACCAGATGGCTTCCTCAGCTCACAGCCCAAGAGTCGCCGGCCAAGTCACTCGGCACCCGGCGTTGGCGATGCTGCGCGGCGCGTTGGCCGCGGCGCTCGTGGTCGGCCTCAATGCCGCCGCGGTATCGGCTGTTGCCGCTGGACTCAAAGGCTTGTGGGGCGCGCTCCTCGGATTGCTGATGGTGATCGTCTTCTCCGGCCTGGGGCTGTTTGCACTGCACCTTTCGCGGCATACCTCGCCGACGATGCAGCTCGCGATGGCGATGGCGTCGTACACGGGGCGGATCGCGATCTTCGGTGTCCTGCTGGCTCTTGCGATCAGCTCGGACGGCCTTGCCAGACACGTGAATCTGACCGTGCTCGGCATTGTCGCGATGGTGGTCGTGCTGGGCTGGATGGCCGGCGAGATGTGGGCCTGGTCGCGGCTGCGGGTGCCGATCTACGACCTCGACAACGAGGTGAACCCGTGACCACGCCCAGTAATGGTTTTGGTGCTGTGATTGACGTCGCGGGTACCGATGTGACCCGGCGTGTCGCGGGCTGGTACCTTTCGGGTGCCAATGAGCGAGCACAAGGATCCGAAGCCATCACCCCCGAATTCGGGCGACGGCTGGCGGGTCCTGTCCTACTTGATCGGCGGTGTCCTGCTGTACGGGGGCATCGGGTTCGGGCTGGATCGCTTGTTCGGCACCCAGTTTCTAGTACTGGTGGGCATCGTGCTCGGTGCCGGGCTCACCATCCTGCTGTTGAACTACCGGTACGGGTCGCGGTCCTGATCCCTTCGGGGAACGGTCCGATCCGCACCGGGTCTGACGTTGTTGACCGCCATGCCCTGAGCCGCCCTGCCCTTAGCCACAAGGCGTCCGACTTGAGCACGACGCGAGAGGAGACCCGGTGATTGCCGGCGTTCCGACCGAGTTCACCCCGCCCGGTCCAGAGAGCTTCAACACCACGCCGATCATCGACGGCGTTGATTGGTTCACCAAGCCTGTGCTGGTGGCCGCTTTGTCCGTCGTCGTCATCGTCTGGTTCTTCTGGGGTGCGTCCCGCAAGGCGGCCGTGGTCCCGAGCAAGCTGCAGTTCGCGGGCGAGCTGGGCTACAACTTCGTCCGCAACTCGATCGCGCGGGACGCGATCGGCAGCCAGGACTACATGAGGTTCGTGCCGTACCTGACCGGCCTGTTCTTCTTCATCCTGCTGAACAACGTTGCCGCTAGCATCCCGTTGATCCAGTTCCCGACCTTCAGCCACATCGGCTGGGCGTATGTGGCCGCGATCATGAGCTGGGTCATCTACAACGCGGTCGGCATCAAGAAGAAGGGCCTCTGGGGCTACTTCAAGCACCAGACGATGCCTGCGGGTGTCCCTGGCTGGCTGATGCCGCTGATGATCCCGATCGAGTTCATCTCGAACATCCTGGTCCGCCCGGTTTCGCTGAGCCTGCGGCTGTTCGCCAACATGTTCGCCGGTCACATCCTGCTGCTGGTGTTCGTTCTCGGCGGCGAGTACATGGTGTTCGAGTCCGGGAGCATCGCGCTCGGCGGCGTCGGCATCATCACCTTCCTGATGGGCCTCGCGATCGCCGCACTGGAGCTGTTCGTCCAGTGCATCCAGGCCTACATTTTCGTGGTCCTCACCGCGCAGTACATCGGCAGCGCAATTGCTGACGAGCACTGATCAGCAGTACCCCCACTGACCCGTAGTAACGGAAACCCGGATAGTCCCTATCCGTACTGAAAGGAAACACCGGAACCATGGTTTCTCAGCTGGCCCTCGAGTTGGGCGGAAACATCGCGGTCCTCGGTTATGGCCTTGCGGCGATCGGCCCGGGCGTCGGCGTTGGTCTGATCTTCGCTGCCGTCATCAACGGCACCGCTCGCCAGCCGGAGGCTCAGAACAAGCTCCAGTCGATCGCGTGGATCGGCTTCGGTGTCACCGAGGTTCTGGCGATCATCGGTATCGCCCTGGCCTTCGTGTTCCGTAACAGCGGCGCCTGATCTACCTCCTCTGACTGACAGGATCCAGACATGTTGACGTTGGTGCTACCGCTGGCAGAAGCAGCAGGCGAGGAACCGTCCCCGCTGCTGCCGCACACCGCAGAGATCATCTTCGGCTTCGTCTTCCTGATCCTGCTGGCCATCGCCTTCGCCAAGGTCGTCGTACCGAAGTTCGAGAAGGCGTACGCCGATCGGACCGCGGCGATCGAAGGCGGGATGAACGAGGCCAAGCAGGCCCAGGCCGAGGCGAAGGCGGCTTTGGAGAAGTACAACGCGCAGCTGGCCGAGGCCCGCTCGGAGGCTGCGAAGATCCGTGAGGACGCGCGTGAGCAGGGTGCGCAGATCATCGCGGAGATGCGTGAGCAGGCCGGTGTCGAGGCCGAGCGGATCGTCTCGCACGCTCGCACCCAGATCGACGCCGAGCGGACGCAGGCGGTTGCCTCGTTGCGCGGTGAGGTCGGGACGATGGCGACCACGCTGGCCGGTCGGATCGTCGGGGAGTCGCTGGAGGACGAGGCCCGGCAGCGCCGGACCGTCGAGCGCTTCCTGTCCGAGCTCGAGGCATCGGAGTCGGCGCGCGCGGCCGTCGGAACGGACGGCTGATGCGCGGCGCATCGAACGAGTCGCTCGCCAAGGCCCAGGAGGCCCTGGCGAGTGCCGCCGTCACCGAGGGGCTGGGGGCCGAGTTGTTCTCGGTGGCCCGGCTCCTGGACAGCACCGGTGCGTTGCGCCGCGCGCTGACCGACCCGGCCCGTTCGCGGGACCAGCGCACCGCGCTCGTCCAGCAGTTGTTCGGTGGCAAGATCTCCGCCCAGGCACAGGAGATCCTGACCATCGCCGTGGCCGGTCGCTGGGTCAGCGGCCGTGACCTCGGGAACGCGCTGGACCAGCTGAGCGTCGAGGCCGAGGTGGCCTTCGCCGACAGCGGGCGCAAGCTGGACGACGTCGAGGACGAGCTGTTCCGGCTGGACCGGATCGTCGCGGCCGAGCGGGGACTGAGCGACAAGCTCAGCGACCGCAACATCCCGGTCGCGGCTCGTCAGGAGCTGCTGGCCGGACTGCTGCGCGGCAAGGCCGACCCGGTGACGGTGCGGCTGGCCGAGCGGGCTGTCGACGGTCGCGGACGGAGCTTCGCCGGTTCGCTGCGGTCCTACCAGGTCGCTGCCGCGGCCCGGCGGAACGCGAGCATCGCCACGGTCCGGGTCGCCACGGCCCTGTCCGAGGCGGAGCGGACGCGGCTCGCCACGGCCCTCGGACGCCAGTACGGCCGGGACATCCAGCTGAACGTGATCGTCGACCCGAACGTGATCGGCGGCGTCCGGGTGGACATCGGTGACGAAGTGATCGACGCAACCATCGCGGCCAGGCTCGACGAGGCGCAACGGCGCATCGCGGGCTGATCGCCCCCCTTAACGACAGAACAGCGGCGCTAAGGGCGGCAAACCTTTAGAGCCACAACAGGCCAGCAAGGGTCAAGGAAGCAGGAAACACGAAATGGCTGAGCTCACGATCAGGCCGGAGGAGATCCGGGACGCCCTGGATCGGTTCGTCACCGACTACCAGCCGGCCGAGGCGGCCCGCGAAGAGGTCGGCACTGTTATCGACGCCGGTGACGGCATCGCGCACGTCGAGGGCCTGCCCTCGGCGATGACCAACGAGCTGCTCGAGTTCGAGGACGGCACCAAGGGCATCGCCCTGAACCTCGATGTCCGTGACATCGGTGTGGCCGTGCTCGGTGAGTTCGGCGGCATCGAGGAGGGCCAGCAGGTACGTCGTACCGGCCAGGTCCTGTCCGTCCCGGTCGGTGACGGTTACCTCGGTCGCGTCGTGGACCCGCTGGGCACCCCGATCGACGGCCTGGGCGAGATCAACGGCATCGACGGCACCCGCGCCCTGGAGCTGCAGGCGGCCGGCGTGATGGACCGCCAGGAGGTCCGCGAGCCGCTGCAGACCGGCATCAAGGCGATCGACGGCATGATCCCCGTCGGCCGCGGCCAGCGCCAGCTGATCATCGGCGACCGCAAGACCGGTAAGACGGCGATCGCGGTCGACACGATCATCAACCAGAAGGCCAACTGGGAGTCCGGCGACCCGAAGAAGCAGGTTCGCTGCATCTACGTCGCCATCGGCCAGAAGGGCTCGACGATCGCCTCCGTGCGCGGCGCGCTCGAAGAGGCCGGCGCGATGGAGTACACCACCATCGTCGCCTCCCCGGCGTCCGACCCGGCCGGCTACAAGTACGTCGCTCCCTACACCGGCTCGGCCATCGGCCAGCACTGGATGTACCAGGGCAAGCACGTCCTGATCGTGTTCGACGACCTGAGCAAGCAGGCCGAGGCCTACCGCTCGATGTCGCTGCTGCTGCGCCGCCCGCCGGGCCGTGAGGCCTACCCGGGTGACGTCTTCTACCTGCACAGCCGTCTCCTCGAGCGCTGCGCGAAGCTGAGCGACGAGCTCGGCGCCGGTTCGATGACGGGTCTGCCGATCATCGAGACCAAGGCGAACGACGTCTCGGCGTTCATCCCGACCAACGTCATCTCGATCACCGACGGCCAGATCTTCCTGCAGTCGGACCTGTTCAACGCCAACATCCGCCCGGCCATCGACGTCGGTATCTCGGTGTCCCGTGTTGGTGGCGCCGCGCAGGTCAAGGCGATGAAGAAGGTCTCCGGAACGCTGAAGCTGGACCTCGCGCAGTTCCGCGCGATGGAGGCGTTCGCGATGTTCGCGTCCGACCTCGACGCCACCTCGCGCCGTCAGCTGGACCGTGGTCAGCGCTTGGTCGAGCTGCTCCGCCAGCCGCAGTACTCGCCGTACGCGGTCGAGGACCAGGTCGTCTCGATCTGGGCCGGCACCACCGGCAAGTTCGACGACGTACCGGTCGCCGACGTACTGCGTTTCGAGCGCGAGTTCCTCGAGTTCCTGCGCCGCGACGGCAAGGTGCTCGACGGCATCCGTGAGTCGAACCTCTTCGAGGACGACGCCCAGCAGGCCGTGGTGGCCGCGCTGGACTCGTTCAAGCCGACCTTCCAGACCTCCGACGGGCAGCTGCTCGTCGGTCGCGAGGACAGCGTGGCCCTGGCCGAAGAGGATGTCGAGCAGGAGCAGATCGTCCGGCAGAAGCGGGGCTGATCGTCCATGCCGGCAACCCAACGCGAGCTGAAGGATCGTCGTGACTCGGTCACGACGATCAAGAAGCTCACCCGTGCGATGGAGCTCATCGCGGCGTCCCGGATCGTCAAGGCGCAGCAACGCGCCCAGGCGGCCGGTCCGTACGCGCGTGAGCTCACCCGTGCCGTGTCGGCGGTGGCGACGTTCTCGAACGTCGACCACCCGCTGACCACGGAGAAGCCGAACCCGAAGCGTGCCGCGGTGCTGTTGCTCACCTCGGACCGCGGCCAGGCCGGCGCCTACTCGTCCTCGGTCATCCGCGAGGGGGAGCGGCTGAACCAGCTGCTCCGCGAGGACGAGAAAGAGATCGTTTCGTACGTCACCGGCCGTAAGGGCATCGCGTACTACACCTTCCGGCAGCGCGAGATCGCGCAGTCGTGGAGCGGCGAGTCCGACGCGCCCTCGTTCGCCTGGGCCCGCGAGGTCGCGGACAAGCTGATCGAGGCCTTCCTGACCCCGACCGAGGAAGGCGGCGTGGACGAGATCCACATCGTCTTCACCCGGTTCGTGTCGATGCTGACGCAGAAGCCGGACGTGATCCGGTTGCTGCCGCTGGAGGTCGTCGAGGGCGAAGAGGCTCCGGCCGACGAGGACGTGCTGCCGCTGTACGAGTTCGAGCCGTCCGCCGAGGACGTGCTGGACGGGTTGCTGCCCAAGTACGTCGCCAGCCGGATCCACTACTGCATGCTGCAGGCGGCGGCCTCCGAGCTGGCCAGCCGGCAGCGCGCGATGAAGTCGGCCACCGACAACGCGCAGGATCTGATCGAACGACTGACCCGCGAGTACAACCAGGTGCGGCAGTCGGCCATTACCCAGGAAATCAGCGAGATCGTCGGTGGCGCCAACGCGCTGGCTGACGCCAACGCCGGGAGCGAGTGAGAGAGATGACAGCGACGGTTACCGAGAAAGACAACAACGGCACGGCCGGTGCCGTGGGCCGGGTTGCCCGGGTCATCGGCCCGGTCGTCGACATCGAGTTCCCCGCGGACGCGATGCCGGAGATGTACAACGCCCTCGAGGTGGACATCACGCTGGCCGATGTCACCGCGACGATCACCCTCGAGGTTGCGCTGCACGTCGGCGACAACATCGTCCGGGCGATCTCGATGAAGCCCACCGACGGTCTGGTCCGGGGCACCGAGGTGCGCGACACCGGTGCCGCGATCTCCGTCCCGGTCGGCGACGTCACCAAGGGCCGGGTCTGGTCCGTGACCGGCAAGTGCCTGAACCAGGACGAGTCCGAGTTCGAGATCACCGAGCGCTGGCCGATCCACCGCAAGGCGCCGGCCTTCGACCAGCTCGAGTCCAAGACCGAGATGCTCGAGACCGGGATCAAGGTCCTCGACCTGCTCACGCCGTACGTCCAGGGCGGCAAGATCGGCCTGTTCGGCGGTGCGGGTGTCGGCAAGACCGTCATGATCCAGGAGATGATCTACCGGATCGCCCACAACTTCGGTGGCACCTCGGTGTTCGCCGGTGTCGGTGAGCGCACCCGTGAGGGCAACGACCTGATCCACGAGATGGAGGACGCCGGCGTCTTCAAGGACACCGCGCTGGTCTTCGGTCAGATGGACGAGCCGCCGGGCACGCGTCTTCGCGTCGCGCTGTCGGCACTCACGATGGCGGAGTACTTCCGCGACGTGAAGGAGCAGGACGTACTGCTCTTCATCGACAACATCTTCCGGTTCACGCAGGCCGGTTCCGAGGTCTCCACGCTGCTCGGCCGGATGCCCAGCGCCGTGGGGTACCAGCCGAACCTGGCCGACGAGATGGGCGTTCTGCAGGAGCGGATCACCTCGACGCGCGGTCACTCGATCACCTCGATGCAGGCGATCTACGTGCCCGCCGACGACTACACCGACCCGGCGCCGGCCACCACGTTCGCGCACCTGGACGCGACCACCGAGCTGTCGCGAGTGATCGCGTCGCGTGGTCTGTACCCGGCCGTCGACCCGCTGACCTCCACGTCGCGGATCCTCGACCCGCAGTACATCGGCCAGGAGCACTACGACGTGGCCGTCCGGGTGAAGCAGATCCTGCAGAAGAACAAGGAACTGCAGGACATCATCGCCATCCTCGGTGTCGACGAGCTCACCGAAGAGGACAAGATCACCGTCGCCCGCGCGCGCCGGATCGAGCAGTTCCTCTCGCAGAACACCTACATGGCGGAGAAGTTCACCAACACGCCGGGTTCGACGGTGCCGCTGAAGGAAACCATCGAGTCGTTCAAGAAGATCGCGGACGGCGAGTGCGACCACATCGCCGAGCAGGCCTTCTTCAACGTCGGTTCGCTCGACGACGTCGAGCGGCGTTGGGCTGAGCTCCAGAAGGAGCTGTAATGGCTGAGGAAAGCAGCAAGCACCTCGAGGTCGCGCTGGTCGCGGCCGAGCGGGTGGTCTGGGAGGGGCAGGCGACGATCGTGATCGCCCGCACCACCGACGGTGACGTCGGTATCCTCCCCGGCCATGCCCCGCTGCTGGGTCTGCTGCAGGGTGGCACCGTCCAGGTGCGGACCGTCGACGGGGACTTCCTCGTCGCGGCCGCCCCGGACGGCTTCATCTCGGTGGCGAACGACCGGGTCTCGATCCTGGCCGAGAACGCCGAGATGGGGCACGACATCGACCTGGAGGAGGCCCGTCGCGAGCTCGAGCAGGCGCTCGCGACCGGGACCGCCGGTGAGGCCGACGCGGACGAGGTCCGCGCCGCCGAGGCCCGGGTCAGGGCCGCCGAAACAGCATCCTGAACGACCGTAGGTGGGGTGGGGCCGATCACGGCTTCACCCCACCTGCCATAATCGAACAACGTCACTGACAGTACGGTTTCTCCGGCGGTGCCCGGAGCAGTACCACCTTCGGGGCACCGGAAATGGGGTCGGCAGGGTATGAGAACAGTCCTCGATGTCGTCGGGGTCTGTCTGGCTGCCGCCGTACTGCTGATCATCGCTTTCGCGTGCCGTCGTCGCTGGTTGACCAGGGACGGCGGCACGTTCGATTGCAGCCTCCAGCTCGCCGAGAAGGACCACGGCCGCGGCTGGGCCCTCGGCCTGGCCCGCTACGTCGGTGACGACCTGCAATGGTTCCGCGTCTTCAGCCTCGCCTGGTGGCCCAAGCTGACCGTCAACCGCCGCCAGCTCGAAGCCATCAAGACCCGCCGCCCGATGGGCAACGAGCCCCTGGTCACCTACGCCGGCCACGTCATAGTCGACGCCGAGCTCCGCGACCGCACCGTCCACTTCGCCATGACCGAAGAAGCCCTCACCGGCGTCCTCGCCTGGATGGAATCCGCACCCCCGAGCACCCAGACCTACCTCTGAGCCGGGCGGTAGTAGCTCTTCCCCACCAGCGGGTCGGGCAGGTACTGCTGCTGAAGCCCCGCAGGGTTGTTGTGCGGTGAGCGGTAGCCGACGGCGTTCCCCAGGTCCTGTGCGCCCTGGTAGCGCCCCTGCCGCAGGTGCGGCGGTACGTCGCCGATCAGCCCAGCCCGTACGTCGGACATGGCCGCGTCGATGGCTTTGACGATGGTGTTCGACTTGGGTGCCACCGCTAGGTGCACGGTCGCCTGGGCCAGCGCCAAGCGGGCTTCCGGCATACCGACGAGCTGGACGGTCTGCGCTGCGGCTACGGCGGCCTGAAGGGCGGTCGGATCGGCCAGGCCGATGTCCTCACTGGCATGAACCAGCAGGCGGCGCGCGATGAAACGCGGGTCCTCACCGGCGACCAGCATCCGTGCGAGGTAGTGCAGCGCGGCGTCCGGGTCGGAGCCGCGGATCGACTTGATGAAGGCGCTGATGACGTCGTAGTGCTGATCTCCTTGCCGGTCATAGCGGACGCTCGCCTCAGCCACAGCACGCTCAACAGCCAGTACGTCGATCAGCGTGCTGCCGGTGTCGCTCAGCCCGTCGGCACTGGCGTCCAGCGCGGTCAGCGCAGTGCGAGCGTCGCCGCCGGACAGCCGCACCAGTGCGTCCTCGGCCTCGGTCGAGAGCGTCACTGCGCCGTTCAGTCCGCGCTCCTCGGTCACCGCACGACGGAGTAGCTCGCGGACGTCGTCGGCGGTGAGCGACTGGAGCTGGAGAACCAGCAGACGTGAGAGCAGCGGCGTGACCACGGAGAAGGACGGGTTCTCCGTGGTGGCGGCGACAAGTAGGATGAGCCGGTCTTCGACGGCTCCGAGCAGAGCGTCCTGCTGCGTCTTGGAGAAGCGGTGCACCTCGTCGATGAACAGCACCGTCTGGCGGTCGCGGCGACGCCGAGCGTCGTTGATGACGTCGCGCAGCTCCTTGACGCCGCTCGACAGTGCGGAGAGCGCTACGAAGTACCGGGTGTCTTGAGCGGCCAGCAGTCGCGCAATGGTGGTCTTGCCGGTGCCGGGCGGTCCGTACAGCAACACCGAAGCCGCTGTGCCGCCCTGCAGCAGTCGTCGTAGCGGTGCGCCGGGCCGCAGCAGGTGCGCCTGGCCAACCACCTCATGCAGTGTGCGTGGCCGCATCCGCACCGCGAGTGGCGCCGTACCCAGTGCATGCTCTGTGGGCTGGGGTAGTTCGAACAGTCCATCTGTGCTGGACACGTGTGCAGGCCCTCCTAGGACGCGCAGGTGATGCAAGTGCGTGCAGCCGGCCGAGCCAGCAGTCGCTCGGGGGAGATGCTCTGGGCACAACGCTCGCACTGGCCGTGCGTGCCGTTGGTGATCCGCTCCAGCGCCAGGTCCACGTCGGCCAGGTGCGTGGTGGCCGCAAGGAGCAGGGCGCTGGTCTGTGAGCGTTCGAAAGCGATCGTCGCACCCTCAGGGTCGTGCTCGTCATCTGTGGCCGTGAGCCGGGCCGCCTCGACGATCGAACTGAAGTTCCCCGTCAGCGCGGAGATCAGGTCGCGAGTGCGCTCGCGGTCCGCTTCCAGCAGACCGCGGAGCTCAGCTAGGTCTGCGCGCGCCACGGCACCACACTCTCACCCAATCACGACACCCTCTGTCGGGTATGGCGTGCGGGTTTCCGGGAGGATGGGGGCATGCTGCTGGTGCCTGGTGATCCTTTGAATCCGCGGCGGGTGGATCCGCACTTTGCGGGGCAGGCGGCGGCTGCGCGGGCGCTGGGGGTGGCGGTGGCGCGGGTCGATCATGATGCGCTCACTGTCGACGGGGTGCCGGCGGGGGAGGACGTGGTGTACCGCGGGTGGATGATGACGACCTCGCAGTACGACGGGTTTGCGGGCGCGCTGGGGGAGCGTGGGGTGTCGCTGCGGACCGGTGCGGACAGCTATCGGGCGGCGCACGAGTTGCCCGGCTGGTACGACGCGCTGCGCGAGGTGACGCCGGAGTCGGTGTGGACGGTGGGGGACGACGTTGCCGCGTTGGTGACTGCAGTGGGTGCGCTGGGGGAGGGCCCTGCGGTGCTGCGGGACTACGTGAAGTCGATGAAGCACTACTGGGACGAGGCGGCCTACATCCCGGACGTTGCGGACGTGATTGCGGTCGAGCGGGTGGCGCGGCGGTTTCTGGAGCTGCGGGAGGACTCGTTCGCCGGAGGGTTCGTCGTACGGCGCTTCGAGCAGTTCGTCGGCGTGGAGGCGCGCAGCTGGTGGGTTGGCGGGCGATGCGTCCTGGTGACTCCGCACCCGGACACCCCAGACGACGTACCGGATGGTGTCGACCTGATCGAGGTCGAGCCGCTGGTGGCAGACCTGGCGCTGCCGTTCGTGACAGTCGACCTCACGAGGCGCACCGACGGCGCATGGCGCGTTGTGGAGCTGGGCGACGGCCAGGTCAGCGACTGGCCCGCCTCACGTGATCCACAGGAACTAATCAGCGCCCTGTTCGCCCGGTAAGCCCAGCCCGCCCAAGGCTCGTCGACTGCGGTGCTGAGCCCTCGGTGGGCATGCCTACGGGCCGGCCCGTTGGGGCCGGCTGCGCAGTTGGTCGTGTCGGTGAACCGGTGGGGTTTACGGTGGTTCGGTTGTTGGGGTGGTGTTGGTGCCCCAGGGGTCGAAGTTGCTGGGTGCGTGGGCGAGCAGCTGGGTCCGGAAGGCTTCGCGGTCTGCGGCCCGTGCCGGGTCGAGAAGGGTGCTGGCGGTCGGGAGTCGGCCAGGGTGTTCGTGGGCTGGGTTGCTGCTGGCACTGGGGGTCTTTGAACCGGCGCTGTTGCTGACGCCGGCCGTGCTCTCGCCCCAGTAGTCGACGGTGGCGGTGGCGGTGCCGGTGCTGCTGTCGCTAGGACCGGGGTTGGGGGCAGGGGTGACCCAGTCGATCAGGGCGGCGAGTGCGGCACGGTCAGGCACAGGTGGCGGGTCGGCCCAGGATGGGCGGGTGACCTGGACGCCGGCTGCGGTGATCGAGATCGCCCATTGACCGTTGTGCACCGCGCGGTGATGGCGAGCGCATAACAGGGCGAGGTTTTGGAGGCTGGTCGGGCCGCCGTTGGCCCACTCGATGATGTGGTGGGCGTGGCACATCCACGGCGGGGCTTGACACACCACGCAGCCCTTGTCCCGCTTGTTCAACGCCCGGCGAATGTAGCGGTTCACGAAGCGCTGCTCGGTGCCGACATCCAACGGCTGCGAATCGCCGCCCAGGACGATCGGTAACACCGCCGCGTCACAGGCAAGGAGGCGGACTGCGCCGGCGGACAGGTTGTCACCGAAGACCAGTTCGCCTACCGCGCCAGGTCCGCTGGCCGTGCTGCCGCCGAACGCGGCGGGGGCGGCGGCGAGGGCGGCTTTGAGGTCGTTGAAGTCGATGGTGACGGTCAGGTGCGGGACGCCGGGGTAGTCGCGATTTCCGGCGGCGGCGTCCATGGTCGCTTTGAACGCGTCGGCTTGGCGCTGGTCGAGGGTCCGGGGGTCGCGTTCGCCGTCGATGGTCTTGTGGGGCTTGGCTCCTTGGTGGATCTGGGTCATCAGTTGCTCGCCGCTGGCGCCGGCCACGAACCCGGTGAACTTGACTCCGCCGTCGGTCTGCCGCAGCCGCAGGAACTCCTTGCTGACGGCTTCGTCTTCGGCTGGTTCGGGGCCGTCGGTGTCGAGTCTGGTGAGGACTGTCTGGCCGAACTTGGCGAGTTCGCGGGGGTTGGATATGCGCGCCATGTTGACCATTTGTTCTTCGGCGACGGTCAGGGTCTCGACCGGCGTACTCGACGGTGCTTTCTCGAGGGTGTTGACGATGATCTTGGCCAGGTCGGGTGACACGACCTCCGGACGAGACGGATCGGCAGGATCAGGCATCGCGGCCGCGACCACCGGGTACTTGCGTAGGGCGGTCGTGAAGGCGAGATCTTTGCGGACCTCGGCGCGATCGAGACGGTAGCGTTCCGAGACCAGCTCGACCATGTCCCGGGCACCCAGCTCCTGCGCGGCGCCCATTTCTTCCATCCGGCCCATGGTCTGCAGCTCGTCGGCCCTGAGCAGTGCCTTGGCAGCCTGAATGGTGTCCATCCGCGTCAGCAGTTCGCTGACACTCTGGGTGTACACCGGGGGCATCGCCAAGATCTCCATACCCCAAAGCTTAGACACCCCCACCGACACTTTTCGAGCTCAAAAGCCCTTATTTACAAGGGAATGTGTGGGCTGTTTGTGGGCTGGTTGCCCACTCAACTTGTCCACACCAGAGCCCGGCTGAGGGGAGCTGCGGTGGAAGGCAAGCTGGCGCATCAGGTTGCTGTCCCGACTTTTGCCGTACCGGTGTCCACCGGTCGCCTTGCTCGCGCGTCTACCCGCAGGCACTGGTTGTGCTGATGCGGGTGTGACGGGGGTCACGAGAAGGGGTCTGGGGGCATCGGGCAAGAACAGGGCGAGCCGATCGGCGGCGACCCAGCAGACGTGAGGAGTCCGATGACGCCCGACGTGGCCTTGGCGGCCATCGCGTTCCCGGGCCGGGTGCATGCTGCTCCCAGTTCGGCGGACGAGGACAGCCGGGTGCTGGAGGCGTCAGTGCGGGAGCCTGACCGGTTCACGCACATCTTCGACCAGTATTTCGGGCAGGTGCATTCGTACGTCGCCAGACGGCTCGGCAGCGATCTGGCCGACGATCTGGCCTCGGAGACGTTTCTGATCGCGTTCCGGCAGCGGGAGCGGTTCAACAGCCGCAACGGAGTGGTCCGCGCCTGGCTGTACGGCATCGCGACCAATCTGATCCGGCGGCACCGCCGGAACGAGGTCCGTGCGTGGAGAGCGACCAGCAAGCTGCCGCTGCCAGAACCGACCAGCGGCCACGAGGAGCGTGTGACGGCCCAGGTGACCGCGCAGGGCGTCAGCCGTGAGCTGGCGGCCGCACTGGCCAAGGTCTCCGCCAAGGACCGCGAGGTGCTGTTGTTGGTCGCTCTCGGCGAGCTCACGTACGACGAGGTCGCCACCGCGCTCGGAATTGCGTACGGCACGGTCTGCTCGCGGTTGTCCCGCGCCCGGCGCATCATCCGCGAATCTCTCGGCCACACCGATCCGACAGGAGCTGACTCCTGATGAATGAGCTCGAGTCGATCCGCAAGGCCTTCCCCGAGGACGACGGGCCCAGCCCGGAGGTGTCGGCCGCCGCACGCCGGCAGTTGCAGTCCCTGATCCACGAGGAGAAGCACCGCAGCCGATCCACGCTGGCACGGGTCGGCTGGATCGGCGGTGCCGTCACAGCGACCACTGCGGTCGTGACGGTGGTGGCCCTCGGCGTACCGCTGCTGCAGGGTGCCGACTCCGGAGACGTCGGTGTGGCACCCGCGACTCTGACGCCGCCGCGGCTGGCCAGTGCAAGCGAGGTGCTGATCGCCGCAGCCGTCCAGCAGGAGGCCGATGAGAAGGTGTCCGGCAAGTACTTCCGGGTCCGCACCTTGCACGTCGACACGGGCACGCGGGTCGGCAGTCCGAAGTACACGCTGAAGCGACAGAGCATCACCGAGCGGTGGATGCCGACGAAGCCCGGTGCCGAGTCCTGGTTCGGCTGGGTGGAGCTGGGCTACAAGCCGGCCACCGCCGGGGACGAGGCCAAGTGGCGTGCTCAGGGCGCACCGAAGTCCTGGGTGCAGAGCGAGCTGGTGAACCCGATCACCATGGACCCCACCAAACCGGTGGTCAACAAGATGTCCTTCCAGGACGTGCCCCCGGGCTACTACCTGTCCGGCGACAAGCCCCTCACCGCACAGCAGATCGCTGCCCTGCCTACGGATCCGGTGAAGCTGCGCGCGATCCTCGCACGGAACGTCGAAGTCCGGGACCCCGCAGCCGTCGACTACGCCGCGTACGCCGCGGCCGGGCGACTGCTGTTCGAGGCGCCTTCACCGCCGAAGCTGCGCGGCGCCGTACTGCGGGTGCTGTCGACGATTCCGGGCGTCACGATCGAGCAGAACGTCAAAGACCCGCTGGGCCGTGTCGGGACCAAGATCTCGCTGAAGACCGACTTCAGCCGGATCAAGCCAGGCGGCGAGCCGACGACGCTATTCAGCGGCGGCCGCCTGGACTACATCATCGACCCGATCCACGGCCGGCTGCTCGCCTCCGAGACCGGTGGGTTCAAGACCGGCGCGGACATCGTCCTCGAGTCCGGCTGGACCGACGACCGCCCGACCCCGCCCTCGATGGCCATTCGCTGACCCATCCCTAAGACCCGGTGCCGGCTCTCCCCGAGCCGTCACCGCGCTTCACCCTGCCCTGAACACATGAGGTGACTCTTGCCCAGATTCCGTCTCCGAAAAGTTGTAGCAACCGCAATAGCCGTATCACTCGTCGTACTGGCCGCCACTGTCCCACCTGCCATCGGCGCCGAGCAGCCTGCCGCTACCAGTGGCTCGCTGACCTTCACCCTGGTGACCGGCGACCAGGTGTTCGCCCGGCGGACCAGTAGTGGTGTCGTCCCCATCGACGTCCGCCCTGGTCCCGGTCGGGATCGGATGGCGTTCCACAAGCTTGCCTTTGGCAAGCAGCAGCTGGTGGTACCGCTGGATGCCATGCCACTCGTGAACTCCGGTGTGGTCGACTCGCGGCTGTTCGACGTTGCCCTGCTCGGTGAACTCGGGCTGGACGACAAGTCCGCGCCCAAGCTTCCCCTCCTGGTCCAGTACGACGCCAGTGGTGCAGCTCGCGCTGTCCGGAGCGCACTGCCGGAGGGTACCGAGGTCAAGCGGGAGCTGCCGATCATCGACGCCGTAGCGATCGGTCAGGAACGCGCTCAGGCCGGAGAGCTGTGGTGGAGTTGGCTGAACAGCCCCCGGTCTAAGCGCCGTACCGGACTGGCCGGCACCGTGAAGAAGGTCATGCTGGACGGCGGTGTGACACCGAACCTGGACCGCAGTGTCCCGCAGATCGGCGCACCGGCCGCGTGGGAGGCCGGACTCACCGGCAAGGGCGTCAAGGTCGCCGTACTCGATAGCGGGTACGACGCCACCCACGCGGACCTCAAGGACCGTGTCGTCGCCACCAAGGGCTTCACCAGCGACGACGACAAAGACGTGCTGGATGTCATCGGGCACGGCACGCACACTGCTTCGACTGTGGCGGGTACAGGTGCCGCATCGGCTGGCAAGTACCGCGGGGTCGCACCGGACGCAGATCTGCTGATCGGCAAGGTCTGCGGCGGTCGTAACTGCGAGACGTCCGCCATCATCGCCGGCATGGAGTGGGCCGCGAACTCCGGCGCGCGGGTCGTCAACATGAGCCTCGGCGGCGGTCCGTCCGACGGCACAGACATCCTTTCCGAGACGCTGAACCAGCTGACTGCCAGCACCGGCGCCCTGTTCGTCGTCTCCGCAGGCAACTTCGGCGCTGCGTCGACGGTGTCTGAACCAGCCGCCGCAGATGCTGCACTGGCGGTCGCATCGGTGACCAAGTCCGACGGGCACAGCGAATTCTCCAGCCAGGGACCGCGAATCGGCGACCTGGCCGTCAAGCCCGACATCTCGGCGCCGGGCAGCCGCATCGTTGCCGCGCGGGCCGCGAACACGCCACTCGATCCGTTCGCGATCAATGCGTCGTACGCCGAACTCTCGGGTACCTCGATGGCCGCACCGCACGTGGCTGGCGCTGCTGCTCTGCTGGCGCAGGCGCACCCGGACTGGAAGGCGCCCCAGCTGAAGTCGGCCCTGATGGGCTCGTCACTCGGTCTCCGCGACCAGAGCATCTACACCCAGGGCGCAGGGCGCGTGGACGTCGCAGCGGCGCTCAAGCAGCCGGTGCTGGCCATGCCGAGCAGTCTGAACCTGGGACTGCAGACTTCGCCGCACAGCGACGATAAGCCGGTCACGAAGCCGGTGACCTACTTCAACAACAGTGCGCGGCCGGTGCGGCTCGCACTGAAGCTGAACGGCCCCAAGCTGTTCAAACTGAGCACCGCCTCGCTGGTAGTGCCGGCACACGGCAGCGCGACAGTCGACGTCACTGCGGACACGTCCGGGCCAGAGGCAGAAGGTGCGTACGGCGCCTGGCTGATTGCCAGCGGCAACGGTACGACGGTCCGCAGTACGGTCGGTGTGGGCAAGGAGATCACCAGCTACGAGCACAAGGTGCAGATGCTCGACCGGAGCGGCGCACCGGCGGTCAACGACGACAAGCATGTCTCCGGTACCTATCTGGTCGATGTGGACCGGCTGGCGATGTACTCCGTCTCGGCCGGTGAGTCGGTGAAGCTCCCGCCGGGTCACTACATCGTCGACGGCTACACCGCGACGCTGAACGACGACGGCGTCGGATTCAGTGAGGTCACCTACTTCACCGAGCCCAACCTGGTCATCGGCGGCGCCGGTCCGATCACGCTGGACGGTCGGCAGGCCCGCAAGCTCGCAGTCCGGCAGCCGGTCACCGATGCGACCGCTGCGGCCACTGGCATCGGCGTTGCCCGGACCATCGGCGACGGTACCTACATCGGCGGCGTCGGCGTCGACAACGCCGGTACGGCGAACTTCGTACCCACCATGTACGTCGTGCCGAACCGGACTGTGGCGCCGGACAAGTACACGGCGTACGCCCATGTCGCCTGGGTCGGCATGGCGGACGGACAGGACCCTGGCGGCGACCAGTACCTCGACAGTCCGTACTTCTACCACGACTCCGCGGTCTGGCCGGGCCGGATCCCCGCCAATCCCTCGGTCATCACTGACCCGCGGGACTACGCGCACGTGGACGCGTCGTACGCCGGAGAGCCCGGCTACCGCGCCAACAACTACACCTTCCCGGCACTGCCGCAGCGGGACGCGAGTGGTCACTGGGTGCCGGCGTTCGTGTTCACGCCGACAGCCGGAATGAACCTGCCGTTCCGCCGCGACGAGTACTACTCGACCAAGAACGTGCTGTGGTCCTTCAGCAACGAGGTCTACAAGTACACGCCGGAGGGCGGCTACGAGTACCTGACCCTGGTCGATTCGGAGCCGAAGGCCTACCCGGCAGGCCGTACGACCCGGGTCGACTGGCAGCGTGGTGTCTTCGGACCCAGCCTGCCCGACCCCCGGATCGGCAACCCGGGTCGCGACGCACTGCCCTGGTCCGCCCGGGACGGCGACAGTCTGGGCATCTACGTGCCGTCGTTCGCGGATGGTGCGCCCGATCGGTTGGGCGACGCCACACTCCAGTCCGAACGCACCACGCTGATCCGCAACGGCCGGGAGATCGGTGCGTCCGATTCACTCGGGATCCAGACGTTCGCGGTTCCGCCGGACGAGGCGACGTACCAGCTGACCAAGGTGACCAAGCGGGCGGACAACTGGACCAAGCTGTCCCCGGAGATCTCGTCACGGTGGACCTTTCGGTCCAAGCGCACTCCGGACGGCGTGGAGACCGCGCTGCCGTTGCTGAACGTCCGCTACTCGCCACAGCTCGACGAACGGAACCGTGCGCCACAAGGGCGGTTCGAGTTCCCGGTGACTGTGCAGACGGCGTTCCTAGCACCAGTCCGGCCGATTGTCAGCCTGCAGTTGTCGGCGTCCTTCGATGACGGCAAGACCTGGCAGGCGGTGCCGGTACAACGTACCGGTGCGGCGGTTTGGAAGGCGTCGCTCGACCAGACGTCCGGCTTCGTCACGCTCCGGGCTCAGGCGCTGGACGCAGGCGGCAACCGCGTCGACCAGACGATCACGCGGGCGTACGAGGTCAAGTAGCGCAGAACTCCTGGTGGCTCACGGTTGAGGGGCCGTGAGCCACCAGGGCTGGGCTTGTCAGTGCAGTCTAGGGTCGAGGTATGGGCCTTTTGCTGGAGCTGGATCTGACTCGGGGCGTGCTCGAGACGCCGCCCGCCTCACCGGTGGCCGCGTTCCGTGCGCGGCATCTGCCGACACTGCGTGAGCTGGTCGCAGCGCTGCGCAAGGCGGCACGGGACGACTCCGTGGCCGGTCTGGTCGCGCATCTGGGTGGTGCGCGCCTGTCGCTGTCCCAGGTGCAGGACCTGCGGGACGCACTGGCGGACTACCGGACGTCGGGGAAGCCTGCGGTCGCGTGGACCGAGTCGTTCGGTGAGGCCGGCGGCGGGACGGTGCCCTACTACCTCGCTACCGCGTTCGACGAGATCTGGGTGCAGCCGTCGGGTGAGCTCGGCATCACCGGTGTCACCATGCAGGCGGTCTTCATTCGTGGGGCGCTGGACAAGGCCGGAGTGATTCCGCAGTTCGGGAAGCGGCGTGAGTACAAGACCGCCGCAGACACGTTCACCGAGAAGGAGATGACCGGTCCGGCCCGGGAGATGGCGTCGCGGCTGGCAGAGTCGGCGTACGAGCAGATCGTCGACGGAATCGCCGTACGGCGCCGGCTGTCGGCGGAGCGGGTTCGTGAGCTGGTCGATAGTGCGCCCCTGCCTGCACAGGCCGCTCTGGACGCCGGACTGGTCGATCGGCTCGGCTACCGGTCGGATGTGTACGACGAGCTCGAGAAGACGCTCGGTGAGACCCCCAGGCTGCTGGCAGAGCGCTATGTACGGCGTGGGCCGCGGAACCTGGATGAGTTCCAGCGACGGCTCCCGTGGCCGCCGAAGCCGGTGGTTGCGGTTGTGCGGGTCTCCGGCGGCATCACGGTCGGCCGGAACGCGAACAGTCCGCTCGGCGGGCCCGGATCCGGCTCGGACACCGTCGGTGCGGCTCTGCGCGCGGTTGCGGACGACGACAAGGTCAAAGCCGTCGTACTGCGAGTAGACAGCCTAGGCGGCTCGTACGTCGCTTCTGACGCGATCCGGAACGAGGTGCTGCGCCTGCGGTCGACGGGGAAGCCGGTGATCGCGTCGATGGGCAGTGTGGCCGCATCAGGCGGGTACTTCGTCGCGATGCCGGCCGATGTGATCGTCGCGCAGCCCGGCACCATCACCGGTTCGATCGGCGTGCTGACCGGCAAGGGCGTCGTACGGGATGCACTCGCGCGGATCGGCATCTCGCAGCAGGCTGTGTCCGAGGGGGAGAACGCGCGGATGTTCTCCGCGCAGGAGGAGTTCAGCGACGACCAGTGGGAGCGGTTGGAGGAGACGCTCGACCGGATCTACCTGGACTTCGTCGCCAAGGCCGCGTTGGACCGCGGGCTGCCGGAGGAGGAGCTGGAGGCGCTGGCACGCGGCCGGGTGTGGACCGGAGCGGACGCGTTCGACCGCAAGCTGGTCGACGAGCTCGGTGGCTTCCAGCACGCGCTGACGCTGGCCTGCGACCGCGCTGGGCTCGACCGCGACAACATCCAGCTCACAACCGTCCCGCACCGCAATCTGCTCGACCAGCTCAGGGCACCGACCACTACGGACGACCTGGCCGTCACAGCGCAACCGCTGACGCTGGACGGCCTGGCCAGTGGGCTCTACACCGCGCTGGGTCTCCCACCGGCCGGACTGCTCCGGATGCCGCTGAACTGGCAGCTGAGCTAGGCCAAACCGTCAGCTCTGTCGTTCGCCGCCTGGCACCCAGAGGACGTCGCCGCCGGAGGACAGGTTGGCGACGCGGCCGAGGATGAAGAGCAGGTCGGACAGCCGGTTCAGGTAGGTGATGGCGAGCAGGTTCACGGTCGGGCCGTGCTCCTCGACCGCTGCCCAGGCGGTGCGCTCGGACCGGCGGACCACCGTGCGGGCGACGTTCAGGTAGGCGGCGCCGACAGCGCCGCCGGGCAGGATGAACGAGCGCAGCTTGGTGAGGCGGCCGTTGTACTCGTCGCACCAGCCCTCGAGGCGGTCGATGTACTCCTGGGTGATCCGCAGTGGTTCGTACGCCGGGTTCGGCGTGATCGGGTTGCACAGGTCCGCGCCGACGTCGAACAGGTCGTTCTGGATCCTCGTCAACAGCAACACCAGGGTGCTGTTCAGGTGTCCGGCCGCGATCGCGACCCCGATCGCCGAGTTCGCTTCGTCCACGTCGCCGTACGCCGCCAGCCGCGGATCCGTCTTCGAGGTGGTCGAGTTGTCGCCCAGGCGGGTCTCGCCAGCGTCACCGGTGCGGGTGTAGATCCGCGTCAAGTTCACAGCCATGGCAGGGACTCTACGCAAAGGTCGGTACGTCTAAACGCTACAGTCGACCAGTGGAACGGTTTCGGATCGCGGGTGAGGCACGGCTCGAAGGAGCTGTGGAGGTGGCTGGGGCGAAGAACAGCGTGCTCAAGCTGATGGCGGCGGCACTGCTGGCGGAGGGGACGACGACGCTGCGGCAGGTGCCCGGCATCCTGGACGTCACCTTCATGGCGCAGCTGCTGGACACCCTGGGCTGCTCGGTCACCGTGGATGCGGAGGCCGGGCTGGCGACGATCGCCGTACCGGGGGAGATCGGCTACCAGTGCGACTACGACCTGGTGCGCAAGCTCCGGGCCTCCATCTCCGTCCTGGGGCCGCTGCTGGGCCGCTGCGGCCGGGCCGAGGTCGCTTTGCCCGGTGGGGACAACATCGGCTCCCGTGGGCTGAACATGCACGTCGCCGGGCTGGAGGCGATGGGCGCGAAGGTGCACATCGAGCACGGTTTCGTGATCGCCGAGGCCCCGCAGGGCCTGCACGGTGCTGAGGTCTGGCTGGACTTCCCGAGTGTCGGGGCGACCGAGACGATCATGATGGCCGCCGTACTGGCCCGTGGCACGACGGTGATCGAGAACGCGGCCCGCGAGCCGGAGATCCAGGACATCGCGGCGCTGCTGGTCGCCATGGGTGCCCAGATCGACGGTGCCGGGTCACCGCGGATCGAGGTCACCGGTGTCAGCGGACTACTCAAGCCGGTCGAGCACGTCGTCGTACCGGACCGGATCGTCAGCGGCAGCTGGGCCTTCGCCGCTGCGATCACGCGCGGTGACATCACGATCGCGAACGGTCACGCCGAGCATCTCGAGTTGCCGCTGGACAAGCTGCACAAGGCCGGCGCCGAGATCGAGGTCCTGAATCCGGGCTTCCGGGTCCGGATGAACGACCGGCCGAAGCCGGTCGACGTGGTCACGCTCCCGTACCCCGGATTCGCGACCGATCTGCAGGCCTTCGTGATCGCGCTGAACGCGCTGAGTGACGGCGCCGCGATGGTCACCGAGAACCTGTTCGAGGGCCGCTTCACGTTCGCCCAGGAGCTCACCCGGCTCGGCGCCCAGATCCAGACCGACGGTCACCACGCGGTCGTTCGCGGCGTCCCGCGGCTCTCCGGAGCCCCGGTCGTCGCCTCCGACATCCGCGCCGGTGCCGCCCTCGTCCTGGCCGGCCTCGCCGCCGAGGGGGAGACCCTGGTCTCCGCCGCGCACCACGTGCACCGCGGCTACACCGACTTCGCCGGCAACCTCCGCCGCCTCGGCGCCGACGTCACCGTCGAGCCCGACGACGCGGAACTGTACTGGAACTGAGCACGCGTTCTTCCGGCACTCTTCCGGAACTCCTGGCCGGTAGCGTCGTTCGGCGGGTTAGGGTCCTGGCATGAGTGAGCGCGTGGTCAAGCCAGTAGGCCGAGGTTTCCTGTTCCTGGACTCGCATCCGGCGGGGTGTGTCCAGGTGGTGCGAGATCTGGCAGCTGCCGTCGAGCCTCGTACGGCGGAGCGCAGGGTCGCGTTGGTGATCGGGTCCAGCTCGGGGTATGGGCTGGCGACCACGATTGCCGGGCTGGCGCAGTTCGGGATCGACGGGATCGGGATCGCCTTCGAGAAGGACGCGACGGCCCGCCGGACGGCGACCGCCGGGTGGTACCGCACGGCCGAGACCGCGAAGCTCGCCGAGGAGCTCGGCCGGGACTTCACCTTCGTGAACGCCGATGCTTTCGCGGACACGACCAAGGACGAAGTGCTCGACCTGATCGCCGAGCGGTTCGGCAAGATCGACCACCTGATCTACAGCGTCGCCGCACCGCGCCGGACCGACCCGCGCACCGGCGAGACGTACCAATCCGCGCTGAAGACGATCGGAGCGCCGTACACGACCAAGTCCCTCGCGTACGACGGCACCGAGCCGCAGCTGACCGAGGTCACGGTCGACCCGGCCACGGACGACGACCTCGCCCAGACCGTGAAGGTGATGGGCGGCGAGGACTGGGCCCGCTGGGTGGCCGCCCTCCAGGAGCGCGACCTGCTGAGCGAGGACTTCAACACCGTCGCGCTCACCTACATCGGCTCCGACATCACCGGCCCCATCTACCGCCAGGGCTCGATCGGCGCCGCCAAGGCCGACCTCGAACAGACCGCCCTCACCCTCACCAAGGAAGGCATCCACGCCTACACCTCGGTCAACGGCGCCGCCGTCACCCAGGCCTCCTCCGCCATCCCCGGCATCGGCCTCTACACCAGCCTCCTGCACAAAACCCTCGGCAACACCATGCAGACCCCCATCCAGCAGTCCGTCAGCCTCTGGAACCAGATCACCGGCGCCACCCCCAAGGACCTCGACGAGGACAACCGCATCCGCCTCGACCGCTGGGAGCTCACCTCGGAGGTCCAGACCGAAGTCCACGCCGCCTGGCAATCCGTCACCCAGAACACCATCGCCGACCTCGCCGACCACGAGTGGTTCTACGCCGAAATCCGCCGCCTCTACGGCTTCGACGTACCAGGCGTGAACTACGAAGCCGAAGTAGAGGTAGACGTCCCCTGGCCCACCAGGTAGTCACGAGCCGCCATCAAGGCAAACCCGAGCAGATTGGTCCCCCGCCATCGGGCCGGGGTCGAGGCTGCCTCGTCTTTTGCCGCCAGGCCGATGCCCCAGACACGATCGACCGGGCTGGCCTCGACCAGGACCCGTGATCCGGTGCCGACCAGGTAGTCGCGCAGCTCCGGATGGGCGTTGAACTTGTGGATCGAACCATCCACGACCAGCCCCATCCGGTGCTCCCGCCAGGTCGCCTCGTCGAAGTTGCGTACGGCGCGACCGGCAGCCTTCGCAGCGCCGGCATTGCGGGCGGCTCGCACTGCCTCCAGAGCAACGTCGTCGCCGAACAGCCGGGCCTTTCCAGCCATCATCCAGTGCTCGGCTGTCGGGTAGCGAACGCCGTCGACGACGAACGGCGCAGGAAACCACTGACTGAAACAGCTCGCGTCGACAACCCCGGGCCGGCGCGGGCGATGACCCCAGAAGCTCACGTAGCGATACCGGCGGCCGCGTGCGATCCCGTCGAGCAGGTCAGCGACAGACCGCGGAGCATCAATCGAACCGGCCGGCTTCATGTCGGCAGTATCGAGGTTCCGAGGAGCCGGAGGGAACCCATTTTGCGGCGGCGCTGACCCCGGTGGGTGATGAGGTTGGGGTGGATCGGTTGCTGGGGAGCTGAGGAGGAAGCCACTGACTGGGGTTGCCGTGATTGGTGGCGGGCCGGCGGCGGTGGGGCTTCTGGGGAGGATGCTGGCGCGGGCCGACGAGTTTCGGCGTGCGCCGCGGGTTGTCGTCTATGAGCCGGACAATCTTGGGCACGGGGTCGCGTTCGGGGCGGATCTCGAGTCGGCGTTGATCAATCTGCCGGCTGGGCGGATGTCGATGGACCCCGGTGATCCGGATCAGTTCGCGCGGTGGCTGGACGCGGCGGGGGATGCGTATGTGCCGCGGCAGGTGTTCGGCGAGTACCTGGTGGACGAGTTCTGGCGCGCGGTGGGGCAGGCGCGCGCGTTGGGCTGGACTGTGGACGTGGTGCCGGAGACGGTCGCCGCGCTGGGGAAGGGCAGTGCGAACGAACTGCTGGTGCGGACCCCGGCCGGTGTGCGGTCGTTCGGGCAGGTGGTGCTCGGGGTCGGGTCCGGTACGACGGCGGATCCGTACCGGCTGAGCGGGGCGTCGGGTTATGTCGTCGACCCGTACCCGTTGGCCGCGACGCTGCCGGGTATCGCGCCACGGTCGCACGTGCTGGTGATCGGGACCGGGCTGACGGCGATCGATGTCGTGCTGGGGCTGCTGCATCTCGGTCACGACGGACGGATCACCCTTGCGTCGCGGACCGGGATCCTCCCAGGTCCCCGGCCGCAGATCATGCCGCTGGACCCGAAGCATCTGACGATCGACGCTGTCCGCCGCTTCGAATCGCTCGGCCTGGGGGACGTCTGGGAGCTGCTGAAGCTCGAGCTGGCGTCGGCCGGCTTCGATGCGGACACGGAAATCTCATGGCTGCTGTCGAGTGCGTCGGCCACGGAACGACTGCGCTACCAGCTCGATCGGCTGGACGCGGCGCCGATCCAGTCGATCTTCGAGAACCTCGAGACACCGGTGCCGCCGATGATCCGGGCCGCGCTCAGCGCGGACGAGATGCTGAAGGTTGCCTTCGACTACAAGCCCTACCTGAAGAGCATCCAGTGCCCGATGCCGCCGGTGAGCGCCAGGAAGTTGCTGGCGGTAATGGACAGCGGACAGCTCGTCGTGGCACCGGGAATCACCGCGCTGAGGCACCGCAACGGCCGGTTCGAGGCGGTCGCGCGCGAATCCGTGCCCGCTGCGGAGGTCGTCATCGACGCAACCAGGCTGAGCCCACGGCGGACGAAGGGCCGGGCGCGCGGCCTGCTGGACTCACTGTCCGCCGAGCGGCTCGCGAGCTGGAACTCGTTCGACGGACTGATCGTCGACCCGCGCACGGGCCGGGTGGTCGCGGCGGCGCCGTACCGGCTCTTCGCGTACGGCGAGATCACCGCAGGCGAGCTGTACTACGCCAGCAGTCTGCCGGCCGTCGTCCGCGGAGCGAACGTGGTGGCGGCGGAGCTTGTTCGCCATGACAACGAGGTGGGTTCATGAGAGTCGTGCTGTCCGAATGTCTGCCCGACTATGTCAGCTACACCTTCCCCTATCACGTCTGGGGCTTTCTCGAGGAGGGCGAGACGCCGGGTACGGCACTGGCACTCGGCTTCCTGCCGCTGACCTTCGACCTGTCGCGCTTCTACCTGTCCCGGAGCATCCGCGTCGAGCTGAGCGATTTCGGCCCGAACAAGCGGATCCGCTATGCCAGGCGCCAGTGCGCCCACATCAGCAGCCAGTTCCTCGAGCGCGCGGACTTCGAGTTCACCGCGGCTTGGCGTGATCTGGCGACCGCGTACTTCGCGACCCGGGCCGAGGCGGTCGAGTATCGGCAGCGGCGGTTCCTCGAGATGCTGGACTCACCCTTCACGACGCACGTGTTGCTGTGGACCGACGACACCACCGGAGCACCGGTCGGACTTGCACCGCTCTACCTCGAGGAGCAGGTGGGGGAGTACGGCATCTCGATCTATGCACCGGAGTACACCGCGGTGAACATCGGCAACCACATGCTGGCCGGGGTCCTGCAGAAGCTCCAAGAGCTCGGCTGTACCCATGGCTACGTGGGGACCTGCTACTCCGAGGAGGCGCTCTACAAGACGCGGGTGCCGGGCATGCAGTTCTTCAACGGCTTCCGCTGGTCGGACGACCGGGCCGAGCTGCATCACTTCCTCGACCGTCAGCAGCCCGTCGCGCAGGAGCACATCCTGAGCACCGAGGCGTATGCGAAGGCTTTCGGTGGCATCGGGGAGCCGCCCGCGTTGTGGCGGCTACAGGCTCCGGGCTGAGACGACCGGCTGGTGATAGCCCGACTCGTGCGGTAGCAACCAGGCGACATCCTTGAAGCCGGCGCCCTTGAGCAGCCCCAGTACAGTCTCCTTCTCCAAGGCGCGCAGCGTGGTCCGGCCGGTCGACACCTCCCAGCCGGTGCTCGATTCCTTGAGCACGAAGAAGTCGGTCGTGTACGCCGGAGCGTCGTCATGCCATTGCCAGGTCTGGAAGTAGATCCGCTTCTGGCCACCCAGCTCCATCACGCGCGGCACGGAACCCTCGGGCTTCTCCTTCAGAAGAGGCCCGTAGTCACGCAGGCTGATCAGCAGCAACCCGTCCGGCTCGAGCTTCGCCTTCATCGCGGCGAAGGCCTGCGCGAGGTCATCGTCGGTCTGCAGATGCGCCAGCGAGTTGTCGAACGAGAGCACCACGTCGAACGTCCCGTCGACCTGTTCGTCGAGGTGCCGGAAGTCCGCCGTACCGAAGGTCAGCTCGGCGCCCATCGCCGCGGCCGAGTCGGCGGCGCGGGCCACGGCGCGGGAGCTGAGGTCGGTCGCGTGGACGCGGTAGCCCTCGAGGGCGAGCCCGATCGCCTGCGTGCCGATCCCGCAGGAGCAGTCCAGGACGGAGAACGCGCCCGATCCTTTGAACGCGGTGATCAGGTCACGCACCTCACCGCCCTGCCGGCGGGCGGAGGACTGCCAGTCCGGGTAGATGAGGTGATAGTCCTCGGCGAAGCCGTCGTAGAACTCCTGCGGGTTGTTGTCGCCGGTCATCAGCTACCTCCAGAAAGAAACGCGCATCCTCTGCTGTAGGCGCCGGGGATGCCGATCACGCCGTTCTCGATCGCGGGGCGGCCGCGGAGCGTGGCGCCGCCGTACTGGTCGTCCAGGACGAAGACGCCCCAGACGACATGCCAGTCAACGAGCCGGCCGGACTCCGTGAACAGCTCTTCGTCCGGGACGACCCGCTGCTGCACCAGGTAGGTCTGCAGGGCGGGGGACTCCAAGTGGGCTTGCCATTCCTGGTCGCTGACGTTCGTCCCGATGACCACGCCGGCACCTTGGAAACCGTCGGCGGGCTTCAGGATCAGTTCCTGCCGGCGACTACGGCATTCGTCGATCAGCAAGCGGCGGTCCCGACCGATCATCCGCGTCCAGGGAACCCGCCGTTCGATCAATGCCCGCTCGTCGGGCGTCAACGCCGACCACACGTGCGGCTCTCGCAGCAGACCGAGAGTTGCCTTGCGGGCCGAGACATCGGTGTCGAGCGGCGGGAAGAGAACCAAGGCACCGCTGTACTGCGCTCTGGTCAGAGCCGCCATCGTGGTGTCGCCGGGCACCACGTTCGTGGCATCGAAGTACCGGAAGATGACGTCGACCCGGGTGTCGCCGTCGAGGTAGATGCGGCCGTTGCGCTCGGAGAGATCCCGGAGTTCGCCCAAGGCGATCGTGAGACCGCGGCTGCGCAGGTTGCGGCACATCCGCTCGGTGGCTCCGCCTGGCTTGTCCCGTGCGCCGGACTCCTCGATCAATGCGACGCTGGGCGGTCCTCCGTCCGGCGCGGTGCCCGCGGCGATGAGTTGGTCGGCCACCAGTTGCAGGGTGTCGGCGTAGGAGAGCTCATGGTCGTGAGCGAAGGCCTCGAATCCCGGTTGCCCGAGGAGGGCTTCGTGCAGCAGCGAGGAATCGATGCTGCCGAGGCCGTTGCCGCGGTTGAGCTCGATGACCTTGGCCTGGCCACCAGCGCTGAAGACGTCGGCTCGTAGATGGGTGCGGGACGCTCCGACAGCTCCGGCGAGGATGACGTCGATGAGGTCGTCGGCGACGCCCTGCGCCTCCAGATAGCCGCGGCTGCCGCCGAAGCAACGCTCGGCGATATCGTCGAGCAACCAGTGCAGCCGGCTGAGGTCGGTGCAGAGCTCAGCCATCGCTCGCGCGTCGGCGAAGAGCGGGCGTTGCAGGGCTTGCAGCGGCCAACTCACGAACGGTTCGGTCTGCTCGACGGTCCGCATGCTGTTCTGCAGCGATGGGTCTCTCAGATACGCCCGCGTCGGCTCGGGTGCGATCACAGGCTGCGTTTGGTGGCCAGGACCAGCCCGGACGACCAGTTCAGTACGGTGACGGCCAGCGACCGGTCCTCGACGATCTCGCGGCGGAAGGTCTCGACCAGCGCCTGCTGATCGGGTGCCCAGTCCGGATGCGGCAGCAGATGGTCGGCGACGTAGATTCCGCCGGGCGCCAGCCACTCCAGCAATTGCGCCCGCGCGATGAACTTGCCGCGGTAGGTGTCGACGAACACCAGGTCGAACGGCGGCCCGTCGTACCGGTCGAGCCACTCGCCGATGTCGGTCACGACCAGCTCGACCCGGGAGTCGTCGCCGACCGCCTTCCGCGCGAGCTCGGTGGTCTCCGGATTGCGGTCGAGACTGACGAGCCGGCTGCCGGCGCTCATCCCGTCCAGGAGCCAGGCGGTGCCGACACCGGCGCCGGTGCCCAGCTCAAGCAGGTGACCGTCCGGTTTCGTGGCGGCCAGTGAGCGGAGCAGGGCGCCGGTGCGCTCATCGGAGTCCTCGCCGAAACCCAGGTGCTGCGAAAACCCTCGCGCGGCTCGTGCCCGGGCAGGGATCTGCGTTGGTTCGTCCGACACTCCCTCATGATGGTCGATCGGAGGGGCAGCCGCCGCTTACAGGGGTTTGAAGGAGACCATTTCGAGGACTAGTTCGCCGGTGTCGTCGGAGGCGGCCAGGTCTACGGTGGCGGTGATGCGCCAGTCGTGGTTGCCTTCGGGGTCGTCGATGATTTGCTGGACTTCCCAGTAGCCGGGGTGTTCTTCGACCAGGAAGAGGGCAGGGCCGCGGGCGGCGGGGCCGGTGTTGAGGGTGTCGTGTTCGGCGTAGTAGGTGGTGCCGGCTTCGGCCCAGCGGCCGGCGTCCCAGCCGGAGTCGGTGTCGAGTTGGCCCAGCTCGGCCCAGCGGTGGCGGGCGACCAACTCGACGCGGCGGAAGACGGCGTTGCGGACGAGGACGCGGAAGGCCCGGGTGTTGAGGGTGATGCGGCGCGGGCCGACCGGGGTGACCTCGACCTCTTCGGTGACCGGGTTGGTCAGCTCTTCCCACTCGTCGAGGAGGCTGGAGTCGGTCTGGCGGACGACCTCGCCGAGCCACTCGATCAGGTCGGTGAGGTCCTCGTTCGCCTTGTCCGGCGGGACGGTCTGCCGCAGTGCCTTGTAGGCGTCGCTCAGGTAGCGCAGCACGATGCCTTCGGAGCGCGCGAGACCGTAGTACTGGATGTACTCGCCGAACGTCATCGCCCGCTCGAACATGTCCCGGACCACAGACTTCGGGGACAGGCCGGCCTCGGCGATCCACGGGTGGGTCTGCCGGTAGATCTCCAACGTTGCCTCGAGCAACTCTTCGAGCGGCTTCGGCCAGCTGATCTCCTCGAGCAGTTCCATCCGCTCGTCGTACTCGATGCCGTCGGCCTTCATCCCTTGGACGGCCTCGCCCTTGGCGTGGTGCAACTGCGCCATCAGGATCGCGCGTGGGTCCTCGAGCGTCGCTTCGACCACCGACACCACGTCCAACGCGTACAGCGGGTCCTCGGGGTCGAGCAGGTCGAGCGCGGCCAGTGCGAAGGTCGACAGCGGCTGGTTGAGCGAGAAGTCCTTCTGCAGATCAACGGTCAGCCGCAGCGACCGGCCGAACTCGTCCGGCTCCGGCAGCCGCTCGACCACGCCCGCGGTCACCAGCGTGCGGTAGATCTGGATCGCACGGCGGATCAGATGCCGCTGCTGCTTGGCGTCCTCGTGGTTGTCCTGCAGTAGATGTCGCATGCTCGCGAACGCGTCGCCGTCGCGGGCGATCACGTTCAGCAGCATGGCGTGGTTGACCCGCATCCGCGACTGCAGCGGTTCGGGTTCGGCGGCGACGAGCCGGTCGAAGGTGTCCTCACCCCAGGTGACGAAACCCTCCGGCGGCTTCTTGCGCTGGACCCGGCGCTGCTTCTTCGGATCGTCACCGGCCTTCGCAAGCAGCCGCACGTTCTCCACGACGTGATCCGGAGCCTGTACGACGACTGTGCCGGAAGTGTCGTACCCGGCCCGCCCCGCCCGGCCAGCGATCTGGTGGAACTCGCGCGCCTTGAGGATCCGCTGCCGGCGCCCGTCGTACTTGCTGAGCGCGGTCAGCAGCACCGTCCGGATCGGCACGTTGATGCCGACGCCGAGGGTGTCGGTACCGCAGATGACCTTCAGCAGCCCCGCCTGCGCGAGCTGCTCGACCAGCCGCCGGTACTTCGGAAGCATGCCGGCGTGGTGGACGCCGATCCCGTGCATGATCAGGCGTTGCAGTGTCTTGCCGAAGCCGGAGCCGAACCGGAAATGCCCGATCAGCTCCTTGATCTTGTCCTTCTCCTCCTTCGTGCAGACGTTGATGCTGGTCAGCGCCTGAGCGCGTTCCAGGGCCGACGCCTGGGTGAAGTGGACGACATAGACCGGGGCCTGATGGGTGACCAGCAACTCGGCGAGCGTCTCGTGCAGCGGCGAGGTGACGTACTTGTAGATCAGCGGAACCGGGCGCTCGCCCGACGAGACGATCGCGGTCGGCTGGCCGGTCCGCCGGGACAGATCGATCTTGAACCGCTCGACATCGCCGAGGGTCGCGGACATCAGAATGAACTGCGCGCGAGGCAGCTCGAGCAACGGCACCTGCCACGCCCAGCCGCGATCCGGCTCGGAGTAGAAGTGGAACTCGTCCATCACCACCTGACCGACATCGGCCGCCGCGCCCTCACGCAACGCGACGTTCGCCAGGACCTCCGCCGTACAGCAGATGATCGGCGCGCCCGCGTTCACCGAGGCGTCGCCGGTCAGCATCCCGACCTTGTCCGCGCCGAACACGTCGCAGAGCGCGAAGAACTTCTCCGACACCAGCGCCTTGATCGGCGCGGTGTAGAACGTCCGCTTCCCGTGCGCCAGCGCGGCGAAGTGCGAGCCGGTCGCCACCAGGCTCTTCCCGGACCCGGTCGGCGTGGACAGGATCACGTTCGACCCGGTCATCACCTCGATCAACGCCTCTTCCTGCGCCGGGTACAACGAGATCCCCTGCTCCGCCACCCAGCGCGCGAACGCGTCGTACAGCTGGTCAGGCTCGGTCGTCCCCGGCAACATCTCGGTCAGCGTCATCGGGGCCATTGTCCCTCACGCGCCGAATCGTGTTGCACACAGCTGCGGCCCGGCCTCACCATGTGACGCAGGGGATGGGGGTTCCATGGCAGCGACCGTCGATGCGAAGACAGTGATCCAGTCCGTCGACCCGAAGCGTCTGGCCGGCTCCGCGCTCGTCGGCACGCTGACCCTGGAAGCGATTCTGCTGTTCTCGGCAGGTGACAACGCTTTCACCGCCCGGCAGCTACCCAGCCACGTGCTGGCGGTGATCGTGGGCACGCTGGGCGGCTGGATCTTCGAGCTGTTCCGGCAACTGCTGTCGGCGACGTCCAACTCGCTGACAGAGCTCGGTCGGCTCAACGCGAGCCTGGGCGCGCTGACCGAGCGCATCGACTACCAGGAGACCGCGCTCGGCATGCTGACCAGCTGCCCGCGGCACAACGACGCACTCTCGAAGCTCATCAGGTCCTCGATGAGTGACAACTTCCGGAACATCCCGTACGTCGGCCCGGCCGCCTACCTCGGTTATCTGCGGAGCGCCGTCGAGCACGCGGACGGGTACGAAGGTGTCCAGCGCAACACCCTGCGGTGGTACCAGGAGGGCGCCGCGACGGCGTACCTGCAGGAGCTGAAGAGCAAGCGGATGAAGTTCAAGACCCGCCTGTTCGTCATCGACGACGACGAGGCCGAGCAGATGGAACGCGACCTCGCCGACCAGGACCTGCTGCGGTTCTACTGGGAGCACACCGGGGACGTCGCCAGCTACTGGATCACCGTCTCGGACTACCGGCGGAACTACCCCGCACTCATCATCCCGCGCGACTTCGCGCTGTACGACCGCACCCTGCTGATCTCGTACGACGAGGGCCGGCAGATCCTGTCGTTCGACGTACTGGATCCCGGGCAGTCGCCGCAGGGCCAGATCTTCCGGACCCTGAACGAACTCACCCGGCACCAGGACGCGGCCTTCCGCCCGGTCCCACGCTCAGCGGGTGTCGAGTAGCCACCACGATCCGCGGGTGCCGACCGGCGACAGCGACGTCGTACACGCCCCGCACTCGCCACCCCGGATCCGCGGCCAGTTGGGCCGCCTGCTCGTGGTTGAGGATCGCTACCACCAGGCCGTCCGGCTGCAGCACCCGCCGCCACTGACGCTGGTACGGCGTGAGGTCGTCGATCCCGATTCGCACTCCCCACGGCGGATTGGTGAGGATCCGGTCCACCGAGCCGGTGAGTCGCGCAGCATCCCCGACCTGCCACCGCACCGCAGCCGAGTTCGCCCGAGCCGCAGCGATCGCGGCGGACGACAGATCGCTTCCCAGGTACGTCGCACCGGGCTGAACAGCACGCGCCTCCAGTAACACCGTCCCCGCTCCGCAGAACGGGTCGAGCACGCGCTGTCCGGCAGCCAGCCCAGCCAGGCGAGCCATTGCCGCAGCCACCGGCGGATGCAGGCTCCCGACCACAGTCCGTTGCCGCCACGCCCGCCGATGCAGCGGTACGTCGTACGGCCGCACCGCGACCCACATGGTCTTCCCGTCCAGTACGACTCGCCATTCCGACCGGTCCGCCGGCGGCGTGCTTCCGTCCCGACGGGAGTGGTACGGCCCGCCGAGCACGGTACCGATCAGGTCCTCCACGTCGTACCGATTGAAGTTCCGCGACCCGTCGAAGGACGCTGTCACCGCATACGAGTCCTGCCGCGCCACTGACAGCACCCGTCGTAGCGCGTCACCCGCCGACACCAGTCCGGACTTCAGATGCCCCGGATCGCTGACCGCCGCCCGTACGACGAACAGGTCGTCAGCCAGCCGTGGGGGAGTATCGATGAGCTCCGCGGTCGCATCGACGACCAACTGCCGTTTGGACACCCCGACGACCCGGTGTCCCGCCGCGGCGACCTCCTCGGCCGCCAAACCTTCCAAACCCGTCACAGTGCGCACAAGCACCAAGGGCATGCGTCTTCTCCCGGTGAGCAATCGGGAGCAACCTCATGGTCGCCCCCGCATCGCCGACGGCGGGCAGGGCCTCGAACTGCGCCGGCGGGAGGTCAGCCGGCCGGGAAGAAGAACGCGTACATGCCCTGCATGATGGCAGGCGGCGCCTGCTGAGTTCGAGCGGTTTTCAGCGGGTGTCGAGTAGGCCGCGGGCGGCGGCTTCGTCCTTGGGCCAGACGTAGACGGTCCAGCCGTCCTTGGTGCGGGCGGTGGTGGCCTTGATGCCGAAGTCCTTGAGTTTCGAGACGGTGATCCGGGCCTCGTTGTGACTGTGTTCGGTCCGTACGTCGATCAGCAGGCCGAAGGCGTCCCGCTCGGCCGGGCGGGAGTCGACGCGGCGGACCAGGGAGCCGCGTCTGGACTTGGAGAAGGCCCAGCGGCAGAGCAGCACCATCACCCCGGCGAAGGCCAGGGCGATGACGGGGAACAGGAAGTACTGCTCGGCGAACACATACCCCATTGTGGCCCAGAAGAAAATCTCGTGGGGTCTTGGCAACCTTCCGGGTGTCCAGGGAGTCTTTACGAACACAACGCGCACTCAGCGGCCGATCACTCGGGGGCCGCCGGACGAGCGGAGGGCACGGACATGAACGCACCGACCCATGACAACGTCAGCCATTCAACCGGGAACGTCATACACCTGACCGGCATCCTGGACGTGCGCTCGGTAGGCGACGTCCGGCAGACTCTCAACCAGCTGATCGACACCTCGCAGGGCGACGTGATCGTCGACCTCGAAGCCGTGGACGCCGTCGACGCGACCGGCCTGGGTCTCTTGGTGGCGACCCATCGCCGGACCCAGCTCCTGGGCCGTCAGCTCGTCCTGTGGCATCCACTCCCGTCCGTCGTGCGGATCCTGGCGGTCACCCGCCTGCACCGCATCCTGCACGTGGAACGCACACCGCTGCCGATGACGGCCTGAGGGGAGGTCTGGCGCCCCCACGCCTACTGCGCTGCACTCGGCACGGCACCTCGACGCACTGGAGCAAAGGCCACGATGGAAAAACATCGAGGCCTCCGCTCCAGCACGCCGAGCTACCGCACCGAGCACATGCTCGCTACGGCGCGGGGCCGCCAGACCTCCCCCGAATGTGACGCAGCCCCCTTATGACACGAGTCACGAGGGGGCGACTCACAAGCTCACACAGTCCTACTCTCGGGTACATGACGACTGGTGAGCGGGACCGGCCGTGGGTGATGCGGACCTACGCGGGGCATTCGTCCGCGGCGGAGTCGAACACGCTGTTCCGGCGGAACCTGGCCAAGGGACAGACGGGGTTGTCGGTGGCGTTCGACCTGCCGACACAGACCGGGTACGACGCTGATCATCCGCTGGCGAAGGGCGAGGTCGGCAAGGTCGGCGTACCGGTGGCGCATCTGGGCGATGTGCGGGCGCTGTTCGACCAGATCCCGCTGGCGCAGATGAACACCTCGATGACGATCAACGCGCCGGCCATGTGGATGCTGGCGCTCTACCAGGTCGCGGCGCAGGAGCAGGGTGCGTTGCCGTCCGAGCTGACCGGTACGACGCAGAACGACATCGTCAAGGAGTACCTGTCCCGCGGGACGTATGCGTTCCCGCCGGACGCGTCGCTGCGGCTGACGACCGACCTGATCGCCTACACGGTCGCGAACGTCCCGAAGTGGAACCCGATCAACATCTGCAGCTACCACCTGCAGGAGGCCGGGGCGACCCCGGTGCAGGAGCTTGCCTTCGCACTCTCCACGGCGATCGCCGTACTGGATCGAGTGCGGGACGGTGGTCAGGTGGATCCGGAGCGGTTCGGTGACGTCGTACAGCGGATCTCCTTCTTCGTGAACTCCGGTGTGCGGTTCATCGAGGAGATGTGCAAGATGCGCGCGTTCGTCCGGCTGTGGGACGAGCTGACGCTGGAGCGGTACGGCATCACGGACCCCAAGGCGCGACGGCTCCGGTACGGCGTTCAGGTGAACTCGCTCGGTTTGACCGAGGCGCAGCCCGAGAACAACGTGCAGCGGATCGTGCTCGAGATGCTCGGCGTGACGCTCTCCAAGAACGCCCGGGCGCGTGCGGTGCAGTTGCCGGCGTGGAACGAGGCGCTCGGCCTCCCGCGGCCGTGGGACCAGCAGTGGTCGCTCCGGATGCAGCAGGTGCTTGCGTACGAGTCCGACCTGCTCGAGTACGACGACATCTTCGACGGCTCGCATGTCATCGCAGCCAAGGTGGATGAGCTGGTCGCGGGAGCGCGTGACGAGATCGACCGCGTGCAGGCCATGGGCGGTGCGGTCGTGGCTGTGGAGAGCGGCTATCTGAAGTCGGCTCTGGTCGGTTCACACGCCGAGCGCTGGCAGCGGATCGAGTCCGGTGAGCAGGTTGTGGTCGGCGTCAACAAGTTCGAGAACACCGAGCCGTCGCCGCTGACCGCTGACCTGGACACTGCGATCCAGACCGTCGACCCGGCCGCCGAACAGGCCGCTCTGACCTCTCTGCGCGAGTGGCGGTCGCAGCGGGATCAGAAGGCGGTCGACACGGCCCTGGCGAAGCTGCGCGACACTGCGAAGGGCACCGACAACCTGATGCCGGCAACGCTCGAGTGCGTCCGGGCCGGCGTGACCACGGGTGAGTGGTCCGGCGTACTGCGGGAGATGTTCGGTGAGTACCGTGCGCCGACCGGTGTGTCCGGATCGGTGGGTGTGTCGGCCGGCGGTGAGGCGATCGCTGCGGTCCGGGTGAAGGTGTCCGAGACGTCGACCGAGCTGGGCGGCAGACTGCGGTTCCTGGTTGGCAAGCCAGGACTGGACGGTCACTCGAACGGCGCTGAGCAGGTCGCCGTCCGGGCTCGTGATGTCGGCTTCGAGGTGATCTACCAAGGCATCCGGCTGACACCCGAGCAGATCGTGGCGGCAGCGGTGGCCGAGGACGTGCACTGTGTCGGGCTGTCGATTCTGTCCGGCTCGCACATGGAGCTGGTCCCGGCCGTCGTGGCCGGTCTGCGCGAGGCGGGCCTTGAGGACGTGCCCGTGGTTGTCGGCGGAATCGTGCCGGATGCCGACGCGAGGGCACTGCTGGCGTCCGGTGTGGCGGCCGTTTACACCCCGAAGGACTACGACCTGACCGGCATGATGTCCGACATGGTCGACGTGATCAGGGCGGCCAACAAACTCGACTGACCATCGGGCAGTGCTGAAGGATGTGGTGAAGGATTCTCACGGAAATCGTTGTCCAATGGTAGTTTCCTGCCTTCGGAAGCCTCTTCCGTGCGAAAACATCATCCGGAGGTCCCGCCCATGCCTCGGTCCGCGCGATTCCGCGCCTTTCTGACAACGATCCTCACCACGGCCGCAGTTCTCGGAGCTGCCCCGTCCTCATCTACCGCCGCGACCACCGCCCCAGCCGCAGCCGGTTGTGACGCCGCGGCGGCCGGCTACACCACGGCACTGCAGATCAACCTGCCCACGTCTGCGAGCTGGCTCAACACGACCCCGCCGTACACGGTGAACAACACCGCCGCCATCGGCTCCAATTTCGATCGCGTCGGCTACTGCCTCGAGCTGAACGGCCCGCAGGGCGTTCAGTGGGTGTGGACGGCGATGGCGCCGTTCACCAGCGACGCCAGGCGACTGGGCCTGCAGACATCCACCGGACAGATCTTCCGGCAGCAGGTCGGCGACCTCGAGGTCGCCTCCAACGTGGCCGGCGTGACGACCGGCACAGGTCAGACCGGGTACGTCGAGATGTGGCCGAACCGGTACGACAAAGTCGCCAGCGGCCAGGTGCCGAATGCCTCGGAGAGCACGTACGACGCCGACGACAGCCCGACCACGGTTCTCGGCCACGGCTCGTTCCAGATCCACCAGATCGGTGCCACCAAGCCGTCGAGCGTGCCGGCCAAGCCGGTGCTCTCGATCAACAGGTTCAGCGAGTCGACCAGCAACGTCCTCGCGCTCGGCATCGGCGCCAACACCAGTGGGGCGCCCGACTGGACGCTGACCGACAACGCGGCGACGTACACGCAGCGCAAGCTGACCGTCTACGCCCGCCCGTCGCTGGTGAAGCTGACTGACATGCCGCAGGACCTGAAGCTGATCCCGCGGGACAGCCAGAACGGAGCCAACCCCGCAGTGGCCGGTGAAGTCACCGCCGCCGGGGTGGATCAGGTCGAACTGCGCGTCACTGGCCACGGCGAGACGCAGACCTTCACCGCTCCGGCGTCCGCGCCGTTCCGGTTCACGCCGCGCATCGAGGCGGGTCTGTGGGACTACACCTTCGAACTAAGAGCCACTGGGCCTGGCATCGACCGCGTCGTGGCCAGGCGCACCGGCATCGTCTCCGGTGACGTGTATGTGGTGCAGGGGCAGTCGAATGCCCAGGCAGCCAAATACGCCGGCGCCGCGAACGTCGAAGAGTCGCGCTATCTCAGGAGCTTCGGCAGCGCGACCGTCGAGTCTTCCCTCTCTGGCCCTGACCGGGTCTGGCACTACGCGACCGGCGACATCACCAAGCAGCCCGGTTCGGCCGGTCAGTGGGCGATCCGGATGGGCCGCCGAATCGTCGACACCTATGGAGTTCCGGTCGCCCTGTTCAACGGCGCGCACGGCGGGAAGCCGGCCAGCTTCTTCCAGCGCAACGACACCACCCCGAACGACCTGACGACCAACTACGGACGCCTACGCAGTCGCTTGCAGGCCTCCGGAGTGCTCAGCAAGGTCAAGGGCGTGTTCTGGTACCAGGGTGAGTCCGAGAGCGACAACGCAGCAGTCCACATCTCCGGCACCACTTCACTGCTGGCGGACTGGCGCACGGAGATGACAACTGCGAAGTACTTCGTCTACCAGGTCCGCACGTCCCCCTGTCAGAACACCACGACCATCAACCTCCGTGAGGCGCAGCGCAAACTCGGCCCCAGCCACGGCGTCACCCTGCTGTCGACAACCAGCCTGTCCGGTCACGACGGCTGCCACTACGCCTACGCCGATGGCTACCGCGAGATGGGCGACCAAACGTTCGCAGTAGTGGCCAGGGAGCTGTACGACGGCCCGTCGGCCGGCGTGGCTCCGCCGAACCCGGCAAGTGTCACCCAGAGCGGCAACACCCTCACTGTGAAGCTCCGGTCGACCGATCCGCTCACAGTGGAAGCCGGAGTGCGCGCGGACTTCCGGCTGGTCGGCTCCACCGTCACTGTCAGTTCGGTGGCCTACGAAGCCGGTGGCTCACTCAAGCTCACCTTGTCCGGTACGCCGACCGGTGCGACCGCACTCGTCTACCAGGGGCACCTGAAGTCGGGGCCGGCGATCACCAATGCCACCGGGACCGGCCTGCTGGCCTTCAGCCTCGCTATCAGCTAGCCGGTACGGCGCCGGCCCGCTCACTCAGCAACTCCTCAACGGCCTTGGGCAGAGTGGTCTCGAAGTCGAGCAGCTTTGCCCAGGTCAGGGTGACGGTGATCAGCGTCATCTCGGTGTAGAGACCCTTCACGCCGGCCACCCAGCCGACGTACTGCTCCTCGGTCATCACCTTGCGGCCGGCCACCAGGTAGCCCTCCGGGATGCCCTGGACCAGCTCGACCTCGGCGGTGCCGCGGAGCAGCAGCACCTTGGGCGGGAAGGCGCCCTTGTCGATGGTGAGGGCGACCTTCGGGTTCTTCTTCAGCGCGGCGACCTTGGCCGACTTCGGCACGGTGGCGATCAGCAGCTTGTCGCCCTCCATCCAGAAGCCGATCGGGATCACCCGCGGGTCGCCGTCCAGGCCGTCGTAGGCGAAGCGGGCCGGCTCGGGGCCGTTCAGCAGTTGCTGGGAGTACGGCTTGGCGAGGATCTCGGCGATCTGTTCGGCGTTCATGGTTCGAATCCAATCGGTGCGGTGGGTGCTTTCGTTGATGGGACGGAGCTGCCGGGCGATCCTCGACATCAGTAGGTTGGGGAATTGTGGAATCTTTCGGATTCGGTCCCGGAACCGTTCAGATCGCCGACGACGGCGCGGTCGCCCAGGTGCTGCACCCCGACGGCCGCGACGTGCTCCAGTACGCCGCGCCGCGCGCCTGGGGCAAGGGCTTCCTGATCACGGACCGCGGCAGCCACCGCTTCGACCACCCGGCACTCGTGCGCTGGCGGAGCACTGGACTCGACCTCCTCTACCAGCTGGGCGGTCTGGAGCTCCGGGTCGGCCGCCGCTTCGGTGAGCACTGGACGGAGACGTACGAACTCCGCAATCCGACCGGAGCGCCGGTCGAGGTCGGCTCACTCGCGATCAGTACGCCGTACCGCGATGTGTATCGCTCTAGTCGCGAGAGCCTCACCGGTGCAGTCCACGCGCACATCTGGACCGGCGGTGCGGACGCATGGGCCTGGGCAGTCCCGATGGACGGCAGTGGTCCCGGTCTGGGGCTACAGCTCAAGGAAGGCGAGCTCTGGGCGTACTCCGTCGAGTCCCGCGAACCAGACAGCAGCAGCAACACCCGCGGCCATCTCTACCTGCACATCACCGACCACGCACGCGCACCGCACGCCATGGGCGGTCAGCCGCAGATCACGCTCGCCCCAGGAGCGTCGTACCGCTGGACGTGGCAGCTCGGCTGGTACGACGACCTGTCCGCCTTCCACGCGGATCGCGGGCCACGGCTCGTTGCTGACCGGCTGGCGGCCGAGGTGGGGGGGACGATCGAGGTGCGTGGCCATGGCCCAGTCACTGCTCAAGAGCCTGGTCTGAAGTATGTCGATGCCGACGGTGCGCGAGTGGCGCTGCTGTTCCACGAGCCGCTGCGGGTGATCGCAGAGCGCCGCGTGCGGTTCGTTCTCGACCACCAGCGTCGTCCCGAGCTACCGGACAGCCGCCAGTACGCCTTCGTGCCGTACGACGTCGACAGCGGGCTGACCGTGCTGGCCGACGGCTGGCGGGACTGGTCCGACGGGCGTGAGCGGATCGGTATGGCGCTCCTGCTGCAGGAGGTCCGTGACCAGGGCTGGGGTGACCGGCGGGAGCTCGATGAAGCACTGGCTGGGTATGAGCGCTTCGTTCACGACTATCTGGTCGACGACGACGGCACAGTCCACGAGGACAGCGAGAATCGGGACCACATCAGGCTCTACAACTTCCCGTGGTTCGCACGGTTCCTGCTGGGCCAGGGTGACCGGGAGGGTGCAGCACGCGTCCTCAACCGGTACTACGAGCTGGGCGGCGATCACTTCCTCGCCTTCGATCTCGGGCCGCTCCTGACCGAGCTGGGACTGCATGAGCATCTCGTCCGGCATGCGCGCACGTTCCTCCAGTACGGCGATGAGCTGCCGCCGCATGAGGTCAACTACGAGCAGTCGATGGTGGCACCACTCCTGGAGCTCCTGGTCGCGGCGTACCGGATTGCACCGGAGGAGATCGACGGTGCCGAGCTGAGCCGCAGACTGCCCTGGCTGACTGCGTTCGCGGCCGACCAGCCCGACGTACGGCTGCGGCACGTGCCGATCCGGCACTGGGACGGCTACTGGTTCGGACGACTGCGACTGTGGGGTGACGTCTTCCCGCACTACTGGTCTGTGCTCAGTGCGGCCGTGTACGACGCCTGGCCGCGCGAACTGGTCACCGAGCAGCAGGCGGCCTGGCTGGATGCCGCAGCGGCTGCGATTCTGCGCGCGAACCTGGTCAACTTCGCCCCGGACGGTACGGCGACCTGTGCGTTCGTCTACCCGAGTTGTGTGAACGGCCAGCCGGCGCACGTCGCGGACCCGCTCGCAAATGATCAGGACTGGGCTCTCGTCTACGCCCTACGTTCTAACGATAGAAGGTGTTAAAAGCACCACAGCCGAGTGAGAGAGGCCACCGGCAGTTTACGAAAGATACCTACCTTCGCAGGGGTGGCGGATGGTAACTTCACGACACAGAAGGCCATCCGCCCTGGTGGCCGATCGTGGTGGGGGATATCGCCGTGGTTGCAGGAGTCACCGCCGGCTTCAGCCGGCAACCGCAGGAGTTGTCCGAACACGAGAAGCTCGTTCGCGAGCTGCTCCCCGATGATGTCGCCGATGCGTATCTCGAGCTGACGCACGCCGGTGCCCGCGTGGCCTATCCGGAGGACCCAGTCGACCAGGAGCTGCTCAGCCGCCACCTGGCCTACCTGCAGCACGGACCGGAGTTCGTCCTGCTCCGAGCCGTTGATCCGTTGATCGCCGTGACCGGCCTGCTGACCCAGGTCCACCACGAGCTCACCAAACAGCACGACCGGCTCTTGCAGGGCTATGTCGCTGCTGCCGAGATGCATCAGCTCCAGTTACATGACCGCCGGTCCGAGCAGGTGCCGTCGGTGCTGGCGCAGGTGCTGACCGATCCGGACGAGCTGACTGCCCGCTGGACGACGTCGATCCACACAGTCCAGTGCACGTACCGATCCATCCTCACCGACGAGGGCCCCGCGGCCGCATTGCCGTCGCTGATCAACGGGCAGTGCAACAGCATGACGTTCCGCGAGCTGTGCACACCGGAGTATCTCGCTGAGCACGGTGCGCACCTTGCGATCAGTGCCGGCGTGGAAGTACGCACGGTCCGCAACCTGCCGACCCGGATGGCCATAGTCGACGACCACTTCGCACTGGTCGGTCTGGCCGCGGGTGGTAGCACTGGCGCGCTACTGGTCCGCTCAGCACCACTGGTGGCCGCACTGACGCAGTACTACGACCAACTGTGGGAGTCCGCCACACCAGTCGTGCAGACGCAGACAACAGGCCTCGGCGGGACAGAGCGCGAAGTGCTCCGCCTACTGGTCCACGGACTCAAGGACGACGCGATTGCCCGCCACCTGCAGCTCAGCGTCCGCACAGTACGCCGTCACATCGCCGCCATCATGGAGTTCGTCGACGCCCCCACCCGCTTCGCGGCGGGCGCGGCCGCACAACGACTAGGTCTGCTGGGCTGAACTGGCCAATAGCGGAAGGTGTCCACTACTGACCTGTCCGGGTCGGGGGCGGGGCCCCACGCTGGAGCGGAGTACCCCGCCCCAGGAGGTCACCGCCCATGTTCCGATATCCGAAGTCCCGATTCCTCCGTCCTAATCCACGCGCGCAGTCCAGGCGCTGGATCGGCGTCACCGTCGGTCTGGCGCTCGTAGCCGCCGTGCTGCAACCTGCCACCGATTCCGCGGCCGTCCCGGCTGAACTGACCGACACGGCCGCCGAACTTCCGCTCGAACGTGATGACGAGGCAGCGGCCGTCGTCACTGCCAGGACAACTGGCAAGCCGGTGCTGATCACCGGCAAGACCACCGAGACCACCGAGTACCGCGCGCTGCCCTCGGGCAAGATCGAGGCGACCGTCGCCGCCGGTCCGGTCCGGATGCGGGACGAGGAAGGGGAGTGGATCGACGTCGACGTGACGCTGGTCCGCCAGGCCGACGGTTCGGTCGCTCCCGAAGCTCACCCGTACGGGCTGAAGCTTGCCGGTGCCACCACCGGCAAGGGAGACCACGAACTGGTGACGCTCGGGACGACCGGCAGGAGTTCCAGCCTCGGCTGGGCCGGACCGTTGCCGGCCCCCGAACTAGCCGGCAACATCGCCACGTACCGCGACGTGAAGCCCGGCGTGGACCTCGTCGTCGAGGCGACCCGGACGGGCTACCAGCAGCACCTGCTGGTGAAGAGCAAGGCCGCTGTCGCCCAGGTCAAGCAACTCCGGATGCCGTGGAAGACGGACGGCCTGACCACCAAGCTGGACGGCAAGGGCGGTCTGAAGGTCACGTCCGGCACCGTGAGCCGCGACGTACCGGCGCCACTGATGTGGGACTCGACCGTCGACCAGGCCTCCGGTGAGCACACCCGCACGGCCAAGGTCGGGCTCGGCCTGGCCAAGAACGCGCTGGTCCTGACACCGGACGCCGGCTTCCTGACCGACCCGAAGACGGTCTATCCGGTGACGATCGACCCGGCGCAGAGTTCGGGTGCGAGCTTCGACGCGTTCGTGCAGAACACCTACACCAGCGACCAGTCCGCGGCGACCGAACTGAAGCTCGGCAGCTACGACGGCGGTAGCACCAAGGCCAGGTCGTTCCTGCGGTTCGACAACCAGGAATGGCTGTGGGACAAGCAGATCCAGGCCGCCACGCTGAGCCTGTGGGAGACCCATTCGTACTCCTGCGCTGCGGCGGGTTGGGAGGCATGGCGCACCGAGGACGTCACCAGTGCGGCGCGTTGGACCGCGCAGCCGGCCGTACTGGAGAGGGTCGGTACATCGACCCAGACGAAGGGTTTCTCGTCGTCCTGCGGGGCCGGCTGGGTGACGATCCCGGTCACTGCGGCGTTCCAGCACACGGCGACCAACCACGCGACCAAGACGAATATCGGGATCAAGGCGGCGAGCGAGACCGACAACTTCGGCTGGAAGCGGTTCGCCTCCCGTGAGGCCGCGGCCAACCCGCCGTCGGTGACGGTCACCTACCAGACCAAGACCGCGGTGAACGCCCAGGCGACCGCGCCTGCGACGGTTTGCGGCACGGGTGCCGGAAGGCCGTACATCTCCACCCGTACGCCGCAGTTGCGGGCACAGATCAGCGATGGTCTCGGCGCCAAGGTGTACGGCAACTTCGAATGGCAGCCGATCGGCGGAGCCACCACCACGGCCACCGAAGGCCCCGGCGCATCCGGCGCCTGGCTGGGCACCACCATCCCCAGCGGTGCCTTCGTCGAGGGCGGCAGTTACGCCTGGCGAGTGCAGGGCACCGACGGTACGACGCCTGGCGCGTGGTCGGCCTGGTGCGAGTTCACCGTCGACACCATCGCACCCGCAAGTGCACCGACTGTCTCGTCCACGACGTACCCGGTCGGCCAGTGGTCAGGTGCAGCCGGTACGGCGGGGACCTTCACCTTCGGCTCCTCGGGTGTCGGTGACGTCGTGGCGTACGAGTACGGCGTCGACACCAACCCGCCGGACGAGGTGGTCAACGCGGCCACCCCGGGAGCGACCACCAGCATCAGCATCACCCCGACCGCGGACGGACCGCACACGTTGTGGGTCCGGACCAGGGACAAGGCCGGCAACCGGTCGCCGCTGACGGCGTACGAGTTCGCTGTCGGTGGTGGAGCAGTGATCTCACCGAAGAACGGTGACGTCAGCGCGGCCAAGACAGCGATTGTCGGCGCGGGCCGTACGACGGCCACCGGTGTCACCTACCAGTGGCGTCGCGGCGATACCGACGCCTGGGTGACGATCCCGGCCGCTCACGTGCAGGTCGCAGCCGGTGGCGGTGCCGTGACCTGGCCGCTGGCGACCAGTGGCGGCGGACAGTTCCCGAAGCTGAACTGGAACCTGGAGGCCACTCTGGCCGCGGTCGACACCCAGTCGATCCCGCGGGACGGACCGGTCCAGATCCGGGGCAACTTCACCGGTGGCACCGCTGCGTCGTCGGGCGCGGTGAAGCTCACCTTCGACCGCAACCTCGCGACGGCAGCCACTGAAGAGATCGGCCCCGGTGAGGTCAACCTGCTGACGGGCAACCTCTCGATGTCCGAGACCGACGTGTCGGTCGACTCCTACGGCAGCGACCTGACGGTCAGCCGGACCTACAACAGCCGTCAGTCGGCCAAGACCGACGATTCGGGCATGTTCGGCCCGGGCTGGATCTCCGGGGCCGTCGTGGACGAGGCCCAGACGCCGTACACGTCTCTCGATGTGTTCGGCACCCTGATCCAGGTCGGAACACCCGAGGGCGACACAGTCGGCTTCACGGCTCGCGACGGTGTCAACTTCGACCCCGAGGTGGGGCAGGCGAGTCTGAAGCTGACCTATGCGAGTGCGACCGACTCGTACAAGCTCACGGACGAGCAGGGCGCGATCGTGACGTTCGGCCGGGTCACCGGGACGGCGGCGGGCCAGTACTACCCGACGGCGACCACGCTGCCGGGCAGCAACCAGATCACCACCTACAACTGGGAGAAGGTGACGATCGGCGGTGCCGAGGTGGTGCGGCCGACCCGCATGCTGGCCCCGGTACCGGACGGCGTCAGTTGCGCGACGATGGCACGCGGCTGCCGGGCACTGAACTTCACCTACGCCACCGCGACCACAGCCACCGGCACTACCGAGGCGACCTGGGGTGACTACCTCGGGCGGGTCAAGGAGATCTCCTTCACCGCTTGGGATCCGGACCTGGCCACGCCGGCACTGCGGACAGTGGTGGTCGCGCGGTACAGCTACGACAACGCGGGCCGGCTGCGTTCGGCCTGGGACCCGCGGCTGGACTCCGGCAGCACCCACGTCGGCGACACCTACAGCTACCAGGCCGACGGTGTTCTCTCGACTGTCAGAACGGCCGGGCAGGAGCCTTGGCAGCTGAGCTACACGACGCTGCCGAACGACCCCGCCATCGGCCGGATCTCCAAGGTGTCTCGCTCTGCCCTGACCGCAGGCACTGCTGTCGAAACTGTTGTCTACAAGGTGCCTCTGTCTGGAGCAGGCGCACCGTATGACATGTCTCCCGGGCAGACCAAGCGATGGGGGCAGTCAGAAGCTCCCACTGACGCCGCGGCTGTCTTCCCGGCCGACCAGGTGCCCAGTGGCAACCCGGCAACCGGTGCGCTGCCGTCGAGTTGGGAGCGGGCAACGGTCAGCTATCTGGATGCCAGCGGTCGGGAGATCAACACCGCGTCACCCGGTGGCAACATCACCACCAGTTGGTTCGACGGTTTCGGCAACACCGTTCGCGCACTGACCGCGGAGAACCGCAATCGGGCTCTGAACCAGTCGCAGTCGGACAACGACGCCGCGGAGCAGACCCTGGCGCAGGCCTACTCGATGGTGAACAACTACTCGCTGGACGGAGAACGGCTCGAGACCACGCTGGGGCCGGAGGTAGAGGTCCGCCTCAGCACCGGCGCCACGGTCAGGGGTAAGCACCTGATTCGCAACACCTACGACCAAGGCGCGCCTACCACTGGCGGTCCGTTCAATCTGATCACTACCGCCGAGTCGGCGGTTCGGCTCTGGGGCGCGGGCGGTACCGCGGTCGAGGCAGACCGCCGGGTCACGACCACTGGGTACAACTGGTCTCTGCGCACGCCCACGGTGACGACCACCGACCCAGGAGGGCTGAACCGGACCGTCCGGAACACCGTGGACGCGGTCACCGGTCTCGACACCTCGACGACCCAGGTCGCGGGCGGTACGACCACCAACACCCCGGCCACGCAGAAGTTGATCTACTACCGGGCCACCTCCGGATCGGGGTACAGCGAGTGCGATCTCCGGCCCGAGTGGGCGAACCTGGTCTGCAGGATCCAGCCAGGTGGCCAGGCGGCCACCGGGCCTGAGCTGCCGGTCAAGGTCCAGACGTACGACATGTTCAACCAGCAGCGAGTACTGGTCGAGAAGACCAGTGCCGGGACACTGCGAACCAGCACCACCAGGTTCGACGCGGCCGGCCGCGTCCTGGAGGTCGAGGTCGTCGCGGCAGCAGGCCTCGGTACGGCGGTTCCGATCCAGCGCAACGTCTACGACCCGCTGACCGGCAACGTCCTCAGGACCCAGTCGGTCTCCGCCGGCGCGGTCACCGCCGAGATCGTCCGCAGCTACGACACCCTCGGCCGGGTCACCTCCTACAAAGATGCCGACGGCAACTTGTCCACCACTTCCTACGACCTGCTCGGCCGGGCGGCGACCACCTCGGACGGCAAAGCCACCCGGACCCACGGGTATGACTATCGAGGTCTGCTCACTTCGGTGAACGACAGCCACACCGGCACCTACACCGGGAGTTACAACGCTGACGGACTGCTCGTCAGTGAGACCTGGCCCAACGGGGTCAAGGTCGACACCCGGTACGACGAGTCCGGCGAAGCGGCCGGTATCACCTACAGCAAGCCAGGGTGTGCCTCCGGCGACTGCACGTTGTTCAGTGAGTCGCTGACCGGTTCCGGTACCGGCCAGACAGCCCGGCGGGTGTCCACTCTGTCCAGTCAGCTCTACCGCCAGGACGCGGCAGGCCGGGTCACCTCGGTCGAGGAGACCGTCGGTGAGAAGTGTGTGACCCGGACCTACGGGTTCAGCACTGCCACGGACCGGACGAGTAGCTCCGAGTACGGGCCGGCCGCTGACGGCAGTTGCCAGACGACGACCCCGGCGGCCTCGCGTACCTGGACCTACGACACGGCGAACCGGGTCACCACTGCCGGCTACGCGTACGACGCTCTCGGCCGGACCACGACCGTGCCGGCGATCGACACGGGAGCACGCGCGGCCGGGAACGTGACGGCCACTTACCACGCGGACGACCTGGTCGACACGGTCACCCAGGCCGGTCGCACGACGGACTACACCCTCGATGTCACCGGTGAGCGGATCCGATCCTGGACCGACAACTCGACCGGCGAGGTGGTGGGATACGTCAACCACTACGACGGTGACGAGGATTCACCGGTGTGGACCCAGGAAGGGACAACACGATTCACTCGGGTCATCCCGGGCCTGTCCGGCCTGACCGCGATCCTCGACAGCGACTCCGCCGTAGCGGACTGGCAGATCTCCGACCTGTCCGGCGACATCGTGGCCACCATCCACAGTGGTGACGAGGGGTTGTCCAGCACCAGCGAGGCCGACGAGTACGGCCAGCTCGGCGACTCCGAAGCCGTCGGCAAGCAGCGCTACGGCTGGCTCGGCGCGCACCAGCGAGCCGCGGACGCGCCGTCCGGGATCGTCTTGATGGGTGTCCGGCTCTACAACCCGGCCACCGGGCGCTTCCTGCAGATCGACCCGATCTGGGGCGCCGGCTGCAACGCGTACGAGTACACCTGCGCCGACCCGGTGGACAAGACCGACCTGGACGGCAAGTGGATGTGCTGGTCCAAGAAGTGTGTGGCCAAGGCACTCGCGAAGAAGTTGAAGGAACTCAAGAAGAAGATCAAGCGGAACAAGTACGTGCGGTGGGTCTGGCGCAAGGTCGTCAAGAACAAGTACGTGCAGGCCTGTATCAAGGGCGCCGGAGGGTCGATGCTGCGGAAGTCCTTCTGGGCCAAGTACAAGAAACTCCCGTACAAGATCGGCCGCTGGGGCGCGCAGGGCTGTGCGTTCGGCGTCGTCAAGACCTACGTCTGGAAGCGGGTGCGGCAGTGGCGGCCCAAGTACCCCTTCCCGCGCACATGGTGATCCGTTGATCCACTGATCCGCCCCGGGCGGCCCGCTGCTGGGCCGCCCGGGGTTCCGCCCAGAAAGGTCATGCGCATGTCTCCTGATCCCAGAGCGCGCTGGATCGGCGCGGCCGTCGGCCTGGCGCTGGTGGCCGGCCTGCTCCATGAACCGGCGACCGCCGTACCGGCCGAGCAACGCGCTGTCAGGTCGCTGGAACAGCCCGGCGAAGCCGCTGCTCTCGTCACTGCCAGAACGACTGGCAAGCCGGTGCTGATCACGGGCATGACCACCGACACCACGGAGTACCGCGCGTTGCCCTCGGGAAAGATCGAGGCGACCATCGCCGGTGGTCCGGTCCGGATGCGCGCTGCGAACGGCGCTTGGATCGCCGTGGACGTGTCGTTGGCCCGGCAGGCCGACGGCTCGGTCGCTGCGAAGGCCCATCCCTACGCACTGAGGCTGTCCGGGCCCGCAGGCCAGGGGGATCACGACCTGGTCGCCCTCGGCAAGCCTGGCAAGCGTTCCACCCTTGGATGGTCCGGTCCGCTGCCGGCTCCGGAGATCGACGGAACCAAAGCCACCTACCGCGAGGTGAAGCCCGGTGTCGACCTGGTTGTCGAGGCGACCAGGACCGGCTACCAGCAGCATCTGCTGGTGAAGAACCGGCAGGCCGCAGTACAGCTGAAGCAGATCAGGATGCCTTGGAGGACAGACGGTCTGACCACAAAGCTCGACGGCAAGGGCGGTCTGAAGGTCTCGGCGGGCACCGAGAGCCACGACGTACCGGCTCCGATGATGTGGGATTCGACCGTCGATCAGGCGTCCGGTGAACACCTCAGGCGGGCGCCGGTGGGACTCGGTCTCGCCAAGGGCGCGCTGCTGCTCACGCCCGACGCGTCGTTCCTGGCCGATCCGAAGACCGTCTACCCGGTCACCATCGATCCGTCGCAGAGTTCGGGCGCGAACTTCGACGCTTTCGTCCAGTCCAGCTACAGCACCGACCAGTCCGCCGCGACCGAGCTGAAGATCGGCACGAACGACAGCGGAGCCAACAAGGCCAAGTCGTATCTGCGGTTCGACAACCAGGAATGGCTGTGGGACAAGCAGATCCAGGCCGCCACGCTGAGCCTGTGGGGGCATCACTCGTACTCCTGCACAGCCACCGGGTGGGTGGCCTACCGGGTGGCCGCCGTGTCGAACACGGCTCGCTGGACGAACCGGCCGGCGCAGTACGAGCAGGTTGGAACCTCGACCCAGACCAGGGGATGGGGAAGCGCCTGCAGTGACGACTGGGTGACGATCCCGGTGACCGCGGCGTTCCAGTACACGGCGGCGAACAAGCTGACCAGTACCAACATCGGGATCAGTGCGGCGAGCGAGACCAACAACCTCGGCTGGAAACGGTTCGCGTCCCGCGAGGCCGTGGCCAACCCGCCGTCGGTCACGGTCACCTATCAGACCAAGACCGCGGTGGACGCCGTGGCGACCGCACCTGACACCACCTGCGCCACCGGCGCGGACCGGCCGTACATGTCCAGCCTGACTCCCCAGTTGCGGGCGCAGATCACCGACACCCTGGGAGCCCAGGTGTACGGCACCTTCGAGTGGAAGGTGGTCGGCAGCACCGTCAGCACCACCACGACCGAAGGCCCCGGCGCCTCCGGATCCTGGCTGGGCACCACCATCGCCGACGAGGCCTTCACCGAAGGCAGCAGCTACGCCTGGCGAGTCCGAGGCACCGACGGCGCGACGCCTGGCGAGTGGTCGAACTGGTGCGAGTTCACCGTGATCACCATGTAGCCCTGCTGTTTCACTGCAGGCTCGGAAGGAGCTTTTGCAGCGAGTCCATCAGATGCTTGTGCACGCTGGTGCCGTAGGAGATCCGGTGTGCACCGGCCGCGATCAGCTCGGCAGGTGTCGGTCCACCTGGCTTGGCGTGCGCATTGATTGGACCGCCGATCTCACTGACCAGCTCAGGCAGTACGTCGAGTGGCGCGAAGATCGGGTAGATGCAGTCCGCACCGGCCCGCCGGTAAATCCGGCCACGCGCTACTGCATCGGCCGGCGTGCCCTGCGTCAGGAACGTGTCCACTCGGGCGTTGATGACCAGGTCGGCCCCGGCAGTCGCCCGTACCTCGGCCAGATAGTCAGCGAACTGCAGCGGATCCACCAGTTCGTCGGCCAGCGAGTCCTCGAGGTTGCAGCCGACCGCACCGGTCTCCAGCAGCCGCTCCGCGAACTCCTTGGCAGGCAGCCCGTAGCCAGCTTCCATATCCGCAGTGACCGGTACCTCAACCGCCTGTACGACGCGCGCCACCGCCGACAGCATTTCGGCGGCCGGCGTCAGCTGACCGTCGTCGTACCCGAGGACACGTGCCATCGCGCCACTGCTGGTGGCGATCGCCGGTGCACCACCAGCCGCGATGATCCGCGCACTGACCGGGTCCCAGGCGTTCGGCAGGATCAGCGGCGGGCCGGAGTGGTGGCGGGCCCGGAATGCCTCGGCGCTCATGGCTTGTAGTGGCCGGGGGCCATCTTGCCGGTGATCCCGACCCGGTTCCACGCGTTGATCATGATGATCAAGGCGATCAACTGAGCCAGTTCCTTCTCGTCGAAGTGCTCAGCGGCCAGGTTGTAGACCGAGTCCGGCACGTGGCCGTCGCTGACCAGCGTGATCGCCTCGGTCAGCTCGAGGGCGGCCTGCTCCTGCTCGGTGAACAGGTTGCGGGACTCGCGCCAGACCGGCAGCAGGTTCAGCTTCTGCTGGGGACCTTCGCCGTGCAGGTAGTCGAGGCTGTGCATGTCGGCGCAGTACGCGCAGCCGTTGATCTGGGAGGCGTGCGTCCGGATCAGGTGGGCGAAGTTCGCGTCGAGGCCGGCGCCGGCGGTCGCGTCCAGCGCGTTCAGAGCCTGGTAGAACTCCGGGGCCAGGTTGGCCAGCTTCACGCGTCGGGTTGTCGATGTGCTCATGGCTCCAACCTAGGCCTGGATCGGCCCAGGTGTATGGTCCACTTCCATGGGAGATCCAGGGGCCAATTCCGCGGGCGCCGACCTGCATCTCGACCTGGCCGCATCCCGGGGCCGCAACGACCTGGTGCAGGCCCTGCACACCTCCATCCGGACTGGCCGCCTCCCGGCCGGGACCCGCCTGCCCTCCTCGCGCTCGCTCGCCAAGGACCTCGGCATCGCCCGGAACACGGTCGCCGACGCCTACGGCCAGCTCGTCGCCGAAGGCTGGCTGACGGCCAGACAGGGCTCCGGCACGGTCGTCGCCAGCCGTGCCAATGTCGCCCCGACCCAGGTCGCGACCTTGCCGCCGGTTCGGACCTTCCGCTACGACCTCACCCCGGGCTCACCCGACGTCTCGACGTTCCCGCGCGGTGAGTGGCTCGCCGCGGCCCGCAAGGCCTGGTCGGCCGCGCCGAACGAGGCGTTCGGCCTGGGCGATCCCCGCGGCCGGATCGAGCTTCGCCGTACGCTGGCCGACTACCTCGCTCGGGCCCGCGGCGTACGGGCCGATCCGGAACGCATCCTGATCTGCTCCGGCTACGTCCAGGCCCTCAGCCTGCTCTGTGAAGCAGTCCGCAACCTCGGCGGTACGACGGTCGCCACCGAGGAGTTCGGTTACAGCCTGCATCGCGACGTCATCCGGGCGCGTGGCTTGCGGCCAGTCCCGATCGCACTCGACGAGTACGGCGCCGACGTGTCCCAGCTGACCGGCCAAGCCGTGCTGCTGACCCCCGCGCACCAGATGCCGACCGGCGTGCCGCTGTCGCCAGAACGCCGTACGGCGGCTGTCGAGTGGGCGGCGAAGTCCGGAGCGGTGCTGATCGAGGACGACTACGACGGTGAGTTCCGCTACGACCGGCAGGCCGTGGGAGCCCTGCAGGCGCTGGACCCGGAGCGCGTCGTCTACACGGGCACCGCCAGCAAGAGCCTCGCCCCGGGCGTCCGGCTCGCCTGGATGGTCCTCCCGCAGCACCTTCTCGAGCCGGTGATCGCCGTCAAGCGTGTTGCCGACTATCAGACCGCAACGCTCGAGCAGTTGGTGCTCGCCGAGTTCATTGCCTCCGGCCACTACGACCGGCATGTACGGCGGTCGCGCCTGCACTACCGGCGTCGCCGCGACCGTCTGGTCGAGCTGCTCGCGGAACGCGCCCCGAACGTCAAGGTCGCCGGAATCGCAGCCGGCATGCACGTCCTGCTCGACGTACCGGGTGATGCCGAGGACATGGTGGAGCGCGCGGCCCGCCAGGGGCTCGGGCTCGCCAGCATGAGCACCTACCACTTCGCCCCGACCCCGGCGACCCGGCAAGCCGTCATCGTTGGCTACGGCACTCCACCCGACCACGCCTATCCGGGCGCGCTCGATCTGTTGTGTCAGGTCCTAGGCGTCTGAGATCGCGTCAGCCAAGGCGCGGACACCGGCCGGGCCGACGCGGCAGCAGCCACCGATGTAGGTGGCTCCGGCAGCGGCCCAAGCCGGGGCGAGGTCGGCGAGAGTCTCCGACGAGCCGGTCCAGCTGCGGGTGCCGGCGTCCCACGTCTCTCCGCTGTTCGGGTAGACGACAGTCGGTTTGGTCGCGAGCGCGATGGCTGGGGCGACCTCTTCCGGTGCACAACAGTTGATGCCAACGGCAACCACCTGGTCGATGGCGGCGAGCGCGAACGCGTCGGCCAGCAGCTGGCCGGCCCGGGTCTGGCCGTCGGCAGCGCTGTAGGAGAGCCAGGCCGGGAAGTCGAGCTCCTGCAGCAGTTGCACCAGCACCTCGGCCTCGTCGATATCGGGGATCGTCTCGACCGCGAGCAGGTCAGGGCCGGCGCCGATCAGCAACTCCAGTCGCGGTCCGTGGAAATCACGCAGGGCCGAAGCAGTGACGCCGTACCGGCCGCGGTACTCGGAGCCGTCGGCAAGGAACGCGCCGTACGGACCGACCGATGCAGCGACCAGCCGGCCGCCGCCGAACTCGTCGCGGACCTCGCGGGCGATGCGCACACTGGACGTGATCAGTTGTTCGGCCTCGGCGATCGGTACGCCGGCCTGTGCGAAGCCGGCGACGCTCGCCTGGTAGCTGGCGGTCGTTGCGACCATTGCGCCGGCCTCGAAATACGCGCGGTGGACGGCGGCGATCTCGGCCGGGGCGTCCTTCAGCAGCCGAGCCGACCACAACGCGTCGGACAGGTCGTGACCGCGGTCCTCGAGCGCGTTCGACAGGCCGCCGTCGAGGACGATCGTTTTAGAGCTCATTGGTCAACGCCAAGACCTCGTCGGCGCAGCCCCAGGACAGGGTGACGCCGGAACCGCCATGGCCATAGCAGTGGATGACCTTGTCCACCAGCTCGCAGCGAACCGAAGGCCGGTGCGGGCGCAGACCGACCCGCGCCCGGAGGACCGTTGCCTTGCGCAACTGTGGGACCAGCACTGCGGCGCGCTCCAGAATCGCCGTACTGACTGATGGGTCGGCGGCCAGATTCCAGTCGCCCGGCTCGCTGGTGCCGCCGACGATCACATCGTTCGAGCGCGGGATCACAAAGGTGGTCGCGTCGGCGCGGTCGGCGATCAGCCACTCGGACAGTCCGCACTGCGCAACGCTCAGCACCTGTCCCCGCACCGGCGTCACGGTCGGATCGCCCGCCGTCAACCTCGCGCCGAGCCCAGTGCAGTTGACCACGAGATCCGCCGAACTGGGCAGCCCCGACAAGGCTGCGCGAGTCAGTGTGCCACCCGCGTTCTCGAGCCGTTTCACCAACGACGGCAAGTACTGCGGCATCTCGACCACCGGCGCCGTGAACGCCCACCCGTCCGCAAACCCGGTCGGCGGCGACGCCACCCGCGTCAGATCCGGCAGCACGTCGGCCCACACCGGGTCGGGCGTCCGCTCCACCAGCAACTCACGCCCATGCCGCAACTGCACCGAAGGTTCACGCTCGGCCAGCTTGGTGAACTCGTCGTACGACGCCTTGGCCCACTTGGCCACCCGATCAGCAGGCTCGGCCAGATACGGCCCCCAGATCGCCCCTGCCACCGAAGACGTCGTCTCCAGCGGCAAGTCACGAGCCAGCACCGCCACCTCGTACCCGCTCTCCGCCAACCGAACAGCACACGTCAGCCCGATCACCCCAGCACCCACCACGATCACCCGCATACCCCCAGTGTCCCCCACTGCAGAGGCGCTGTGCGAGGTGCTAACCGTCTAGCGCTCCCAAACCGTCACGAATGATCCGCACTCGTCCATCTGGGTGTGCTCTGTGAAGCAGGCCTGAACGGTGAGCTTCTTCGGGTTCTTCGCCTTGAGGAAGGCGTACGGCCCGAAATGCCCGACCGTGGCGCGATAGAGCTCGTTGGTGTTCGGCGCCTCGTACGTCATGAAGAAGACGCAGACAGCGGGCTCGGTGTCGTTGTTCGGATCCGTCGTCGTGCCCTCGACAGTTACCGTGGTCCCGTCGTACGACCAGGTTCCCTCGCACTGCGAGCGAGTCGGCCACTCGGTCTCGAAGGTGCCTCCGGTGGTGGCCGATGCGTTCGTGCCGGTGGCTGCGCACAGTACGACGGCGATTCCTGCGGCGAGGTGGGCGATACGCTTCATCTGGCGTCTCTCCAAGCGTCGGCGGAAGGTGCTTCTCGGATCGTGTCCGATCGATCGCCCAGCGGCAAGAAAATTGCACCAACCTGCAGAAGTCGCTGCCGTGGACGGCTAACAGCGGTCCACGGCGAAGAGCAGGCCGTCCGCGATCCGGTCGGCGAACGTACGAATGATCGCGGGGTCGTACCGCTCGACCTCGTAGGCGATCGTCAGCTGACCGGTGGCCGCAACGTCGACAGCCAACCGACCGCGGGGGAGCCAGCTGCCTACACTCTCGGCAGCGATGCGGCGTATCTCCAGCTCGCCGACGCGGAGCGGTGTCCCCGAACCGGGTGCCTGTGACAGCGCCAGGGACACGGAGGGAAGCGACGCCGGCCGCCGACCGCCTCCGCACCGGCGATGCAGCAGCTCCGTGGCCACGTCGCCGTGGCTGAGGGCCGCACCGACCATCGCTCGCACCGAGCGCAGATCGATGACCTCCGGCGCCATCAGGAGCACTGTCGCCGCGAACCAGCCGATAGCCTCTTGTTCGGCGGGCGTGCGCCGATTCTGGAGGTAGGTGTACATCATCGGACGGGAGCCGGGCGCCAGATCTCCGATGGCGCTGAGAACGGCTTCGGCCGCCGCGACGAACGGCGTACAGCCGTTGGCGCGCGCAGCTGCCGTGTAGGACGCCCACCAGGTGTTGCCGAGATCGACCACCTGAGCCGCGGCCGATCGGGAACCGACCTCGCTCAGCGGAAGCCGGACCGGGAACCGCGCGAACCCGAGTGGGCTGTCCGCGGCCCGGAGCTCGGCGACCGCGGCGTCCAGGCCCGGAGCCGGCTGGGCGGAACGGGCCGCGGCTGCGTCGGCGAAGGCCAGGAACGTCGGGTTGCAGGCGCACTGTTGCGATACCGGTGGCGAAGCGTAGAACGCCCAGAAATCGCGCCAGAAGATCTCGATCGACGTTCCGTCGAAGGCGAGATGATCCAGCTGTGCGGTCAATCGGTGTCTGTCGGCCCCGTCCGAGCTGATGACCAAGGCCAGCCGCGCATCCTCGACCGGCGACAGCGCCACCGTGCCATCCGCAACGGGTACCTCTGCGGCAGAACACGGTGCGACGACCTGGACGGAGTCTTCGAAGCTCAGGCGGAGCGCCGGGTGCCGGCGAGCGACCGCGAGGGCTGCCGATCGGACGGACTCCAGAGACAGCGGACCGGTAACGTCGCAGGCCGATTCCATCAGGTTGGTCCGGGCTGTCGCGCCGTGCGCGGCTGCCTGACGCGCCCGTTCGAGACGGGCGTACTGCTGGAAGGTGAGCGGGTAGGAACCGGCGACGCGGCAGTCGGACGTCATCCGGCGTCGATTCTGGACAGTGATGCCACGACGTGTGCCGTGGCGAATCGCGGATGGCGAAGCACCGCCTCCTCGACCAGTCCCAGCTTCTTCAGCAGACTCCGGCATGCCCTGTGGGCCACCTCCGCGGTGGCGACCACCGAGTCGGCGTCCGTCCGGGCGAATGCGTCGTCGATCACGGCCGCAGCCGCCTCGAAACCATAGCCGCGCCCACGCGCCGAGGCGTCCAGCCGGAAGCCCAGGTCCCAGGCGTTGGGGCGGACCGGCCAGGTCAGCGTCGTGACGCCGCAATGGCCGAGGAGAGCTCCGTCGTCGCGCCGGCACACAGCCCACCGGCCGATCCCGTGGAGACGCCAGTGCTCGATGACACTCGTCACGAAGTTCGCAGCCTCGGCAGAGCTGCGCGCCCGGCGATACGGGAACCAGTTGAAGCGGGGATCGGCGTACAGGACGGTCAGGGCATCGACATCGGCGGGCGTGAATCGACGCAGGAGCAGGGAATCTGTGCGAATCATTCAGCCCCGGAGTTGCTCGTTGTGAGGTACCGTCGCATCGGATTATAGGGCTGGGGCAAGTTGTGTGAAGTGCCGATGAGGAGCCGGATGAGTGTGGCAATCCCCGCGTCCGCGCGGCCGATCGGAGTATCCGGGCGCCTTGCCGCGGTCGCCCGGCAGGCAGAACGTGAGCTCGGCGCCTACCAGCGGCGGCGTGGACGGGCTCGTACGACGGTCGAGTCAGCGCGGGAATACGAGGCCCGCTGGTCCGGCCAGCATCAGGACGCACGGTGGCAGGCTGCGGAAAGCCTTGCCGATGCGGCCCGGCTCTCGTCGTACGGCAGCGCCCGGCTGCGGGCTCTGCTCGACTTCCGGGCGTACAGCATTCCCGCACCGGACTTCTTCGGCTGGCGGGCCGCCAAGCTCGCAGAGATCGTTGGCGCGTTCGTCCGGCCGGACGAACCCGTGCTGGAACTGGGGTGTGGGATCGGCAAGAACCTGGTGGCGCTGGCCGCCCACGGCTACTCCGATCTGGCGGGGGTCGACATCAGTCCCTCCGCTGTCCGGGCGTTGCACGACCAGTTCGCGTATTTCGGCCGCACCGTCCGGGGGCTCGAGGGCGACCTGATGGACCTGGCGCCGATCGGCGCGGAGCTTGCTGGGCGGACTGTCCTCACGAACTATGTTCTCGAGCAGTTGCCACGCCAGCTGGACGTGGCGCTCGACCAGATCGCCAGGGCCCGGCCCCGCCAGGTGCTGCATATCGAGCCGTGTCCGGACCGGCTCCCCGGCCGCCGGGCCTGGGAACGATGGCCGAGTGTCTGGCATGTCCGCTCGCACGACTACCAGCGCGATCTGTACGCCACGCTCTGCGAACTGGAGGCCACCGGCCGGCTCCGGTTGACCGAAGTCCGGCCGCTGGGTTATTCGCCATACATGTTCCACAGTGCTGTGCTGATCAGATGGGAGCCATATGAGTGACGCTGTTGTCGTGCAGATGTCCGGGGCGCCGGGAGCCGGCAAGACGACCATCGCGCGCGAGCTGGTCCGCCACCGTCGCCTGGTCGCGATCGACCACGACATCGTGAAGACCGCGCTCCTCGAAAGCAGCGGCGCCTTCGACATCGCCAGCGTCGCAAGCTACGGCGTACTGAAGGCGATCGCCGATGATGTGCTGGCGCAGGGGCTCGGTGTGATCATCGACAGCCCGTGCTTCTACGACGAGTTGCTGACAGCCGGTCAGCAACTCGCGGCCAAGCACGGCGTGGCGTATCGCTACATCGAGTGCGTCACCGAGGACATCGGACTGCTCGACCAGCGACTGCGGTCCCGGCCCGCGTTGCGCAGCCAACGCCGGTCAGTAGACGCGCCGCCGGTGGATCTCGCTGCCGATCGTGAGCTCAGCGGTGTGGAGCTGTTCGAGTACTGGATCGCGAACATGAAGCGGCCGGACCACTTCCTGCAGCTCGACACGACCCGGCCGTTGGACGAGTGCGTCGCGGACGCTTTGGCGTTCCTCGGAAATCGGAGGTAGCAATGCCACTCAGCAGCCCGCACATCACCGTTCCCGAACCATCGCGTCTGCAGCAGGCCGAGGCCAACTACGCTGCCTATGGTCTGGTGACCCTGGACGACGTGGTGGACGTCGGCGCACTGCGGCCCACGCTCCGTGCCATCTACGACGAGGTCGGACACCTGGCCCAGGAACGGCGTCAGCCACACGTCGCCGGCGAGGGTGTCCTCGGTGTCGGGCACCGGTTCGCCCGGCTCGACACCACGCCCGGCATTCCGGGCGGCGACGTCGTTGCGGAGTGCTTCACGGCGCACGGACTCGATCGCTGGGCCGCTGACTTCGCCGCCGAGTCGCTGCAGTGGATCGGTGCGATCACTGGTTACGACCTGACCTACGACCGTGCCTTCCTGCTCGTCTATCGCGAAGGTGACTACATCGGCCCGCACGGCGACAAGTACGACGGTCACCGGGTCAACCTGCAGATTCCGGTCGTTTACGACGCGGTCAGCTGCATGCGGGTGCTCCAGGACGGATATCTCGAACCGCAACTCGATCGCGACGGCACGGTGCGGCTGCTGGGACCGCGGATGTGGCACGAAGTCCCACCGCTGCTGCCGTCCCGGCCGGACGTCGCGCCACTGCGTCTGGTGCTTTCGCTGCGAACGACCGGCGTACCCCGCGATCTCCAGCGCAACTACAGCGGGCAGGTGCTGGCGTGACCTACACCGTCGACCGGCTGATACCGACGATGGCCGGATCCACCGTGCACCTTGCCCACGACAGCAATGGCAGCGCAGTCATCCTCAAGCGAGCCCAGACCCCGGCCGCGGCTGCCGACCTGGCCGGATACGCGCGACAGCTGCAGCGGCTTGGTGAGATCCCGTCGGCGGCGCCGTTCTATCCCCCCGTGCTGCGGCTGGAGGACGATCTCCTGGTGCTGCCGTACTACTCCCACGGATCCTTGGACGCGCAGGGGGCTGGGGACCGGGCAGCCTTTGTCCGGCTGGTCGGTCAGGCCGTCGATGCGGTCTTCACGATCTCCGCTCTGCACTCCATGCCGGCTGGTGTGGACGCTGCCCGGGCCTTCTGGCGCAGCCAGTTGGTCAGTCGTTTCGATCGGCTGAAGGCGACCGGGGCATCGGTGGCCGAGCCGCCGTTCAGCACCATCTCCGGGTGGCTCGCGTCCGGCTACTTCGATCAGTTGCTCGATGCCGCTGTGACCAGACCGCTGGGCCTGGCGGCGCACGGCGACTTCGGGCTGAACAACGTCATGCTGGCTGCTCCGGGGAGCGAGCTGCGTTTCATCGACCTCCGCGGTGCGACCCCGTGGGCGGACGATCTGCCGTGGTGGGATCCGATCCTCGATCTGGCCACGCTGATCACGTTCCATTGCCGGATCGAACCCGCCCTCGGCGTGCGTGACGGGATCGCTGTCAGCGGCCCGCACAACCGGGCGACGCTGACGCCGGACGAGATCGTTGCCTTGTGCCCACCATCGTGGACGGACGGTGATCCGGGCTGGCGACTTCGCCTGCAACTGGGCATCGTCATCCGGATCCTCGGTAGCGTGAGCGTTCAGTTGACCTCGGCACCGATCGACCGCGAGGCCCGTTCCGGCCGCGTCACCCACCTTCTGACCCAGGCGATCGACGAGCTCAGCCGCCTGACCCGGTAGTGGGCGGCTGCAGCCAGGGCCTGCTCTTTTCTGCCCATCGAACAACTGGAACCGCGAGAACGAGGCCGACGACGAAGACCGCCGCGAGCACGAGCCACCCAGGGCCGCCGGCGCGATCCGGGAGCTGAGTGACCAGCAGCGGTCCAAGAGCGGTCGGCACGATGGCCCCGAGCGCTGACACCCCGCCGTACTCTCCCTGTGCGTCGGCAGGTGCAAGCTCGTAGCGCATAGCCCAGGAGGCAGCGCTGCCCAGCATCTCGCCGCCGGTCAGAAGCAGGAACACGACCACGAGTCCGGCGATCACCCAGACCGGTCCGAGAGCAGAGGTCGTGCTGAGCACAATGCACGCGACCACCAGCAGGGCAAACGACGCGACGAGCGACCGGGAGGCTCCACGCAGGGTCTCCGACGGACGGGCCGCTGTCGTCTGCAGCACAGCGACGATGGCGGTGTTGATGATGATGAGCCAGGCTGCCAACGCAGGCGGTGCCTGGGTGTGCGCCACGATCCACAGCGGGATCCCTACCGTGATCAGACTGTCGCTGATCGAGGTCAGCTTGCTGACCTGGGCGACGGCGAGGAACGGCAGGTCGCGCAGGCCCTGGGGGAGACCCCACCGACGACGCCGGCGAGGCCGCACCGTCCCCTTCGGAAAGAACAGGTACAACACCAGGCCGAAGGTGGTGGTCAGGGCATTGCCGACGATGACCCAGAGGTACGCACTCCGGGTCCCGACGCCGATGGCGATCCCCGCGAGCGCCACGCCCGTCATGAAACCGATGTTGAACAGACTGCGGGTGATCGCGTTCAGCCGGACCCGGTCGCCCCGGTCGACGACCGACGCCACCAGGGCGCCCCGGCTCACATTCGCGCCACTCTCCGCGATTCCCAGCAGCACGATGACGATCAGGAAGCCACCGAACGCCCGTACCTGGGTTGCCCCGATCAGGAGCGCGACCTGGGCGCCGGTCAGCCACAAGGTGATGTTCCGCGCTCCGAACCGATCACTGAGCTGCCCGATCGGAACCGCCAGCAGGATTCCCGCGCCACCGGCCACCGCCAGGCCGATACCGACCTGACGCGCGCTGAGGCCCACCGACTGCACGAAATAGAGTGCACTGCCGGACATGTACAAGCCGAAGCCGACGCTCGACACCAAGTAGCCGGCGATGATGATCTGCACGGCCCGGCTCTTCCGGACGAACTCCCGGAGCCGTTCGCGCTGACTTGGCTGCGACGGATTCGGCTCCGTCATTCCGGTCCCGCTTCCGGAGCGCGCGCCTGCAGCTGAGCCACCGCCCGATGATCAACCTTGCCGTTGCCGTTCAGCGGCATGTCCTCGATCCACTCGACGCGGCGGGGACGTGCGTAGCTCGGGAGGGCGTCGGCGGCGGCTCGTTCGGTCTGCTCGTGGTCCTCGGCGTCTCCGGACACCACGACGGCCAGCGAGGTCCGGAGGGGCGTTGTCTCGACGAAGGCCGATGCATGACGCACACCGGGCAACCGCAGGAACGCGAACTCCACCTCACCGAGCTCTACCCGAGCGCCGTTGACCTTGACCTGCCGGTCGACTCTCCCGCGAAACACCAGCTCGCCGTCTTCCGGGCTCACCACGTCACCCGTGCGGTACCAGTCGTCGGCAGGCAGCGGCCGGGCCAAGTCTGCATCGGCGGCACCCTCGAATGCGGTCGCATTGTCGGCACTGCGCAGATAGCCGTCGAATCGTTGAGGCCCACGGACGAGCAGTTCACCGGCATGACGCGCGGAACCGATCCGGCTCTCCAAGTGCGGGAAGATCTTCCCGATGGGGACGGTTGCATTGCTGGTCTGTGGCCATTCGGCGGAGTCGCGTGGCAGGCGGTAGGACGCACAGGCGAGAGCGAGTTCGGTCGGGCCGTACAGGTTCTCGACGATCGATCCGGGTGCTGCGAGTTTCCATTCTGCTGCCTGCTTCCAGGTGAGTGGCTCACCACAGAACTGGCTCACCCGGAGGGTGGGCATCGCACCAGGCGTCAGCTGTTTGAGCCGGGCCGCCGAGCTGATGACCGACGGGACCGAGAACCAGTGCGTCAGCCCGCGCCGGCGAACGTACTCGGCGCTGGTGACGTGCTCCGCGCCCCTGGGCAGGTGCAGCGTCGCCCCCGTCAGAACGGCGCCGAAAAGGTCGAACACGGCCAGGTCGAAAGCCAGGTCGAAGGTACTGGACAGCCGACTGCCGGGTCCGAGATCCGTGCGCGGGAGCTGATAGTCCAGGAACGACATCAGGTGTCCTGCCGACACGGGAACGGACTTCGGCACTCCGGTCGATCCCGAGGTGTGCAGCACATAGATCCACGGCTCCGGGGAGACCGTTGGCCTGCTGGCCCGGTATCGGTCCACGCCTTTCACGGTTTCGGCGCTCCAGCCGTCGAGCCGGCCCGCGAACCCGTTGGTCCGCACCCGGAGAACCTCTGTGACGCCGACCTGGTGTAGGGCGGCCGATGTCTGGGTGGCCGACCACGTGGGGCTGATCGGAACCACCGTCCGGCCCTCCAGAACGGCCGCGAGATACAGCATCGAGGTGAGCGGATCACGATGACTCACGAGCCCGATCGGGCCACGGCTCTCGCGGAGCAGATCGGTGTATTCCGAGACCACCGCTCGCACCTCGGAGTACGTCCAGCTGTCGGCGCCGTCGTTGATCGCCGGAGCTGTCGCGTGCCGCCCGAATGCCGCGCGGATACGGCCGCGGAGTTCGGCCGAGCTGCTGTCATGGTCCGTCATCTCTGCGTGCTTCCGATCGTAGGCCATCAGGAAAGGTGCCATAAAGGTTCTTGTTGTGCACCCCGGATCTGTTTGGGCACGGGATGCCCGACGCCCAGTTCGAGGACAGTCAGGCCGGCGTCCAGGCAGAACCGCATCGGCTCGGTGAAACCCAGCGATGCGTAGAGCGAGCGCCGGTCCGCAAAGGTGTCGGCCATCCCCACTTCGTACAGCTCCAGCGCCGATTCGTGCCGGCGCGCGAACGTGACTCCGAGCAGTCGGCCCGCCCCGTCCCGGATGCTGAGTGCGGTGGCGGAGGCCGGCTCGAACCGCCACCACTTGGTGATCTCGTAACCGGCGAGGCGGTGGTCGATGGTTCGTCCGTTGCGTTCGGCAACGGCTGCGACGAGTGGTCCCGCTTCGGCGATGAGCTCACGGCTGACAGCCGTCCATCGGGACCGAAGGCCGAGCGCATGCAGCTCACGAAGATCGCGGGTGTCGCGCTTCCACTGCTGCCGGACACGCTTCAATCGATGCTGCGGCTCGCCGACCGGGCTCCACCGCAGATCGAGGCGGGAGAAGACATCGGCCGCCGTCACCTGGGGCCTCGTCGGCCAGTTCGCCAGGAAGGCCGGCAACTGAGCGTGTGGGACGTACTGGGCGACCGGCCGAATCCGCAGGTCTGTCGCGACCGAGCAGGCGGCACTGATCAGCTTGCCAAGACACTCCTCGGTCGCCCATCGGTCTGCGCGGGCAACGACCGTTGCTCCGCCGATCAGCCTGCTGTGGCCGCCGAGATGCAGATACGGCTGATCTGCCGAAAGCCCCATCGTCGCCAGCTGCTGGATCAGGAAGGTGCTGGGCGGTGCGGGCAGCGCGCTACGCCAGATCGGCAGGCAGCCGACGGCCTTGCCTTTCTCCCACGCAACCACGTAGCGGGAGTCCCACCGCGGATCGGTCCGCAGCTCGTCCGACCAGCGCCGGAGGTCGTAGTCGGTTCCGTACTCCGTCACAGTCCGGAGCAGCGGTGGCGGAGACATTTCGACGGAGCTCATGGCCGTCGAACGGTGTCGGGCGGTAGCAGTCCCCGCACGGCCGGCAGGTCGACCTTTCCGGCTGCGTTCCTCGGCAACCTGTCGACCGGGTCGATCCGTGCGGGAATCAATGCCTGAGGCAACAAAGAGGACAGGCGGTCGCGCAACTCCTCGACGCCGGCGTCGGTGACGACGAGCGCGCACAGCCGGGTCCGGCCGCGGTGGTCGGTCGCTGCTTCGACGCGCGCGTCAGTGGCTCCTGCTGTGAGCAGTGCGGCCTCGATCGACTCCAGCTCGACCCGTCGGCCGAGGATCTTCACCTGCCGGTCCCTGCGGCCGGCAAAGGCGAGCGAGCCGTCGATCCAGCGGACAAGATCTCCGGTCCGGTACCAGCGCCCGTCGTCCCGGTCGACGAACCCGTCCTGGACCAGGCCGTTCTCGGTGAGATACCCGGCAGCGAGCGTCGGGCCCGCGATCAGTAGCTCCTGGTCACCCTCGGTCGTGGACTCGAGGCTGAACAGCCGCCCTCGCAACGCCTGCCCGATGGGCAGGGCCTGCTGAGTGTTCGCGACGTACGACGGGACCTCATAGGCCGACGCGGTGATGCCGGCTTCGGTCGGTCCGTACGAGTTCACCAGCCGAACCGTCGACAGCGCGCCCGATCGCCAGGCGAAAGCATCGGACTCGTAGGCCGCCTCGCCGCCGATGACCACCATCCGCAGTGTCTCGAGGTCGAGTTCGCGACCGTCCAGGTACCGGGCCCACTGTCGCCAGTACGCCGTCGGCAGTTGCAGAACCGTCGTACCGGTCGAGCGAAGACGTCGGTGCAGCTGGGCGAAAGTAGGGGTCGCACTGTCGGCCGCGACCACCGTCGCGCCGGCGAACAACGTCGGCCAGATCTCCTCCTGCGAGGTGTCGAAGGCCAGCCGTGCGAACTGCAGAACCCGGTCGCCCGCCTGGATCTCCAGCCAGTCCACCACCGCATCTATGTGCGCCTCGAGAGCCGGTTGGCTGACAGCGACGCCCTTGGGCCGGCCGGTGCTGCCCGAGGTGAAGATGACGTACTGCAGATCCGGGACCGGCGGCACCGCCGGCCTCGGGCAGGAGTCGACCAGGAACCTGCTGTCGAGCAGGGTGATCGACCGGCTGTAGTCGGCATCCGATCGGTCCGCGATGACAGCGGCACATCCGAGCAGGGTCACAACCTCGTCGCGCCGTCCCGCGGGCCACTCGGGGTCCAGTGCGACGAGCGGCCGTCCGGCTGCGGCGACCGCGAGGACGGCCGGCACCCGCGCGGCCGGCTCGCTGACGACCGCTGCGATCGGCCCTGGCCGGAGAATGAGTTCGTTCAGCCGATCGCCGGCCCGGGTGGCCGCCTCGAGCAGGTCGCCGAAGGTGAACTCTCGCTGCGGGCCGGCAAAGGCCGCTGCGGTCAGATGGTCCTGACACCGCAGACGCAACCGATCCAGCAGCGTCACGCGCGCCGCTTCTGCGTCTCGACGGCCGCGACGACGGCCGCCAGATCCGGGTTGCGGAAGAGGTCCTCGACCGTCAGTTCGACCTCCAGTTCGTCGTTGACGGTCTGCAGCATCAGGATCGCGTCCATCGAATCACCGCCCTCGACGAAGAAGTCGGACGCCGGACCGACCGACTCGACCTTCAGCAGGTCGCACCAGATCGCGGCGATCTTCTGGGTCAGCTGATCGGTGGTCATCTCTTCACCTCTTCGTGCTGTGCGGCGTGCGCGTTCGCGGCCGCGAGGTCGTCGGGTGTGTTGATGTTGTAGGCGTAGCCCAGTTCGAAGGCGGCGGTCTCGCTCCGCGAGAAAGTCGTCAGGAACGCCGAGTAGCTGGTGTGCCCGGCGTCGACGTACGCCCGCAGTCTCGTCAAGGCTGCGGGCCGCAGCCAGTACAGGCCGGCCAGCCGGGCAGCCGGCGACGGCAGCCCGCGTCCGATCGGCCGATCGGACGAATGAGGATCCCACCAGATCGTGGTCGGCCCGAGGTCCCAGGGGATCTGGGTGACGCCGATGACCAGGTCCACCGCGGGAACCTCGCGGGATGCGAAGTCCAGGAAGTTCGTCAGCCCGCCCGGGGGCATTGCGAGATCACCGTCGACCGCGGCGACCTCCTGGTCGGGTCCGGCGGCGCGCAGGATCAACGTGCCGTAAGGCGCGGACGGCACCTGCTGAGTCTGGACCTTGCTGCCGTGCCGCTGGGCCCAGGCTCTGATCTGGACGTCGTCGGGCCGGGTCAGCACCCGGACACCGACCCCCGTCGCGATCACATCCTCGACGAGACGCGCGAGAATCGGCCGGCCGGCGACCTGCAGGAGTGTCTTCGGGACTTCCCGGGCCAGCTCACCCATCCGGCTCGCCCGTCCGGCACAGGGAATAATCAGGTGCACCACGAAGTCGGGTCCTTCCTCTTGGCTATGTCCTGGCGAGCAGTTCGAGGTGTCCGGGCTCGGCAAGAGCCCCGTGGGCGACCCGGACCAGCAGATCGTCGAGCAGCATCATGCCGTACAGCAGCAGCCCGAGACAGCGATTGCGACGCACTGCCGGCGCAGCGGCGCGGTCGGAGAGTCGGCAGGCCGCCTCCGCGATGACATGTGACGCATGGGCGAAAGCCACCATGGCCGTCCAGCGGTCGGCGCGGAACCCGGCTTCGCCGGCGAGCGTCCGCAGCTGGGGCAATCCGGCGACGAACAAGTTCTGCCAGTGCTGGTAGGGATTCGGTTGCCTCAGACCGACCTGGAACCCGCCGGTGTCATGCGTCACGGCAAAGCCGGTGCTCATCGTGGCTTCGAACAGGCTGAGGCTGAACAGCATCTTCGCCACGTCGTACACCGGGTCCCACGGCTGCGTCACCCCTCGTGGATCGATCAGCGTGAAGTCGTCCGGGGTGCTCGCATCGGGGAGGAGCAGATTCCGCAGATTGAGGTCGCCGTGCACCGGCACGGCGAGTTGCGCGCCGTCGAACAACGGTGATGCGGCCCGTGCGTTGGCTGTCAGCAGATCGAGGCCCGGCACGGACAGCCCATTGATCTCGATCCGTTCACCGGTCAGGATCTCCGCCGGTAGATGCCGGGCGAGTAACCAACGGCGTCGCCTGATCCTGGCCAGATAGATGGAGTCCCAGTGATCCGCCGCCGCCGCACGAATTCCGTACTGGTAGCCCTCCGCCAGCAGACCGGACCAGATGCCGGTCAGCAGACTCTGCGCCCGTCCCGCACCGTGACTCTGCGACAGGAGTACCAAGGGGCGCGCGTCGATGTAGTCGAACACATAGGCAGACCACCGCTCGTCGTGCGCTGCCTGCCGAAGTGCCGGATAGCGGCGAGCAACAGCCGGAGCGACGGATTCGAGCATCGACACCTGGGCTTGTTTTCTGCGGAAGCTTGCCATGTCATGACCGTCGACGACGCCGTCGCTGGTCGCCAGGCACTTCAGCACCACAGGCCGGCCGTCCCGGTCCAGTCCCCTGGCTGTCACGGCCCCGGATCCGCCGCCGTCCAGCAGGCTGTCCACCGAGATCGAGCAGTGGGTGGCGGCACGCTCCAGCAGACTCGAAGCGCTGCCAGTCACGCCCTGTCCACAGCCGGCGCCGTGTTGAATGTGGCGGCCAGCTCTCGCAGCTGCTCGTCGGACGCGTCCACGAGCAACGACGGCAACCGTGCCGGCAGGTCGAGGCCGTCGGCGGTCAGCGGGACCCGGTCCACCTGGGCCGGTTCCGGGGTGACGGTCGCCTGCTCGGCGCGGGCCTGCCCGGCAGTGAATATCAGTGTGTGCGGCGGTGCGGCCTCGCCGTCGTACTTGCGGGTGTGGTCAGGCGGCGGCCAGCCGCCGCCGCTGCTGTAGATGTTGTAGACGACACTGTCCTGCCACGGCGAGTACGTCAGATGAAAGGCATTCAGCGGCACCACACACATCTCGCCTTCCCGGTACTCGGCGATCGACAGATGGTCCGGCTCATCCGGCCTGGCCACCAGGATCACGACCCGGCCGGCCAGGACCTGGAAGACCTCGATCTGTCCCGGCGGATTCCAGTGACCGACGGAGCGGACGGGCTCGCCGGTCGGGAGCAGTCCACCTGCGTAGTGCACCCGGTCACCACGCCAGGTCGTCGGCGGGTTCGCGACGTTCGTCACCTGGCGACGATGCACGTCGCGATAGGCCGTGTACAGCGGTTGGTCGGACCTGCGGCATTCGGCGGCCAGCCGCTCTCGATCGACCAGATGGACGGTGCGGCCGGCGGCTCTGGACAGGAGTTCGGACAGCAGAACCGAGCGAGCTACGGTCACAGCAATCCAATCGTCGAGGGAATGGTGAACCGCCCGGCCGAATTGGCGGAAATGTCACCGATGCGGCTGTCTCGTCGCCATTCATTCGTACCTTGGGCAACCCGGGGCGGGATTTATCCCAGCGGAATCTATATTCCACCTGGATGTATGTCAAGCGATGTTCCCCGGTTCGGAGTTGCAACAAGATGCAACTCCGCCGGCGGCCGGATGGTGGACTGGAGGTGCGACACTGGTGCAGTTCATTCGAGCGCAGACGCGCGCTGACCATCGAAGGTGTCATCGCCATGCAGGAGTCGTCGGGAGTTCCGGGTGCCGGTGTTCGCGTGCCATTCAGAGATTTGCGTCGTTTGCACAACATCGGTCAGCAGGAATCGCGGGCCGCGCTGGACCGTGCGATTGATTCGTGTGATTTCGCCCGGCCGAATCAGCTGATCGAGGAATTTGAGAGTAAGTTCGCCGAGTATTGCGGCGTGCGGTATGCCGTCGCGACCTCGAGCGGGTCGTCCGCATTGCTGCTCGCTTACCTCGCACACGGGATCGGTGCCGGCGATGAGATCCTGACCGTGCCGAACACCTTCGTCGCCACCGCCGAGGCGGCGATCATGCTCGGCGCGCGGGTCCGGCTCGTCGACGTGGACCCGGTGACCCAGGCCATCGACCAGGGCGCGGCCATCCGGATGCTGACGCCGTCGACGAAGGCCGTCGTACCACTCCATCCCTTCGGGCGGGCGGCCGGCCTCGAGCTCTTGCGATCGGTCACCCGTGAACGCGGCATCGCGCTGATCGAAGAGGCATGCCACGCGCACGGTGCACGTCGCGTCGGTCGTGTCGGCGACAGCGCGGTGTTCAGCTTCGGCCCGACGAAACCGCTGGCCGGCCTGGGGGAGGGAGGTGCGGTGGTCACCGACGACGAGCGCCTCGCCGGGATCTTGCGGCAGTGGAACAACCACGGCCGTGACGGCGGCAGCCATCGGCACCTGGGGCTGAACTTCCGCATCCATCCGATGGAAGCCGCCTACCTGACCTCGCGGTTGGCGCTGCTGCCGGGACTCCTCGACGAACGGCGCATGATCGCCGCGCGCTACAACGACGCCTTCGCGGAATACGGTGTGACCGGAAATCCGGCGGTCCGTGACCCCACCGAGCACAGTTACTACGTGTATGTGCTCGATGTCCCGCAGCGTGCTCGGTTCTGCCGGCGGCTGTCGGAGCTGGGCATCGGATGGGACATCCACTACCCGGTAGCCATTCACCGGCAACCGGCCCATGAGGCTCGCTTCCGGGCCGCGGCTCTGCCGCAGTGTGATCGGCTGCAGGAACGAATCATCTCCCTGCCGATGATCAATGGTCTTCGGAAGGATGAGATCGACGAGGTCGTGACTGCGGTGCGCTCCGTGCTGGAGGAGGTCACCGCAGAATGAACATCAGCGCACCAGACAGGGCCGCTTCGGATCGAACGCCCAGTCCTTGATCACATACTGCATGGCGACCGCATCGTCGCGTGCACCGAGTCCATGCTCGAGGTACAACTCATGCGCTGCCGCCAGCGCTTCCCGATCCAGCGAGACCCCCAGACCAGGCCCATTCGGTACGGCGACTTCCCCGTCGACGATCTGAAGCGGGTCCTTCGTGAGTGCCTGTCCGTCCTGCCAGATCCAGTGCGTGTCGAGGGCCGTGATGTCACCCGGAGCCGCCGCTCCGACGTGGGTGAACATGGCCAACGAGATGTCGAAGTGGTTGTTCGAGTGCGAACCCCAGGTGAGCCCGAAGTCGTTGCAGAGCTGGGCAACCCGCACCGACCCGGCCATCGTCCAGAAGTGCGGATCGGCCAGCGGGATATCCACGGCGTCCATCCGCACCGCCTGCGCCAGCTCACGCCAGTCGGTCGCGATCATGTTCGTAGCTGTCCGCAATCCCGTCGTGCGACGGAATTCGGCCATCGTCTCGCGGCCGGAGAACCCGGCCTCGGCGCCACATGGATCCTCGACGTACGCCAGCACGTCGTCCAATCCGTTGCACAAGGCAATGGCTTCACGGACCGGCCAGGCGCCATTCGGATCGACCGTGATCCGCGCCTGCGGGAACCGCTCGGACAGCGCCCGGACGGCAGCGATCTCTGCCGCGCCCTCGAACACCCCACCCTTCAGCTTGAAGTCGGCGAACCCGTACCGCTCCTGCGCCGCTTCGGCCAGCGCAACCACGGCCTCCGGCGTCAGCGCAGCCTGCCGCCGCAACTGCGACCACCGATCGGTGCCGTCATCCGTCACATAAGGCAAGTCAGTCTGCCCCGGATCGCCGACATAGAAGAGATAACCGAGCACCGGTACGGCGGCCCGCTGCTGGCCGTCGCCCAGAAGCTCAGCCACCGGTACGCCGAGATGCTGGCCGAACAGGTCGAGCAGAGCCGACTCAAGCCCGGTCACCGCGTGCACCGTCGTACGGAGGTCAAAGGTCTGCAGCCCACGACCACCCGCATCCCGATCCGCGAACGACGTGGCAACCGTCCGCAGCAGTTGGCGATAGCGCGCAATCTCCTGACCGACCAAAAGCTCCGCAGCCTCAGTGATCGTGCCCGCGATCTTGGCGCCACCGGGAACCTCACCCAGCCCGGTGTTCCCCGAGCTGTCCGTCACGATCACCACGTTGCGAGTGAAGAACGGCCCGTGCGCACCACTCAAGTTGAGCAGCATGCTGTCGTACCCAGCCACCGGCACGACCTCGACCGACACCACCCGCGGAGTCACTTCAAACCCTCGATCAACGCCGTGAGTTGGGTCAGTTCGTCCTCGCTCAGGTCCTGCAGCGGCGGCCGCACCGGCCCGGCCGGACGGCCGATGGCTTTCACGCCGGCCTTGACGATCGAAACGGCGTACCCCTTGGTGCGGTCGCGGATGTCGAGGTACGGGATGACGAAGTCGTTGAGCTTGCGGTAGACCTCGTCCCGATCCTGCGCGAGCACATCGGCGTAGAAGCCGAGCGCGAACTCGGGCACGAAGTTGAAGATCGCCGACGAGTACGTGCTGACCCCCAACTGCAGCAGCGGCAGCGCGAACGTCTCCGCCGTCGGCAGCCCGCCGATGTAGGTGAGCCGGTCGCCGACGCGCGCGTAGGTCCGCGTCATCATCTCGATGTTGCCGACGCCGTCCTTCAGGCAGACCAGATTGTCGTTGCGGTCGGCAAGCTCCGCGACCGAGACATCGTTAAGGATCGCGTTCGCGCGACTGTAGACGGTGACGCCGAGGTTCGTGCTGCGGCAGACGGCCGAGACGTGCTCGACGAGCCCGCGCTGACCGGCCTCAGTCAGATAGGGAGGCAGCAGCAACAATCCGTCGGCGCCCGCAGCCTCGGCGGCCTGGGCCTGGGCGATCGCGGTCGCGGTTCCGCCGGTGGCCGGGGCGATCACCGGCACCCGCCCGGCGACCTCGGAGACCGCGGCCCGAACGACGGTGTCGATCTCCTCCGGCGTCAGCGAGAATCCTTCCCCGGTACCACCCGCCGCGAACAGCCCGGCGACGTCGTACTGGCTCAGCCAGGACAGGTGTTCGCGATAGGCCGGCTCGTCGAAGCTCAGGTCGGCGCGGAAATGCGTGACAGGGAACGAGAGCAGGCCGGTTTTCAGCTGGGCAGCGAGTTCGGTGGGGGTCACGCCGGTCAGCCTAGGAACGTCGATGGATACCTGTCCAAGACTGTTTGTGGATCTATTGATGCTCTGAGAGCATCGCTCGAACCCGCCGCAGGACCGGATTGGCCGAGTCGCGGTGCCAGATCGCGTGCAGTTCGACCGGCTCGCCGGCCAGCGCGATCTCCCGGAAAGTGACCCCCGGTACGCCGAGATCGCGCGCCGACTCGGGGACGAGCGCGACCCCGCGGCCGGCCGCCACCAGCAGTACGACGGTGAGCACCTGCTGCACGCGCTGGGTGATGCGGTGCTGGGACCCGGCCAGGAACCGAATGGTGAGCTCGTGGAAGTAGGCCGCGCGGACGGGGTCATAGCTGATCACCTCTTCCGCAGCGAAGTCGGCAGCCGTGAGTGGCCGGTCGAGCGCAGTCAGCGGGTGGTCGGCCGGCAGCGCCGCGCAGAGCGGCTCCCGAGCCACCACCTGGGAGTCGAGGAGGTGCGGGTCGTACGGCGGTCGTGCCAGCGCGAGGTCGAGTTCGCCGTGCAGCAGGCCGTCGATCTGGGCCGACGTGACTCGCTCATGCAGGATCACGTCCACCTCAGGCAGTTCGTCCGACACTCGGCGCAGGAACGGCCCGAGCGTCCGGATCGCCGACACCGCGGTGAAGCCGAGCCGCAGTGTCCCGGCCGCGCCCTGATCGACGCGGCGGGCGAGATCACCTGCAGTTTCGACCAGCGCCAGCAGCCGCCGGGCCTCGCCCAGGAACGCCTGCCCGGCCTCAGTCAGTACGACGCGGCGGTTGTCCCGCTCGAACAGTTGGACCCCGACCGCGCGCTCCAGCTTCTGCACCTGCCGGCTGAGCGGCGGCTGGGTCATGTTGAGCCGCTCGGCCGCCCGGCCGAAGTGCAGTTCCTCGGCGACCGCCACGAAAGCGGTCAGCTGGTCCAGCGAGAACATGATTCCCGAAAGGTATCACTCGATGCATAAACAACCTTGGACAGGCATCGATGGCTCTCCCTACGCTCACGCAAACGGGGCCGGACCAGAGGAGGTACTCCGATGAGGCTCATCCAGGTCGTATCCGTCACGGCGGCTGTCGCGCTGCTGACCGGCTGCGGCGGAGTGAAGACCACAGCCACCGGCGGCGACGGCGAGTTCCCGACCGGCAACATCCAGATGAGCGTCGGTGCATCGCCTGGTGGTAGCACCGACCTGATCACCCGCGCGATCGCTGAGGGCGTCGGCAAGGAGCTGGGTGTCTCGGTGCCGGTGGTGAACAAGCCCGGTGCGAATGGTGCCCTGAACGCGAAGGAACTGCAGTCGGCCAAACCCGACGGCTACAAGATCGCGGTCCAGAACGCGTCGCTGTTCACGATCACCCCGCTGGCGGTCTCCGCGAACGAGGCTGTGAAACTCGACGACTTCGACCTGATCGGCGGCATCTCCCAGGACGACTATGTCCTGCTCGCCCCGGCCGCGTCGGCGGTGAAGTCGATCGCCGACCTGAAGAAGTCCGGTAAGAACATCAAGTACGGCACCACCGGGGTCGGGACCGGCGCGCAGCTCGCCTCCGCGCTCGCCTTCAAGCAGGCCGCGATCCCGGCGACCGACGTACCGTTCGATGGTGGTGCCCCTGCGTTGACCGCATTGCTCGGCAGCCAGGTCGATGTCGCCACCATCCAGGTCGGCGACAGCATCGCGCAGATCAAGGCGAAGAAGGTCGTGCCGCTCGCGGTGTTCTCGGCCGAGCGGATCAAGTTCCTGCCCGAGGTCCCGACGGCGAAGGAACAGGGGTACGACGTGGTCGTGTCGCAGTACCGGTTCCTGACCGCGCCGAAGGGGACGCCGGAGCCGGTCAAGGCCAAGCTGCTGGATGCGGCCAAGAAGACCTTCGCGACCGAGGCGTACAAGAAGTTCAACGACGACCACTGCCTGACCCCGATCGAGGGCTCGCCGGACGAGGTCCGCAAGATCCTCGACGAGTACGCCACCAAGTACAAGGCGCAGCTCGATCAGTATCAGATCTCGCTGGGTAAGAAGTGACCGAGCGGCCCCTGACCGAGGAGCCCCTGACCGAGGAGCCCCTGACCGAGCGGCCGCTGGCCCAGCTCAGTGCAGCTGGCGTCGCGGGCGCGATCGGGGTGTTCGGGCTGGTCGGCTCGCTCGCGCTCGGTCTCGGCCGGCTGACCGCGCCCGGTCCTGGGCTGTGGCCGTTCACGGTCAGCGTCGTGATCACCGTGCTCGCGGTGGTGCTGGCGCTGACCGGGCGGCACGGGACCGACACCGAGGGGTTCACCAGAGCGAGCGTGCAGACGGCGATCGCCGTACTGAGTCTCGTGGTGTTCGCTGCGCTGCTGCCGCTGATCGGGTTCGAGATTCCGTCGCTGTTGCTGGTGTTCGTCTGGATGCGCTTCCTGGGCAAGGAGTCCTGGGTGTCGTCGACGGCCGTCAGCATCGGCACGGTGGCCGCGTTCTACGTGTTGTTCGTGGTGGTCCTCGAGATCCCGTTGCCGCGGTTGATCTGATGGACTTCCTCAATCCGGTGATCGACGGCTTCGGCGTCGTCCTCCAGCCCACCAATTTGTTGTACTGCCTGATCGGCGTCGTGATCGGGATGCTGATCGGCGTCCTGCCCGGACTGGGGCCGGCGGCAACGATCGCGATCCTGCTGCCGGTCACGTACGGCGTCGAACCGGTCTCGGCGATCATCATGCTGGCCGGCATCTTCTACGGCGCCCAGTACGGCGGCACGATCACCTCGGTCCTGCTCCGGCTCCCGGGCGAGGCGTCGTCCGTGGTCACCGTGTTCGACGGCTACGCACTGGCCAAACAAGGGAAAGCCGGTACGGCGCTCGGGGTCGCGGCGATCGGCTCGTTCATCGGCGGCACGGTCTCGATCATCGGGCTTACCCTGCTGGCTCCTGTGGTGGCCGAGGTTGCGCTCGACTTCGGCCCGCCCGAGTACGCCGCGTTGTCGCTGTTCGGCGTGCTGCTGGTGGCGACGGTGGGCAACGGCGGTCGGACGAAGTCGGTCATCGCCGCGGGGCTTGGGTTGCTGCTGGCAACGGTCGGGCGGGACACCTTCACCGGTGCTAGCCGATTCACCTTCGACACACTGAACCTTGCCGACGGCATCGATTTCGTCCCGATCGCGATGGGTCTGTTCGGGCTCGGCGAGATCCTGCACAACCTGGAGGAACGGCACCGCACGGTGCCGGCGCCCGCCAAGATCACCAATGTCTGGCCGTCCCGCGCCGACCTTCGCCAGTCGTCCGGTGCGATCGGTCGCGGGTCGGTGATCGGGTTCGTTCTCGGCGTGCTGCCGGGCGGTGGCGCGACGCTGTCCTCGCTGGTCGCGTATGCGGTCGAGAAGCGCCGGGCCAAGCACCCGGAGCGCTTCGGGAAGGGCGCGATCGAAGGTGTCGCGGCGCCGGAGACGGCGAACAACGCGGCCGCCACCTCATCGTTCATCCCGCTGCTGACGCTGGGCATCCCGGCCAACGCGACGATGGCGTTGATGTTCGGTGCGCTGCTGATCCAGGGCATTCCGCCCGGTCCGCAGCTGGTATCGGAGCACCCGGATCTGTTCTGGGGCGTGGTGAACTCGATGTACATCGGCAACATCCTGCTGCTGATCATGAGCATCCCGATGGTCGGGTTGTTCGTGAAGATCCTCCGGGTCCGGCCGGCGATCCTCGCGCCGATCACCGTCCTGATCACGCTGCTCGGTGTCTACACGGTGAACAACCAGGTCTTCGACATCTTCCTGGTGATCGTCTTCGGGGTGCTCGGCTACCTGATGAAGAAGTTCGGGTTCGAACCCGGGCCGCTGGTGCTGGCGTTCGTGCTCGGCAGCGTGATGGAGACCGCCGTCCGGCAGTCGCTGCTGATCTTCGGCGGCAACCCGGCCGGATTCTTCACCCGGCCGATCTCGGGCACAGTCCTGGTTGTACTGATCGCTGTGCTGGCGCTACCGGCCATCCGCTGGGCGATGCGGCGCCGTTCTGTGGAGTCCAGAGATGAGGAGCTCGTGTGAGCAGGATTTCCCGGATCGAACTGACCCCGGTCGCGTTCGCGGATCCGCCGCTGCTGAACGTCTCCGGCGTCCATCAGCCGTTCGCGCTGCGGACGATCGTGCAGGTCTGGACCGATGACGGCAACCACGGACTCGGCGAGACGTACTGCGACGAGACCCTGCTGGCCCGGCTCACCGCAGTCGCGGCCGCGCTGCCCGGTTTGGACACGTTCGATCTGCACGGCCTGCGGAGCCGGGTGGCCGACGTACTGAGGGCTGAGCGTGGTGCCGAGGTCGGCGGGATGCTCAATCTGCAGGACCCGGTCGACGTCGTACTGTCACCGTTCGAGGTTGCCCTGCTGGATCTGCAGGGTAAGGAACTCGGGCGGCCGGTTACGGACCTGCTCGGTGGTGCGGTGCGGGATGCGGTGCCGTTCAGCGCCTATCTGTTCTACAAGTGGGCTGGACATCCGGGCGCCGCTGAGGACTCGTGGGGCGCTGCTCTTGATCCAGCTGGAATCGTTGATCAAGCCCGGTCAATGATTGATCACTATGGATTCACAGCGATCAAGTTGAAGGGTGGAGTGTTTCCACCCGATCAAGAGATCGAGGCGGTCCATGCATTGGCCGCGGCCTTCCCCGAGCACAAGCTGCGGATCGATCCGAACTGCGCCTGGACAGTCGACACCTCGATCAAGGTTGCTCAACAGTTGACCGGAGTCATCGAGTACCTCGAAGATCCGACGCCGGGGATCGAGGGCATGGCCGCGGTCGCCGCGCAGACCGAGATCCCGCTGGCGACCAACATGTGCGTGATCGCATTCGCCCACCTGAAGCCGTCGGTCCTGGCCGACGCAGTGCAGGTCGTGCTGTCCGACCATCACTACTGGGGTGGACTGCGACGCTCGCAGCTGCTGGCCGGGATCTGCGACACCTTCGGGATGGGGTTGTCGATGCACTCCAACTCGCACCTCGGGATCAGCCTGGCCGCGATGACGCAGTTGGCGGCCGCGACGCCCAACCTCACCTACGCGTGCGACACGCACTACCCATGGAAGACCGAGGACCTGATCAAGCCCGGTGTGCTGGAGTTCGCGGACGGAAGTGTCCGGGTGCCGACCGGTCCCGGGCTCGGGATCGAACTCGACACCGACGCACTCGGCCGGCTCCACGAGCAATACTTGGCTTGCGGGATTCGGCGCCGCGACGACACGGCGTACCGGCGGACGATCGAGCCGGACTTCAGTCCGAACGGGAGTCGCTGGTAAGGCGGTGCCGGGTGCTGGTCAGGTGCACCCGCATCGCGGCGCGGGCCGCGTCGGCGTCGCCGTGCACGATCGCGGTGTGGATGTTCTCGTGCTCGTGGATCACCCGAGTGAGGTGGTCCGGGTCGGACATCTCGTACGCCGGATCGAGCCGGGTCCGCGGCAGCAGGATCATCATCGGGCCGAGCTCCCGGATCGCCTCGCCGTAGAAACGGTTGCCGGAGGCAAGCGCCACGGCGAGGTGGAATGCGAAGTCCGCCTCGACCGATCGCCCGGGATCGTCGCCGACCCGCCGGAATCCGTCCAGCGCCCGCTCAATTCCGAGCAGCTGAACCTCGGTACGGCGAGCGGCGGCGAGAGCGGCCGCCTCGCTCTCGACTCCGGTGCGGAAGTCCATCAGCTCGAGCACGTCCTGATGAGTGCGGACCTCCTTGAGCTCGACCGGCCCCGGGACCTCCAGCACGAAGGACCCGCGCCCCTGGAACGTCTCCACCAGACCGGCCGCTTGGAGCCGTGAGACCGCCTCGCGGATGACGGTCCGGCTGACCCCGAACTCCTCGACCAGACCGTTCTCCGCCGGCAGCTTCGCACCGGGCGCGAGCTCACCGGCCAGGATCCGCCGCTTCAGTTCCGCGACGACGTCGTACGCGAGACTGCGCCGTACGGTCATTTGCTGCCGAACTCACACGCGTCGACCGTCCAGGCCGCGCACTGCTCGCTCGTGGTGAAGCCGAGACCCGGCCGATCCGGGACCAGCATCCGGCCGTCGACGGTCTCCAAACGCTCGTTGAACAAGGGATTCAGCCACTCGAAGTGCTCGACCCACGGCTCCCGCGGATACGCGGCCGCGAGATGCAGGTGGATCTCCATCGCGAAGTGCGGTGCGAGTTGCAGACCGGCATGATCCGCCAGCGTCGCCAGCTTGAGGAACGGCGTGATGCCACCGATCCGCGGCGCGTCCGGCTGAATGATGTCGGCAGCGCGGGCCTCGATCAGCCGCACGTGCTCACCGACACTCGACAACATCTCGCCGGTCGCGATCGGGGTATCGAGCGCGGCTGCCAGTTGCGCATGCCCCTCCGCGTCGTAGGCGTCGAGCGGCTCCTCGATCCAGACCAGATCGAACTGCTCCAGACTCCGCCCGACCCGCAGCGCCGTCGGCCGATCCCACTGCTGGTTGGCGTCAACCATCAGCGGTACGGCGTCGCCGATGTGCTCACGGACCGCCTGTACCCGATCGAGGTCGGCGCGAGAATCCGGCTGGCCGACCTTGATCTTGATGCCGCCGATGCCGTCCGCCAGCGACCGCTTGGCGCGCTCCTTCACCTCCTCGATCGGCGCATGCAGGAATCCGCCGGACGTGTTGTACGCCCGGACCGAGTCCCGATGCGCGCCGAGCAGCTTGGCCAGCGGCAATCCGGCTCGCTTGGCCTTCAGATCCCACAGCGCGATATCGATCGCGGCGATCGCCTGCGTCGCAACACCGGACCGCCCGACCGACGCACCCGCCCAGAGCAACTTGTCATACACCTTGGCGATGTCCGACGGATCCTCGCCGATCAGGTCGCCCGCGATCTCCCGAGCATGCGCGTACTGCGCCGGCCCACCGGCCCGCTTGGAGTACGAAAACCCGATCCCGTGCTGCTCCTGCGCCGTACTGATCTCCGCGAACAGCAACACGATCTCCGTCATCGGCCGCTGCCGCCCGGTCAACACCTTCGCATCGCTGATCGCCTGCTCCAACGGCAGCACCACCGACGACAACCGGACATGACGAATCTGATCGGCCATGGCAGTCATCATACAAGTGCTGATCTTGTATGACGACTGCTAACTCTTCTTTCGCGAGTAAGTCTTGGATTTCTTGTCGTAGGAGATGCCCTTGCCGAGGTCGAAGTGCATCAGGTCGCCGCTCTCCTCGCCGAAGTCGGTACCGCCCCAGCGGATCGCCGGGTCGGCCTCCTTCAGGGCGTCGTGGATCTCCTGACGAATAGTCATGAAGCCGCCGCTCGGATCCGTGTGGCCCTTCTTCGGGTCGAACGGCGAATCCATCGGCCGCGCCGTCGCCGGGAGGGCCGGGTTGACCTCGGGGGCCGCCGATAGTTGGTCGTGGTCGGTGTCGAGGAGTCCGGGCAGCACCGTGGCGCGGTCGCCGGCCGGCGCACCGTCGAAGATGATCTTCACGGCGGCCTCGTCGCGTTCCTCGAGTTTCGACTTCAGGCCGGCCGGATTCCCGCGGAGCGCGAAATAGGCCTGCATCGCCTGCGATTCCGCCGCCAGCGCGGGGTACGACCGGGTGCCGCCGCCCTTCGGGATCACCCCGGGGATCACCGACTCCCGGCCGAGCATCAGCCAGGCGATCCGCCGGTAGATCCGCCGGAGTTTGACGTCCAGCGGCCCCTCTCGGGGGATCGTGTCGTACGCGCCCTCGTTCATCAGGTAGGGCATGGTCTTGTAGTTGAGGTCCACGGCGAGGCCGAACGTGTGGAAGCCGTGCGATCCGAACTGCAGCCCTTGCATATCGCTGATGCGCCAGTCCGACGCCTCCACCGGGCGGCCTTCGGTCGCGGCGATCTTCTGCCGGGCGATCGCGTCGGCGCGCAGCAGGGCAGCCGCCAGTTGCGGATGAACAGTCGCTTTGACGCCGAAGGCGCTCACCTCCTGCATGCTGGCCAGGAGTTCGGCGTACGACTGACCGAACAGGTTCTGGCAGCTCTGTTCGGTGTTGTCCGACGGGGCCTTGTACTCCTTCTCCTTCGTGAACGCGCGGGTCGAGGTCTCCGCGCTGGCTTCGGCGATGGTCGGGACGGGAATGCCGAGGTAGGTGCGGATCGCGTTGCGCTGGTCGGCGGGGAGGGTGGCCAGGGCGGCCTCCACCTTCGCGGCTTGGACCGGGTCGACCTCGTCACCAATTCGCCGTACCTGACCGGCAATCAGCATCGCGCGGATTCGCTCGGCGCCGACCTGGCCCGCGGCTTTGAGTGTCCGCGGCCGGAGCATGAACGACAGCCGGTCATCGGGCTGCCCGGCCGCCCACGCAGCGCCGGCCGCAGCCTCCTGTCCGTTCAGCCAGCCCAGGGCGGTCATCGTGGAGGTGACCGGCGCGCCCCGAACACCGGCCAGCAAGGTGGCGAGCCACGGTACGTCGACACCCGCCGCCTTCTCGAGTCCGTTGGCCAGCTCGTCCCAGTGAGCGGGGTCGAGCATCGCCAGCGCCTTCTCCTGATCGGCGGCGGACAAGGGATTGAGGAGCTCGTAGGCGTCCTGCAGGTGGCCGCCGCGGATCATGTCGTGCAGGCGGTTCCCGCGGGCGGCGGCCGCGCCGGGGCCGGTGGCCATCTTCCAGGCGAGCACGAACCGCGGTACGTCGACGGCCGGTAGGTTCCCCGCCTCGAGATACTTGCCGAGGGCAACGCGTTTCGGTCCGCCCGCGCCGCGGAACACGGCGACGATGTCCTCGGTCGAGAACCTGTTCAGCGTGAGCAGCGCGGTCTCGAAGTCAGGTGGCGACTCGTTCAGCGCATCGAGCGCGGGCTTGGCGTTCTCACGCAACCAGGGCCCGACCCCGTTGAAGGCGCTGTTGCCTGCCTTCGCCTGCAGGGCCTGAGCCTTGGACTCGGTGGAGGTCGCCGTCGACGCGTCGGCGACCGTCCGCGGTGCCGATGCCCGCGTCCGCTCGGCCGCCTCCCCGACTGCTCCCTCTGCCCCCACCGCTCAATGCTAGGTGTGGCAACCCTGCCCCTGGTTGCCCGGAAGGGCAGGGTTGCGGTCCGGGACTACTACTCGACCGTGACGGACTTGGCCAGGTTGCGGGGCTTGTCGACGTCGTGGCCGAGGGCGACGGCGGCGTAGTACGCGAGGATCTGGAGCGGGATCGTGAGCAGGATCGGGTCCAGCTCGGGCTCGTTCTTCGGGACCACGATCTTCGCGGCGACGCCGTCCGGGACGTCGACGCCCGGGTGGGTGACGACGTACAGGGGGCCCGAGCGGGCGGCGATCTCGTGCAGGGCGCCGATGTTGCGGTCGAGCAGCTCGTCCTGCGGGACGATCGCGACACTCGGGACGTCCGGCGAGATCAGCGCGAGCGGGCCGTGCTTCAGCTCGGAGGTCTGGTACGCCTCGGCGTGCCGGTAGGAGATCTCCTTGAGCTTCTGCGCGCCCTCGCGGGCGACCGGGTAGCCGCGGGTGCGGCCGACGAAGAACAGGCTCTCGTGCTGGGCGAGCCGGCCGGCGATCTTGGCCAGCTCCTCCTCCTGGTCGACGATCGACTGGATGTGCTCGGGGAGCTTCTTCAGCCCTTCGATCAGCCGGCGGCCGTCGGCGGGGGAGACGTCGCGGATCCGGCCGAGGTGGATGCCGAGCATCGCGAACGCGACAGCCATGTTGGTCAGCGCCTTGGTCGAGGCGACCGAGACCTCCGGACCGGCGTGCAGGTAGACACCGCCGTCGACGGCGCGGGCGATGCTGGAACCGACCGCGTTCACCAGGCCGATCACCCGGCCGCCCTTGCGCTTCAGCTCCTGTACGGCGACCAGGGTGTCCAGGGTCTCGCCGGACTGGCTGACCGCGATGTACAGCGTGTCGCGCTCGACCACCGGGTTGCGGTAGCGGAACTCGGACGCCGGCTCGGCATCGGCGGGGATGCGGGCGACCTCCTCGATGAACTGCGCGCCCATCTGACCGGCGTAGTACGCCGAACCACAGCCGAGGATCTTGACCCGCTTAATCTCGCGGGCCTCGCGGGCGTCCATGTTCAGGCCGCCCAGGTGGACGGTGTGGAAGCGCTCGTCGAGACGGCCACGCAGCGCCCGGCCGACCGCGTCCGGCTGCTCGTGGATCTCCTTCATCATGAAGTGCTCGTGCAGACCGCGCTCGTACTCGTCGGCCTCCCAGTCGACCGTCTTCGCGGTCTTCGTGGTCGGCGCCGCGTCCTGGGTGAAGGTGCGGTAGCCGTCGGCCTTGACGGTCGCCATCTCGCCGTCGTCCAAGTAGACGACCTGACGGGTGTAGCGGATCAGCGCGGCGGCGTCGGAGGCGATGTGCATCTCGCCGTCACCGATGCCGAGGATCAGCGGGCTGCCGTTGCGGGCGACCACGATCCGGTCCGGGAAGTCCAGGTCGATCACGGCGATGCCGTAGGTGCCCTCGATCCGGCGCAGCGCGGCCATCACCTTCTCCTCGAGGGTGGTGCCGTCGGACTGCTCGATCAGGTGCGCGAGAACCTCGGTGTCGGTCTCGGAGCGCAGCTTGACACCGGCCTCCTCGAGCTGGCGGCGCAGGGCGCCCGCGTTGTCGAAGATGCCGTTGTGGACGACCGCGATCCGCTCGTTGCCGCTGGCGTGCGGGTGCGCGTTGTCCTTGCTCGGGCCGCCGTGGGTCGCCCAGCGGGTGTGGCCGATGCCGAGCTTGCCGCCGAACCGCTTCGGCAGCGAGGCCTCCAGCTCACGGACCCGTCCGGCGTCCTTGTGCACCTTGAGCTCGCTGGTGCCGAGTACGGCGACACCTGCCGAGTCGTACCCGCGGTACTCCAGCCGGGCCAGGCCGTCCACCAGGATGGGCGTGGCCGGCTTGGTGCCGACGTACCCGACGATTCCGCACATGTGTTGGTGCCTTTCGTAGGTCTTGGGTAGCAGCCGTCAGCCGTAGACGATCCGTCGGAGCTGACGCGCGGACAGTTCGGGCGAGCGCACCGGCCAGTGCCGGAGCTCGGAACCCACACGCGCGAAAATCTCGTCGTTGCGCGCGCCGTAGGTCTGCAACTCACGATGCCGGCGCCGGACGTACTCCTCGGCGGTCTCCGTGAAGTACGCCAGCACATCCGCGACCACTCGTCGCGCGTCGTCCGCGGACAGCCCGGTCGTCCGGCTGACCTGCTCGGCCAGCTCGTCCACCGGCGCTGCCGCCGCCTCACTGATCACCGGACAACTCTGCAGCTTTTCCGGGTCCAACACAAAGGATCTGCCCGAAATCGGGCAAAATCCCTGACAAATCAACCTCAGGACTGGTACGGCGGCTGACTCGGAGGCTGGTTCTGGTACGGCGGGCGCCGGCGCCGGGACCGGATCACGACGAAGACCAGCAGCACCCCGAGGGCTACCAGTACCAGCAGCGGTAGCGCCCAGAAGCCGATCCACAGCAGCCATTCGAGGATGCCGGGGGGCTCTTCGTAGCCGGGCGGTTCCACCATCGGGGCTCCTGGGTCAGAAGAGGCGCAGTACGTCGGATTCCATGCCGCGGAGCAGGTCGTAGTCGACCGTCACGCACTCGAGACCGCGGTCGGTGGCGAGGAACTGGGCCTGCGGTTTGATCAGCTGAGCGGCGAAGATACCGCGCACGGGGGCCAGGAGCGGGTCGCGGTTCAGCAATTCGACGTACCGGGTCAGCTGCTCGACACCATCGATCTCGCCGCGGCGCTTGATCTCGACCGCGACATGCTTCCCGTCGGCATCACGACACAACAGGTCGACCGGCCCGATCGCGGTCGGATACTCCCGCCGTACCAGCGTGAATCCCTCGCCGAACGTGTGCACATGCTCGGCCAGCAGCTCCTGCAGATGCGCCTCGACGCCGTCCTTGATCAGACCGGGATCGGTGCCGAGCTCGTACGCCGTGTCGCTGTGGACCTCCTTGATGGTGATCCGCAGCTCCTCACCGGCCTTGTTCGTGACGCTCCAGACGTCCTCGTCCACCACCAGCTTGCACGGCGGCGACATCCAGTTGAGCGGTTTGTACGAGCCGCCGTCGGCGTGGATCAGCACAGAGCCGTCCGCCTTCACCATCAGCAACCGCGGCGCCATCGGCAGATGAGCGGTCAGACGGCCGGAGTAGTCCACGGAACACGTTGCAATCACCAAGCGCACGGTCGTGACGCTACAGCACATCGACCGCAGTCGGACGTCCATGCAAAGGTGGTTCGCATGAACCTGATGTGCCCGGCGCGGATCCTGCTGCTGCCTGGCGACGTCCAGGAGGCGGCGGTCGGTGAGCGGATCGCACAGGTCTATGCGGCGACGTTCGACGCTGCCGCCGGTTCACGGCTGGCCGAGCAGCTCGGCGTCCAGCTCACCGTCCTGCCAGACCTGGTACGGCGACCTGACGCGGAACTGCAGTCGATCGCCGACCTGCATCGCGGCGAGACCGTGGTCGTCCTCGGCCTCGACCTCGGGCTGAAACTGCCCGCGATCGTGGAGCACACCGGCGACGGCTGGACCCGGGTCCCGACGGAAAACGAGCGCACGCTCGCGACGTACGAGCAGGCCGCGGAGAAGTTCCGCGCGTCGATCCCGACCGAAGCCAACCACGACCTCATCACCCTCCTCGCCGATGCGGTCCCGCCCGGCGCCCGCGTACTGGAGTTGGGCAGCGGCACCGGGCGAGACGCGAACGAACTCGAACGCCGCGGCTTCGCAGTCCGCCGGACCGACGCGACCGACGCGTTCCTGCAGATGATGCGAGCCGACGGCCACACCGCCGACCCTCTGAACGCTCTCACCGACGACTTCGGCGGCCCGTACGCCGCAGTCTTCGCCGACGCGGTGTTCCTCCATTTCGACCGGTCCCAGCTGACCACCGTCCTCCGCAAGGCGGTGCACGCAGCGCCGGTTCTCGCGTTCAGCACGAAAGCGGGCTCGGGCGAGGAGTGGTCGAACCGGTACCTCGACCTCCCACGACACTTCGTCCTCTGGCAGGAGGACCCGCTCCGCGACCTGCTGACCGAGACCGGCTGGACAGTCCGCAAGTTCATTCGCAGCGAGCCACCTGGCGACAATGCACCCCGTCTCCCGGACCGCGCAGCCGGCTGGTTCCAGGTCCTGGCAACTCGCTCATGACGTCCGCCGCCCCGATGTTCTCAGCTCCACCGATGATCACCGCAGCCATCCCGTCCTCGGTGATCCGCGCATGATTCGTGCTGGGGTGCTGCTCTTCGGGGCCGACGGCATTGCGGTGATCGAGCGGATCCGGGACGGTCTGACCTACTACGTTCTGCCCGGTGGGCAGGTGGATCCTGGTGAGACGTTGGCCGAGGCAGCTCGGCGGGAGACTTATGAGGAGCTCGGTCTGCATGTGCGGATCCATGGGGCGGTCGCGGTGGTGAACTTTCGGGACAGCACCCAGCACTACTTCCTTGCCGAGGCGATCGGTGGCGAGTTCGGCACAGGGAACGGTCCGGAGATGGACAGTCCGGCGGATTCGGAGGCAGGGAGCTACCGCGCGCTGTGGCTACCGCCGCACCGCTACGGGGAGCTGAAGCCGAAACCGATCGGTGCCGCGCTGGCCGCCGTACCGGATCCTGCTGTATCGGCTGCGGAGGCGCTCGTGACGGAGTGGCTGCAGGCTCCGCCGGGGTTCGACGAGGTGTGAGGTTGACCTCGCGGGTGACTCAGCTCATGGGCTGACCAGTCGCGGACTGGCATAGTGCCAGCATGGCTCGGGAACTGCAGGTCGTCGGAGTGGTCGGTCTCGGCACGATGGGTGCCGGTATCGCGGAGGTGTTCGCGCGCAACGGCCTGACCGTGGTCGGGGTGGAGCGTGACGACGCGGCGGTCGAGCGCGGCCGCGGTCACATCCAGCATTCGACCGACCGGGCGGTGAAGCGCGGCAAGCTGTCCGTCGAGGACCAGCAGGCGCTGTTCGACCGGGTTACCTTCGCCACCTCGCTGGAGGCGCTCGCGGACTGCGACCTGGTGATCGAGGCCGTCATCGAGCGGCTCGAGCTGAAGCGGGAGATCTTCTCCGCGCTGGACAAGGTCGTCCGCGACGACGCGATCCTGGCCACCAACACCTCGTCGTTGTCGGTCACCGAGATCTCGGTCGCCACCCAGCGCCCGCGCCGCGTGGTCGGCATGCACTTCTTCAACCCGGCGCCGGTCCAGGAGTTCGTCGAGGTCATCAAGACCGTCGTCACCGAACCGGACGTGGTCGAGGACGTGCAGGCGCTGGCCCGCCGCCTCGACAAGGTCCCGGTGGTCGCGGCCGACCGGGCCGGCTTCATCGCCAACGCGCTGCTGTTCGGCTACCTGAACCACGCCGTCTCGATGGTCGAGTCGCGGTACGCGACCCGCGAGGATGTCGACGCCGCGATGCGACTCGGCTGCGGCTACCCGATGGGTCCGCTGGCGCTGCTCGACCTGATCGGTCTGGACACGGCATACGAGATTCTCGACACGATGTACAAGCAGGGCCGCAACCGGCTGCACGCACCGGCCCCGATCCTCAAGCAGATGGTCACCGCCGGCCTGCTCGGCCGCAAGACCGGCCGCGGCTTCTACACGTACGAGGCCCCGGACTCGCCGGTCGTCGTCGACGACGAGCAGACGCCCAAGCCGAACGGCGCCGATGCCGTGATCCGGCCGATCAAGCAGGTCGGTGTCGTCGGCTCCGGCACCATGGCAGTCGGCATCATCGAGGTCTGCGCCAAGGCCGGCTACGACGTCCTGTACGTCGCTCGCGGTACCGAGAAGGTGGACAAGGTCCGGGCGGGCCTGGAGCGCTCGCTGGAGAAGGGAGTCCAGCGCGGCAAGCTCTCCTCCGAGGAGCGGGACGCCGCCCTGCGCCGGATCACAGGAACCGCGCGGCTCGACGACCTGGCCAGCGCCGATCTGGTGATCGAGGCCGTGGTCGAGGAACTGAGCGTCAAGCAGGCCCTGTTCGAGACCTTCGACGAGATCTGCAAGCCGTCCGCGATCCTGGCCACCACGACGTCGTCCCTGCCGGTGATCGACCTGGCGATGGCGACCAAGCGGCCGTCCGCCGTGGTCGGGCTGCACTTCTTCAACCCGGCGCCGGTGATGAAGCTGGTCGAGGTCGTCAGCACGGTCAGCACCGCCCCGGACGTCGCCGACACCGTCGCCGCCCTGGCCGTTGCCGCAGGCAAGCACCCGGTCCGCTGCGGCGACCGGGCCGGCTTCATCGTGAACGCGCTGCTGTTCCCGTACCTGAACGACGCGGTCCGGATGCTCGAGGCGCACTACGCCGGAGTCGACGAGATCGACGCCGCGATGAAGCTCGGCTGCCGCCTCCCGATGGGACCGTTCGCCCTGCTCGACGTCGTCGGCCTAGACGTCTCGCTGGCCATCCAGCGCACTCTCTACCTGGAGTTCCGTGAGCCCGGCTTCGCGCCGGCCCCGCTGCTGGAGCACCTGGTCACGGCCGGCTACCTCGGTCGCAAGACCGCCCGTGGCTTCCGCGACTATGCCTAGTCGCGATTCCGCATAAGCCGGCAACCTGATCGGCCGGTCCGGACCCCCCAAGTCGTAGCAGTTGACGAACGACTTGGGGGACAACGATGCCGGCACCGAAGAACAAACCCTGGCTCACCGACCGCCGGCCCACCACACCCGGCGCGAACTGGACCAGTGGTGGCGCGTACCGGCACCTGCCGACTGCCGAACCACGCCCCGGCCCCCGCCCGCAGCGCACTACGACCTGACACCGGTCAGGGCGAGGAGCGGGTCGGCCTCGGGGTTCGGGAGGGTTCGGCCCCGATGTCTGCGGGGTGGTCGGGACGACAACCTGGCGTTGTCAGTCCCCACCACTTCGGAGAAGCCCATGAAGCTCAGACTTCCGCTCGCCGTCGCTGTACTGCTGGCCGTCGCCGGTGGAGTGACGCCGGCCGCTGCTGCGCCGGTCAGCACTGATGGCGTGCACGTCGTCGGGACCGCCGACGGATTCAGTGCGCCCACGGAAACGAGACCCGGCTGGACGACCGTCAGCGTCAGCACAACCAACGACCGTGGTATCCGGCTCGGCCTGTTCCAGCTGAGACCCGGTCACACGCTCGACCAACTCCTGGCCGGCCTGCGGACCGCCCTCACCGAACACGGTACGGCGGCAGCAGCGGGCGGCCGGCAGGTCGAGGCGTCGGCGTTGCTACTCGGTGGAGCAGTCGCCGCACCGGGCCGAGCCGTGACCTTCCAGCGGCCACTCGCCCCCGGAACGTACTTGCTGGTCGACTATCTGCGCGTGGACCGGAGCAACCCGATCGACGTCCACGAGCTGACTGTGCGCGGACGCCCAAGCGGCACTGCTCCTCGCACCGCCTGTACCGCGCTGGCGATGGTCGACACCGCGGACGGCCCTCGGTACGCCGGGCCGACCGTCCTCAGGTCCGGTCAGACGGTCCTGATCACCAACCGGACGAACCAGTTGGCCGAGGCGATCTTCGTGCCGGTCAAACCGGGGACCACGCGCGCCGACGTACAGCGCACCTTCGAGACGATCGAGGCGGGCGGGTGGCCGTCGGACTCGCCCCTCATCGGCCTGCCCCAAGGTGCGCCGGTGCTGTCCGCCGGGCTCGCGCAGGTCCTGACACCAAATCTCGCGCCGGGCAGCTACGTGCTGACGACCTGGATGGTTGACCTGAGCAACGGCCGGATGCAAGCCGCGCAGGGCATGCACACTCTGCTCACCGTCGTCGCAGACTAGGAATGCTGTTGCGGGACGGCCTTGTGGACGACGATCCCGGACTTGAAGGTGGTCGCTTCGACCAGCACCAACTGGGTCTGCGCGAGGCCTTCGAGTAACCGGGCTCCCCGGCCGGCGACGACCGGGAAGATCCAGAAGTGGTACTCGTCGACCAGGCCGTTCTCGAGCAGGCTCCGGGAGAACGAGCCGGTGCCGAACTTGAGCAGGTGCCCGCCGTCCTGGTCCTTCAGTGCCTTCACCGCGGTGATCGTGTCACCCGGCAGGACCTCGGCGTTCCAGGTCGTCTCGGTCAGCGTTCCGGAGGCGACGTGCTTCGGCAACGCGTTCATGGTGTCGGTGTACCAGTCGCCGGAGCGCTTGGGCCAGGAGCCGGCGAACTGCTCGTACGTCGCCCGCCCGAGCAGCAGCGCATCGGCGTCGCGCAGCAGCGCCGCGGCGTACGCGCTGTGCTCGTCGTCCCAGTACGGGGCACTCCAGCGCTCCGGTGTGGACACGACGCCGTCCAGTGTCACAAAGGTTGATTCGATGATTTTTCGCATGCCCTGAGACTCTCCCGCGGGTAGCGTCGGCCGCGTCCCACGAATGCGTGAATCCGGTGTCCGGGAAGGGTGGTGAGTCCGTTGCTCGTCGGCCGCCAGCCCGAGCGGGACGCTGTGCGCGCCGCATATGCCCGCGCGGCGGACGGGCGCACGGTGACCGTGCTGATCACCGGTGAGGCAGGGATCGGCAAGACCACGCTGGTCGAGACGGTCGTCGCGGACCTGCCCGGCGATCCGCTGGTCCTGATCGGTAGCTGCCTTGAACTCGGCGGCGGCCTGCCGTACCGGCCGTTCCTCGACCTGCGAGCGGTCACGCCGGGGACCGTGCCGCGCCCGGTGACCGACGGGGAGAGCAGGGCAACCGTCGTACGGCGTTTCCTGGACGAGCTGCGGGCTGCGATCGGCTCGCGCTCCGCGGTGGTCGTGGTCGAGGACCTGCACTGGTCCGACGAGACCACCCGGGACCTGTTCGTCCAGCTGGCACGTTCTCTTCGCGGCGTTGCCCTGCTCCTGATCGGCACGCTGCGGACCGGCGAGCTGGCGGCCGGCCACCCGGTCCGGCAGTTGGCCGGCGAGCTCGGGCGCCGGGCCGACGTGTCGACGCTCGGCCTCGGCCCGTTGACCAGGGCGGAGGTGGGTCAGCAGTTGACGGAGCTCGCGCGGTTGCCGATCCACCCGGCCCGGGCGGCCGAGATTCATCGGCGGGCCGGTGGCAACCCCTTCTTCGTGGCCGCGCTCGGGACAGCCATCGACCCCGACGCGGGCGATCTGCGGACGCTGCTCCTCGACCGGGTAGCTCAGCTGCCTGAGCAAGCGCGACACGTCCTGGACGTGTCGGCCGTGGCCGGGGCGCCGATGGAGGACGACGTCCTCGCGGCGGCCGCCGAGCTGTCCGCGCCGGAGCTGGCAGTGGCGCTTCGGGTCCTCACCGATCGAGGGCATCTGGCCGTCGAGGGCGCGCGGTACGCCGTCCGCCACGAGTTGCTCCGGGAGGCTGTGCTGAGCGACCTGCCGCCGCTGGAACGACGCCGGCTGCATCGGAGATTCGCGACGGCGCTGACAGTCATGCCCAGCTGGACAGCGGGAGACCGCTCGCTGGAGATCGCCTTGCACTGGGCGGCAACAGATGATCCGCACGAGGCACTGCCGGCAGCCTGGCGCGCATCGGCGACGGCGAGGGCCCGGACGGCGTACGACGCGGAGCTGGCGCATCTGCAGGCGGTGCTCCGGTGGTGGGACGCCGTGCCGGCAGCGAACCGGCTGATCGGCGAAGACCGGACAGCAATCGTTGTCCGTGCGGTGCGTGCTGCGCTGCAAGCCGGAGACGACGATACCGGTCTCGGTCTGGCCAGGTCGCTGCTGGACGATCGCGACCTGTCCCCGGTAGTGCGCGCGGACGTGCTGGGTCTGCTGGCGCGGCTCGAGAATCGCGCCGACCTGGGTGGTCGGCAGGCGATCGAGGCGGCGTTGAGGTTGGTGCCGCCGGGTGTGGACGACGCGGTCCGCTGCCGGGTGCTGGCCTTCGGCGCCGTGATCGCATTGCCGGAGCACCGGCTGGAAGACATCGAGGCGCTCGCTGCTGAGTCGTTGCAGTTGGCCGATGCGCTCGGCGATCACGGATCGGCAGCCTGGGCGCACCTGTCGCTGGCCTGGCCGCGGGCGATGGCTGGTGATCTCAAGGCGGCGAATGACCATTGCGAACGTGCCGTCGCCGCGGCCGACCGAGCGGGTGACGCGGTGGCACTGGTGTCGGCTCATCAGGTCTGGTCGACCGTGCTGACTGCCGCGGCCGCGCTGGAAGAGGGGCTGCTGGTTGCCAAGGCAGGGTCGGCGGCAGCAGAGCTCAATGGTTTGCGTCGGTCCAAAGGGCCGATGATGAGCGCGGTCGAGGCCGAGGCTCTGACCGAGCTCGGCCGCTGGGACGAGGCCGTCGAGGTGCTCGACGATGCGCTCGCCGACCGGGCGCCGTCGTTCTACAACGCGACGCTGGCGCTGAAACGCGCCGTGGTCGCGGTCGCCCGTGGTGAGCTGCCGTTGGCCCGGATGCTGGTCGCTGAAATCACCGATGTCGCCCAGCGCAGTCCGCACGCCGAGCAGGGGTTGTACGACGTACACCGGGTGGCGATGGAACTGGCCCTGGCCGAGGGCGACCTCGAAGCCGCGGACCTGCTCGTCGATCGGGTGCTCGCTCACTCCGCCGAGCTGCATGGCCGGGCGCAGGCACTCGACCGGGTCGTGGTGACCGCCCTGCGAGTGCAAACGGCACGACGACTGAGCGCACCGCGCGACCGGGCGGCGATCGACGTACGGCGGAACGCCCTGATCGAACTGCTCGACCGGGTCCCCGCCCCAACCTCGTTGCACCCTGGACCCCGGCTGACGGTGCTGGCAGAGCGGACCAACCGGCTTGGTGACTGGGACGCGGCCGCGTCCGGATGGGCAACTGTCGGCAACCCGTACGAACAGGCCTGGAGTCTCCTGGGGGCGGTCAGATCGGCTCTCTCCTCGAGTAGCAAGGCAGGTGCAGCACGTCGGCTCGACGAGGCCGACCAGCTCGCTGAGCAGCTCGGCGCGGCCCCGCTGTCGGAGCTGATTGCCGAGCTCCGTGCGCGCTCGGGCCTGCGTCGCCCGAGTGTGCGGGCCGGCACGCCGTTCGGCTTGACCGAGCGTGAGCTCGAGGTCCTGCGCGGTCTCGCCAAGGGTGCCTCCAACCGGCAGATCGCGGCGGACCTCTACCTGTCGGTCAACACCGTCGGCGCCCACGTCCGGCGCATCTTCATCAAGCTGTCCGTCACTTCCCGTGCTGCCGCCACCGCCGTCGCCTACGAACACAACCTGGTCTCTCCCAGCTCCGCATCGCCGTAGTCGGCGCACGGACCTGACACCGGGGAGCTGGCAGACTCCGGCAGGTGTGGAAGAAGATCTTCGAGCCGGCGGACTGGGCGGGTGTGGGCTCCCACCTGCTCCTTATCGTCACGTTCGGCGGCCTGATGGGCATGGACGCCTTCGTCGGCGCCGACTGGCCGGAGTGGCGGAACATGATGGTGGTGGTCGGGATCTTCGTCCTGCCCGCGGCCTGGGTCCTGGTCTTGATCGGCCTCGGTGCCGCGCCGGTCGGTCGCTGGATCGCGCTGGCGGCGGTGCTGGTGGCAATCCTCCGGCTGCTCTGGGTCGTGTACGACTCCGGGGCCATTCCGACGCTCGCCGTGGTACCGATGCTGGTGGTGTTGTGCGGTGTTGCGGTGTTCCTCGTCTACACCTGGCCGAAGGCCGCGTCGCGGGAGCTCAAAGAGCTTGCCTGGCGCCTTCGAGGTGCGCTGGGTGAAGTGGCACTGGCTGGTGGCGCACCGCTACCGGTTGAGCGCGTTCGTCCGGCTCCTCGATGTCCGGCTGCCGACCCTGGAGGTCCGGCCCGGTTCGCTGACCCGCTCCGACATCACGCTGGAGAGCGGTGAGTTCAACCGGAGCTTCGACGTCATCGGCGAGGACCCGCGCTACCTGACCGCGACCCTGCATCCACGGAACATGCAGACGCTCCTCGATGCCCGGCCGATCGGTCTCGCCATCGACGGCACCGTCCTCGCCCTGTACGACGACGGCCCGCTGACGGACTCGTTGACCCGCGGCCTGCAAGCCCTGGACCGGCTCACGATCCCGCGCCACGTCACCGCAGACTGGGGACAGTACGCGGGTGTTAACCAGCCCAGGCCGGGCCTGTCCTTTCGCAACGTCCGTGAGGACCGGTCGTACGGCGGCATGTTGCTTCGGCTGCTCGGCTTCTCCGCCGGCCTGCTCGGCCTGACCTGGCTCGGTTGTTTCGCCGCGGTGTCGATCTACGGCTCCTGATCGCCGTAGTTGCCGCACGGTCCACCACCGATCGCTTCGGGCAAGGTGGTCGGCTGGTGGTCGGGGCGGAGGAGTGGGTTGTAGAAGGACGCGATCTCGGTGCTGGCCTCGGGGACGTAGTGGAAGATCAGCGAGCGGCGGAAACGGTCGGCACTGCTGTTGGGCCGGGAGCCGTGCACGAGACTGCCGTGGAAGAACAGCACGTCACCGGCCTTCATCCTGGTCTGGATCTTGTGCAGCCCGTCCGGGATCGGCACCTCGGCGTTCGTGAACGACTCGGTCAGGTCGGCGGGCTCCGGACAGACCAGCTCCGTCTTGTGCGAACCGGGAACCACGGCCAGCCCGCCGTTCTCCGCGTCGACGTCGTCGATCGCGATCCAGGCTGCCAGGCAGGTCTCGGGATCGGCCCGCAGGAACATGTTGTCCTGGTGCAGGGCCTGCCCGCGGCCGCCGGGCGGTTTGAAGTAGAACATCGACTGCGCCCCCAGCGGTGGCCCGATCAGCGCGGACACGACATCGAGGATCCGACTGTCGAGCATCAGGTCGCGCGCAAGTCGGCCGGCCTCGACGTCGGTCCGGCGATGGGGATGCACGAACCGCGGATACCGGGTCAGCGGATCGCCGTCCGGGAGGCCGTCGTCGAAGTCCATCGACCGATCGGTCTCGACCTGCTCCATAAAGGCGGTCCGGACCCGCTCGACCTCGAGGGGATCCAGAAGTTGGGGGACCTGAACGATCCCTTCGGCGGCGTAGATCTCGGCGACTGTCATGCCTCAAGGATCCGTCGCGGAGGCGGTGAACGCGATAGCCTATCGAGCTGTGAACCTTCGAGATCCTGCTGAGTCGCCGACACCCGAGGTGCGCCGCCTGGTGGCCGGCGAGTTCGACGAGGGGCCGGAGTACACGACCTTCCGCCGCCGCGGGACCACCGACTGGCTGCTCGTCCTGACCCTGCACGGCGCCGGTCACTTCAGCGGGATCACCACCGAGCGCGGCACGGTCATCCTCGTGCGGCCCGGAACGCTGCACGACTATGGGACCGTGGGGGAGCGGTGGCACTTCATGTACGCGCACCTGCACCCCAAGCCGGAGTGGCTGCCACTGCTCGACTGGCCGGAGGTTGCCCCCGGCATCCTGCGCCTCCAGCTCACCGCCGTCGAGAAGATCGCCGACTACCTCCGCGACGCAGCCAGGTACCAGCTCTTCCCGCTGCCACAGGCCGAACAACTCAGCGTCAACTCCCTCGAGGCAGCCCTCCTCTGGTGCGACACCCAGAACCCCAACGCAGCTCGCATCGACGACCGCCTGCTGCGCGTCATCGAGCTCATCGACCAGGACCTCAAAGCACCCCTCGACCTCCCCGACCTCGCCCGCGCCGCCAGCCTCTCCGTCTCCCGCTTCGCCCATCTCTTCCGTGAGCAGTTGGGTGTCACCCCGCAACAGTTCGTCGAACGCCGCCGCATCGATGCTGCCGCCCGCCTCCTCGAACTCACCACCCGCCCGATCGCCTCGGTCGCCGCCGAAGTCGGCTTCACCGACCCCCTCTACTTCTCCACCCGCTTCCGCCGCCACACCGGCACCAGCCCCACGGCGTACCGGCGTCGCTGAACCAACCGGCAGTTGGCCTGTGGTCAGGTGGTGCCGAAGCGGCTGGCCGATGCCGTCCGCTGAGCTTCGCGGCGGATGGCGGTCAACAGCGCGTCGCCGAGAATGGTTCCCACCACGGCGCGTTCGGCCAGGACGTCCCGGTCGTCGGTCGCGGGTCGGTCCAGCCACGCCACCTCCAGGCGGGCCAGCCGATCGGCCGCAGCGCGGTAGTCGGCGACCATCTCGGCGAGGTCGGCGTGGCCCAGCGCGGCGGCCGCGGCCAGGACCTCGGGGACCGAGGCGACGGGAGCTGCCTGCCGGGTGGTGCCGAGCGTGCTGTGCAGCGATCGGGCCGGATCTTCGACCGCACCGACGATGTGCTTCACCGTGGCGATCGGAAGGTGCCCGAGATCGAGGAGAACGCGGATCAGCCGGAGCCGGTGCAGGTGCGATTCGCCGTACGTGACCTGGTTGTAGCCGCTGCGTTCACCGCCGGGCAGCAGGCCCTCGCGGACGTAGTACTTGATGCTGGCCGCCGACACCCCGGACCGCTCGGCCAGCTCGTTGATTCGCATCGACAGAGTCTCCGATCCCTTGATCGATAGTAACACTATCGACTACGGTACGGTCATGATCGTTCTCAGGGTGGGGGCCGGCCTGATCGCTGCGGCGACAGCGGCGTTACTGGTGATCGGGGATCATCCGATCGAGTTCGTGGTGGCCGACCTGCTGGTGGTCACGGGCTTGGTCGTGGCGGCGATTCTGCCGGGGCGGGCGGCGCTGCCCGCGTTGGCGGTCGGTTTCGGAATCGGGCTGGGGGTCTTCACCACCGCATTCAGTGCGGCCGCGGGTGACGGCGTACTCAACTGGTCGCTGGCAGCCGCCGTCGTGGGCTGTTCCGTGGGCATCGTGCTCAGCCTCCGAGGACTGGCCGTACGCTTCTCGGCATGACTTCGCGTGCGGTGTTGGTGGCGGCTGCTGCTGTGCTGATGGTGGGGCTGGGTGCTTGTGCCCCGGAGGACGAGACGACCGGTACGCCGGCTCCGACCGGGGCCGATGCCTGTGGCAAGGACAAGCTGGCGCTGAAGACGGCCGGCGCGCTGGCGGTCGGGACCGATAAACCGGCGTACGAGCCGTGGTTCAGCAAGGACGACCCGAGCAACGGGCAGGGGTACGAGTCGGCGGTCACCTATGCGGTGGCCGAGAAGCTCGGGTTCACCAAGGCCGAGGTGAAGTGGCAGACCGTGCAGTTCAACGCGGCGTTCGCGCCGGGGCCGAAGAAGTTCGACTTCGACGTGAACCAGGTGTCGATCTCGGAGGCGCGCCGCAAGGCAGTCGACTTCTCGTCCGGGTACTACGACGTCCGGCAGACCGTGATCACCACCGCGGGCAGCAAGATCGCGAATGCGAAGACGGTCGCCGAACTCGCTGATGCCAAACTCGGCGCCCAGGTCGGGACCACCAGTTACACGGTCGCCAAGGACGAGATCAAGCCGAAGCAGCAGGTGGCCGCGTTCGACACCAACGACCTGGCAGTCCAGGCGCTGAAGAACAAGCAGCTCGACGGCATCGTGGTCGACCTGCCGACCGCCTTCTACATGACTGCGGCGCAGCTCGACAACGGCAAGATCGTCGGCCAGTTGCCGGCGTCCGGGTCCGCCGAGCAGTTCGGGTTCGTGCTGGAGAAGGGTTCGAAGCTGACCGGCTGCGTCTCTCAAGCCGTCGACGCGCTCAAGGCCGATGGGACGCTGGCCAAGCTGCAGAAGCAGTACCTGACCGAGGAAGGCGCTCCCGAACTCTCGTGAGTAGTTGGCAGCCGTCCGCTCTGCAGCAGGAGCGGACAGCGTTCCGTCGGCGGCAGGCGCGGCGGTCCACGCTGATCGCGGCGGGCAGCTCGATCGTTCTCCTCGTACTTGTTGCTGTCGGCATCGGTTCGACGCCCGGCTGGCCGCGGGTCCGGGAGACGTTCTTCAACGTCGACCGGGCCTGGGAGGCCTTGCCGACGGTCGCCCAAGGTCTCTGGCTGAACATTCGCGTGATGCTGATCTGCGCGGTCCTGATCGTCATCATCGGAATGACGCTGGCGATCCTGCGGACCTTGCGGGGACCGATCTTCTTCCCGCTCCGCGTCTTCGCTGCGGCGTACACGGATGTCTTCCGCGGCCTGCCGTTGCTACTGGTCATCTTCCTGCTCGGCTTCGGCGTACCGGCCCTGCAACTGCGCGGCCTCCCCAACGACGCAGTGATCTGGGGCGGCGCCGCCCTCGTCCTCACCTACTCCTCGTACGTCGCCGAGGTGTTCCGCGCCGGCATCGAATCGGTCCACCCGTCCCAGCGGGCTGCCGCACGCTCGCTCGGCCTCACCTACCGGCAGACGCTGCGCTTCGTCGTACTCCCACAAGCCGTCCGCCGAGTCCTCCCACCCTTGCTGAACGACTTCGTCAGCCTGCAGAAGGACTCCGGCCTGATCGCAGTCCTCGGCGTGATCGACGCGATCCGCGCCGCCCAGCTGGAGACCGCCATCGACTTCAACTTCACCCCGTACGTCGTCGCCGGGCTCCTGTTCGTCGCGCTGACCATCCCGCTCACCCGGCTGACCGACTACGTCGCCCGCCGCCAAGGCTGGTACGGCGGGGGAGGTGGACCGGTATGACCCTGCTGTCGCTGCGCGGAGTGCGCAAGTCGTACGGCGCGAACGTGGTACTCGACTCGTTCGACCTGCAGGTGGACGAAGGCGAGTGTGTCGTCCTGATCGGCGCCTCGGGATCCGGCAAGTCCACGCTGCTGCGATGCGTCAACCTGCTCGAGGTCGTCGACGACGGCGTGATCGAGCTGGCGGGCGCCGACATCACCGACCCTCGCGTGAACGCGGACAAAGTGCGCTCCGGGATCGGGTTCGTCTTCCAGTCCTACAACCTGTTCCCGCACCTGACCGTGCTCGACAACATCACCCTCGCCCCGATCCGCGTCCACGGTGTTGCCAGGGACGTTGCGCGCGCCCGCGCCCTCCAGATGCTGGACCGCGTAGGCCTCGCCGACAAAGCCACCGCCAAACCCGACGAACTGTCCGGCGGCCAGCAGCAGCGCGCCGCGATCGCCCGCGCCATGGTCAACTCCCCCCAGCTCCTCCTGCTCGACGAAGTCACCTCGGCCCTGGACCCCGAGCTGGTCGGCGAAGAGTCCTTGTGCCAGCCCGCCGGCGCCCGGAAGGCGCGCGCCACCTCGGGCACCATCGCCCCGAAGGCCCACCGGTTCACCTTGGCATCGGTCAGCTGCTTGCCCAGGGCAAGCACATCGTCCATGT
>NZ_SMKA01000400.1 GCF_004348455.1 Kribbella albertanoniae
ACCATCATGACGTCGTCTGCTCGGCTGGGCTCTGCAAGGATTTCTCCGGGGTCGGCGTGATGCTCTGGGCCGACCCGGCCACCAACCACGAGGAACTGGTTGCCGCGCTCGGCCAGGAGGTCGGCGTACCGGTTCAGTTCGAGCGGTACGTCGATCGCGACCCCACTCCCTGGACCTCCAGGCCCACTGCCTGAAGGGGCAAATCGTTCGCTGCGAATGAATCGCCGGAGCTACGCTCCTTGGATGGCTGAGCTCGAATCAAAGCGTTCGCAGGTGGCGCGTATTCGCCGTACGGCGGTGCGGGCGCTGGCGGACTATGCGATTGACGAGCCGCGGCTGACGTTCATCGCGCATGGCGAGAACACGACATTTCGCGTCGACTCCCCCGGCGGGCGGTACCTGCTGCGTGTGCACCGGCCGAACCGGCACGGACCGGGTGTCGACTCACGGGATGCGGTCGGTTCGGAGCTGGAGTGGTTGGCCGCGCTGCAGGCGGACACCGACCTCGACGTACCAACGCCGATCCGCAATCGCACCGGCCAATGGACAACCGTCGCCGATGACCTGGTCTGCTCAGTCCTGGGCTGGCAAGACGGTCGCATGCAGGCGAATCATCCGCACCCCGTGCACTTCCGGCGACTCGGCGGCGTACTCGCTCGTCTGCACAGCCACACCGCAGCATGGACCCCACCCGCCAAGCTCGTCCGCATGCGCTGGGACTGGGAGACCTTCTTCGGCAACACCATGGAGTACGGCGGGGTGTCCGCGGCCGACTGCTGGGATCTCCTGCCGCCGCCGGTGCGCGCCCAGTTCGACGAGATCGCCCGCCGGATGCGCACCACGATGGCGGACCTCGGCACGGCCTCCGACACCTTCGGCCTCATCCACGCCGACCTCCACCTGGAGAACGCGCTCTTCCACGGCGACGCCGTCCACATCATCGACTTCGACGATTGCGGCTTCGGCTACTGGCTCTACGACATCGCCGTCCCCCTCTGGGACAACCGCTACCGCGACGAGTTCCCCGCCCTGCGCACAGCCCTCCTCGAAGGCTACGGCGAACACCGCGAGCTCCCCGACCTCTCCCACCTCGACAACTTCATCGCCACCCGAGACGTTGCCTTCGGCCTCTGGTTCGCCGGCATGGCCCAGATCAACCCCGCCTTCGCCGCCGACCTCGACAAAACCATGAACTACATCAACCGCTCCCTCAACAAACTGCTCTAACCAGCCCGGACCTGCGCCACTGATCAAGTGGTTCTGGTGGCGTCCAAGCAGTGGCTGCTGAGCGTGGCGGTGTGGGTGTTGGGGAGGTTGGTCAGTGGGGGCGGTCCGCGACACCTCTGCGCCCCTGCCCGGAGTCGGTGCGACCGGGGCCCATGATGGGGGGACCGGCGTGGAAGGTTGGGAGCATGACAGAGGTTGGGCCTAGTACTGGGTGGCGCGAGGTTGTCGGGGCAGATGAGGAGGAGCGGCACCGGCGGCAGGCGGATGGGTTCGTGGCGATGCAGGTGCGCAAGTCCGGGAAGTACGGGGTCGGCCGCGCGTTGCATCGGCGGCAGGTAGCTGCGTTGCGGGCGCGGGTGGACGTGCTTGACGGGCTGCCGGAGTACGCGCGCCAGGGGCTGTTCGCCGGGCCGGGGTCGTTCGAGGCGTGGCTGCGGGTCTCCAACGGCGGGTTCAACGTGGCGGCGGACAAGACGCCGGACGTTCGTGGCTTCTCGATCAAGATCCTGGGGGTGAGTGGGCAGGGAGCGCTCGGTGGGGAGGCGAAGAGTCAGGACTTTGCACTGATCAACCATGAGCACTTCAGCTCCGCGACGAGTGAGGACTTCAGTGGGGTCGTTCTCACCACTGGCAGTACGCCGGGTGGTGCGATCCGCCGGCTGATCGGCTCCCCGTCGTTGGTGCCGAAGGTGCGTGAGGTCGTCACGGCGATCCGGACACCGTTCACCGGCTTTGCCACGCAGGACTTCTTCAGCGCCGCACCCGTTGCCTTCGGCCCGTACGCCGTTCGCGTGCGGATCGCGGCTGCGTCCGATCAGGTGGATCCGGCGGCCCCGCAGGACTGGGGTGCTGACCTCTTCCGTCGACTGGCGGTCGCGCCGCTCGGCTACGAACTGCAGGTCCAGTTCTTCCAGGACGAGGCGAGCACGCCGATCGAGGATGCCTCCGCGACCTGGACGTCGCCGTACCTGACCGTGGCCAGGCTCACCGTCCCGCAGCAGGAGCCGGACGAGGAGTTCGCCAAGACCGTCGAGGCGGCACGGTTCGATCCGTGGAATGCGCTGGTGGAGCATCGACCACTCGGCGAGGTGATGCGAGCCCGCAAGGTCGCGTACTACGCGAGCCAGCAGGCCCGATCCGCCAAGCCCTAACCTTCGATCGGGTCGGTCACCGCGTGGCTCAGGGCCCAGTCGAGGACCTCGTCGGCGATCTGTTCCCATCCCGCCTGGGCCGGGAGCATGTGCGCGTAGCCGTCGTACAGCTTCACCTCGGTGACGGTGTTCGACTTGTAGTGCTTGGCATTGGAGCGCTGCACCTCCGGCGGCATGATGTGGTCCTCGGAGCCGGAGACGAACAGCAGCGGCGCCCGCTGGTCGTTGTGGTAGTCGACCCAGGTGTCCTGATGTCCGGGCTGGAAGTTCGCCAGCACGCTGCCCCAGAGGATGCCGCCGTTCGCCGGGATGGCGTAACGCTCGTACAGAGCGCGAGATTCGTCGTCGGTGAAGGTGTTGGTGAAGGCGTACTTCCACTCCTCGAACGACAGCGGTACCACCTTGTGCCGGTTGGCAGGGCTCTTCAGTACCGGCAGGGTCGACTTCACCTGCGACAGCGGTACGACGCGGACGCCCTCGGTCGGCGCGGAGTTCATCGCGACCCCGACCGCACCGAAGCCGTGGTCGAGCAGGATCTGCGTGAACGCGCCACCGGCGGAGTGCCCGATGATGATCGGCGGGGTTTCCAGTTCGCGGATCACTGCTTCCAAGTGGGCGATGATCTGCGGAACGGTGACCTTCAGGATGGGCGTCGGGTCGGCGTTGAGCGCCTCGACCTCGACCTCGAACCCCGGGTAGCCAGGAGCGAGCACGGTGAAGCCACGCTGCTCGTAGTGCTTGATCCAGTTCTCCCAGCTGCGGGGAGTCACCCAGAAGCCGTGGACGAAGACGATGGTGTCAGGTGCCATGCCCGAGAACATAGTTGTCCGAGATCGGGCGGCAGTAGGATGTGCGTGCACGGTTCTGGGCTACCAGTGCACAGATTCCACGCCGTGCCGGGGCGGAAGATCCAGGACCGGGGGCGGTTGGATGGCTGTGTTGCTCGAGACGGCCACGCTGCCGAAGCAGGACCGGGCCGAGGCCTTCTATGCGGCCATGATGTCGGCCAGTGTGCCCTCGCGCGTCGAACATGAGGACCGGTACGGCGATGTCCACGCCCGGATGGACTTCTGGCGGCTCGGTGCGCCGGACCTCTTCCGCAACGAGGGATCAGGCATCCGACTGGTCCGTACGCCGAAGCACGTCCGGATCGGGGCTCCCGAGCGACTCGCGCTCGCCGTACAGGTGATCGGAACCGGACTGTTCAGCCAGGGTGGCACGGACCAGCGCGTCCAGACCGGTGAGCTGATGCTCGTCGACCTGACCGCTCCCTACGATTTCGCCTGGAGCGGGCAAGGGGCATCCCAGGCCTTCCAGATCGACTACGCCGACCTCGGCCTGAGCGTTGAGGTGGTCCGCCAAGCTGCCCGGCGACTGCAGAGCAGTCCGCTGTACGAATTGGTCCTCCACCAGCTCACCATGCTGCCGACTGTCAGCGACTCGCTCCACGGCACGCCTGCAGCCGACGCGCTGGGAGCTGCCACCACGCAGCTCGTCCGTGCACTGCTGTTGTCGGCTGAGGGCGAAGGTCAGCGGCACTCCACGATGGCGGACGTGCTGTTCACTCGGATCCTTTGGTACGCCCGCCGGCACGTGGCTGATCCGAGTCTCAGTCCGGCCGGCATCGCCGCGGAACACAACATCTCGCTGAGGTACCTGTACAAGTTGTTCGCCCAGCACCAGCTCAGCCTCGAGCAATGGCTCATCGGCGAGCGCCTCGACGGTGCGCGCAGACAACTCGCGTCACTCGAAAGCCAGCACCGATCCGTCGCATCGGTCGCCGCGCAGTGGGGCTTCCTCGATCCCGGCCACTTCGCCCGGCGCTTCCGCAGAGCGTACGGGATGACGCCCCAAGAATGGCGTCGCCTGCAGGAGCATCAGTAATTCGGCTGGGGCCGCGTGCAGTTCGTTCAGGTGGTGAGCTTGACGAGGGCGGCGAGCTCTCGGGGTGGGTCGACTACCGGCTGGATGACAAGTTCGTCGACGCCGGCTGCCTCGAGGAGGGCGAGGCGGCGGCGGAGGCTGTCTCGGGTGCCGACCAGGGCGAGTTTGTCGACCAGTGACGGGAGGACCAGGTCCCTGTCTGCCGGGTCGATGCGGTTTAGGTAGTTGGGGTAGAGGCGTCGATAGCGGTCCGGGGCGGTGCCGGTGGTGGCACGCCGGTCTAGGAAACGCTGTACTGCCTCGCGTTCTTCGGGGCCGAGTAGCTCAGCGAAGGAGGGTTTGTCGGCGGCGAAGACCAGGAAGGAGAGAACGGTGTGGCCGGTCGCGTCCCGTACGGCGTCGCCGTACGGGTCCTCGCTCTGGCCGAGCGTGTGCAACGAGGTGATCAGATAAGAGGCGCCGTCGACGGGGATGCTCGCAGCTTGCGCCGCGTCTTGCCGAGCACCGCGGAATGCGTGCCAGGTCTCGGGGTTCGGGATCGCGAAAGACATGAGGCCGGTGCCGCGACGGCCGGCGATGGCGGCCGCCTTCAGGCCTTGCGCGGCGACCACGAATTCGATGGGCTCGGTGGCGTGCTGCTGTGGATCGGCGTGCAGGAACTGGACGTCGCGGACCTGCTCGCCCTCACGGTAGCTGATCGAGTGGCCGGCGGTCAGATCTTGCAGTGAGGCGGTGAAGGTCTCGAGCTCGGCCGCTTTGGTCGGCGGCATTCCCAGGGTGCGGCGGGCCGAGTTTCCGGTGCCGACGCCGCAGATGATTCGGCCTGGTGCCAGCGCGTTGAGGCTGGCGAACGCACTCGCGGTCGCTGGTATCGACCGTAAGGCCGGTGAAGTCACACCGACGCCGAGTTTGATGCGGCTGGTGGCCTTCGCGCACAACGCCAGCGCTGTGAACGGATCGCCGTGGACCATGGGGGTGTCGTAAACCCAGAAGCTGCTCAAGCCCAGCTCTTCAGCCTGTACGGCGAGGTTCTCCACACCGGGGCTTGCCGCGACTATGACGCCTGTACGCAAGGTGCCTCCTGACCGGGTGCCGGCGGAGGTAGCGTATCGCTGGAAATTAGCGCTGGCCTGCGGGTTGCCTGTTCGGGCGGCAGGATGTGCGCACCCGTGAAAATGCCTGTAAATATGTTAAGGGCCACCCCTAGTGGGGTGGCCCTTAACAGTGTGAATGTCCGGCGGCGTCCTACTCTCCCACGACCTCCCGGTCGCAGTACCATCGGCGCTGAAGGGCTTAACTTCCAGGTTCGGAATGGAGACTGGGTGTTTCCCCGACGCTATGACCACCGAAACTCTATCAAAATATCAACAACCAACCCTGCAAGTCACAACCCCAGTTGGTGCTTGGTTGGGGTTGGTGCTGGGGGTCCTGTTCATATTCTGGGAACCGTACAGTGAACGCGAACATCGTTACTAGCGCAGCGGCTTTCGTCATCGCTCACCACGAAGGGTAAGTGTGTGACAAGCCCTCGGCCTATTAGTACCAGTCAGCTCCACACCTTGCGGTGCTTCCACTTCTGGCCTATCAACCCAGTGGTCTACTGGGGGCCTTACCCGGTTAACCCGGTGGGAGACCTCATC
>NZ_SMKA01000401.1 GCF_004348455.1 Kribbella albertanoniae
CTCCTCCCACCACGCCACACCCTCATCCCACGTCGACTCCGAAACGAACAGCCGACGGGTCGGTGTGACCACCTCGGGGCCTGCGGCAACCATCCGGTCCGCGATCCCCAGGTGCCAGGCGTGCGGTCGTTCCTGGTACGTCGCTCCCTCCGTGGCCAGCACCTGGAACGGGGCGAGCCGAACGCCGTCGAGCCCCGCGGTCGGCCAGCAGTACCGCCGATAGGCCTCGGTGAACCGGGCCGCGTTGACAGCACGCTGCTCCATCGTGGCGAGCAGGTCACCAACATCCAGACCGGCGGCAACCGCCGACGACAGCGCAGCGGTTGCTGCGGGCAACGACGTACGGGCGGCGGCACCGACTGCGGCGTACTGGTTCCGAAGCAGGTCCTCGGCCTTCGCGCTCCACGGCAGCAGCTCCGCGTCCAGCAGCAGCCACGACGTGTCCAGCTCCTCGAACAGGCCCGCTGAAGCAGCGACCACGCGCAGGCGGGCCAGCAGCTCGTCGGTCAGCGAAGGGTCGAAGAACGAGCGGCCGGTGCGCGTGTGGATCGCGCCGCGGCCGGCCAGCCCGAACCGCTTGAAGGCCACATCGTCATCCCGCGTCAGCAGCACGACCGCCCGCGAGCCCATGTGCTTCTCCTCGCACACCAGCTCGGTGACGCCCTGCCCGCGATACGTCTCGAACGCCTGCAGCGGATGCTCGAGCAGACCCGGCAGCGGAGACGTCGTAACCGGGCTCATCGTCGGCGGCAGATACAGCAGGAACCGCGGATCGATCGCGAACCGGCTCATCACCTCCAGCGCCGCGCCCGCCTGCTCGGCACGGACACTCAGCCGACCGTGCGACGCCGTCTCAATCACACGCCGCCCGGTGACGTCGGTCAGCTCCAACACATCGGGTTCACGCGAAGGGGCCGATGCCACATGCAACGGTTTCGCCGGAGCGTAGTACTCCTTCGCTGCCTGCACCTGGACCAGCTCGCGCTCCGGATACCGCAGCGCGGTCAGCGATCCACCGAAAACACATCCCGTATCCAGGCAGATCGTGTTGTTGATCCACTCCGGCTCCGGGGTCGGCGTGTGCCCGTAAACGACAGTCGCGCGACCGCGGTACTCGTTCGCCCACGGATACCGCACCGGCAGTCCGAACTCATCGGTCTCCCCCGTCGTTTCGCCGTACAGACAGAAGGAACGGACCCGACCCGAGGCACGACCATGCATGCGCTCGACCAGACCGGCATGCGACACGACCAGCTTGCCACCGTCGAAGACGTAGTGCGAGATCAGCCCGTCGATGAACGTCGCAACCTCGGCCCGGAACTCGGCCGGCTCGTCCTCGAGCTGGGCCAGCGTGGTCTCCAGACCGTGGCTGACCTTGACGTTGCGGCCTTGCAGCGCACGCAGCAGCTTGTCCTCGTGGTTCCCGGGCACACAATAAGCGTTGCCAGCAGCAACCATTCCCATCACCAGCCGCAGGACACCGGGACTGTCCGGACCGCGGTCGACCAGGTCGCCGACGAAGACCGCCCGCCGCGTCGGGTGCGAAGCATCCACCAGCCGCCCCGAGGCATCACGAGTCAGCGTGTACCCGAGATCAGTCAGCAGCTGCTGGAGCTCAGGGAGACAGCCATGGATATCACCGACGATGTCGAAGGGACCGGTAACATCGGTCAGGTCGTTGAAGAGCCGAGTCCGTTCGATGCTGACGGCATCGATCTCCTCGACACTGCTGAGCACGTGAACCTTCCGGAAGCCTTCGCGCTTCAGACTCCGCAGCCCGCGCTTCAGCTGACCGAGCTGCCGAGTCACCACCTGCGCGCCGAACTGCCGGTCAGGCCGCTGCTCGTTACGCTCCACCGCCACCCGCTCCGGCGGGTCGAGCACGATCGCCACCGGCAGTACGTCGTACTCCCGCGCCAGCGCGACGAGCTCCCGCCGCGCCTCCGGCTGCACGTTGGTCGCGTCGATCACGGTCAGCCGACCGGCCGCAAGTCGCTTACCTGCAATGAAATGCAGCACCTCGAACGCGTCCTTGGTCGCCGCCTGATCGTTCTCGTCATCCGAGACCAACCCACGACAGAAGTCGCTCGAGATCACCTCGGTCGCCTTGAAGTGCTTCCGCGCAAAAGTGGACTTACCCGATCCGCTCACACCGACCAGGACAATCAGAGAAAGTGCCGGTACGTCGATCATGCGGCCCCCTTTCTGGACTGAGGAGCGCAGGGAGCGCAGCGACTGGAGCGACGAGGGAAGAAAGGGAACCAGGCCGCAGGATCCGCCGCGCGGAGCGTGGCATTCAATACAGTCATGCGGCCACCTCGGTACGACGGAAGAGGGCGAGCTGCGTCGGCGGACCGACCTCGGGGTCCTCCGGGCCGACCGGACGGAACTCGACCGCATACCCGTATCGACCGGCCACCTCGCCGGCCCACGTCTGGAACTCGGACCGCGTCCACTCGAACCGGTGATCCGGGTGCCGGAACTCACCCGCCGGCAGAGATTCGAAGCGCACGTTGTACTCACTGTTCGGGGTGGTCACGACGACCGCGGCCGGACGCGCGGCCTTGAAGACAGAGTGCGACAACGCAGGCAGCCGCGGTGGGTCGACGTGCTCGATGACCTCCATCAGCACGGCCGCATCGAGGCCGGCCAGCCGCTCGTCGGAGTACGTCACCGAGGACTGCAGGAACCGCAGCCGGTCCCGCTGCCGGTCGGGCAGGTCGTCGTAATGCAGCCGCCGCTTCGCCGAGATCAACGCGCGCGCCGAGACATCGGTCCCGATCAGTTCGCCGATCATCGGGTCCTTCAGCAGCTCCCCCACGAGAGCGCCCTCACCACACCCGAGATCCACGATCCGCCGCGCACCGAGCTCACGCAGTACGGCGGCCACCGTCGTACGGCGCTCGACCGCCAACGACACGGGTCCCTCGGACTCAGGCGCCTCGTCGGCCACCTCGACACCGTCGGCCTCGGCCAGCCGCTCCAGTGCGTCATCGGACAGATAACGCCGGTGCGCGAGGTAGCGGTGCGAGATCAGATCCTTCTCCGGATGCGTGCCCAGCCACCCGGCACCGGCCCGGACCAGCTTGTCGACCTCATCCGAGCCCACCCAATAGTGCTTCGCGTCGTCCAGCACTGGGAGCATCACATACAAGTGATTGAGCGCATCGGCCAGCCGCAGAACGCCGGTCAGCCGCAGATCGACGTACCGGGAATCACCCCACTCCGGGATCTCCGGGTCGAGCGGCACCGGGCGCGCGTCGACGGTCCAGCCGAGCGGCGCGAACATCCGCTCGGCGAGCTCGGTCCCACCACGGCAGGGCAGCGCCGGCACGTGAATCTCCAGCGGGATCGGGGCGGCGGCGAGCTCGGGACGGGCGTCGCAGCGGCCGATCATCGCGGTCCGGAAGAACTTGCTGAGCGCGACCGCGAGCAGGCTGGAGGCGGCGTACGGGCGGTCGTTCACGTACTGGCCGAGGGTGAAACCTTCGGCCGATTTCCCGCGGCCGGCCCGCACCAGCGCGATCGGGTCGATCTCGAGCAGGACAGCCGCCGTACAGCGCTCGTCAGTTGCTTCCGGGTAGAAGACATGCGCTGTCCCACCGGTGATATCGGTCCGCTGCGGTCGTCCGGGGTTCTTGTGCAACAGGAACCCGAAATCACTCGCGGGCAGGTCGAATCCGGTCAGGTCGGTGGTCAGCGTCAGGAGCACTGCGCCATTCGATCATGTCGGGCGTTCAAACCCTTTGTTCTTTTATCGATCGGAGGTTGAGACACGCCTGGCAATCTCTGGCGTGTCGAGGGTTTTGGTTCTAGCTTGTTTGGCAGAACAGAGTCGCTACAGATCGTTCTTCCCCGCTGACACTCGGTACTTGTCCCCGGTTTGTGGCGAGCGCCCAACCGCGCCCGGAGCGCACGTCGGCCCGGGCTCACCACGGGGAAAGGACCAATGAAACCCCAGACCTTCGAACTCCTGCGCTATTCCGACATCAGCGGGGTCTCCGGGACCGGCATCGTCGCCGAGGGCTGTGTCTTCACCGACGGTTCGGTGGCACTGCGCTGGCACGGCGCCAACCCGTCCACGGCCGTCTGGCCGGATCTCGACTCCATCCTCGCCGTCCACGGCCACTGCGGCGCCACCGTCGTGCGCTGGCTGGACGTCTCCGAGATGGAAACGGTCCCCGGCACCGACCTGCTGCCCGGCGAGGTGGCGCACATCCTCGCCACCGGGCGGCACACGCACAAGGCGGTCTCCGCCTGACCTGAAGAGCTTCGGCTGGCCGCCGGACTACGGGGTGAGGCCGGTCAGCGCGAAGAACTCCTGGCGGGAGCTCGGCTTGTCCCGCAGGACACCGTGCAGTGCCGACGTGACGGTCCGCGAACCGACCGCGCGCACTCCACGCAGCGACATGCACTGGTGCTCGGCCTCGATCACGACTCCGACGCCCTGCGGCGCCAGATGATCCTGGAGCCAGTCGGCGACCTGCTTGGTCAGCCGCTCCTGCACCTGAAGATCGCGCGCGAACAGCTCGACCACGCGGGCCAGCTTGGACAGCCCGAGGATCCGGTCGCCCGGCAGGTACCCGACGTGCGCCACGCCCTGGAACGGCAGCAGGTGGTGCTCGCACAGCGACTGCACGGGGATGTCCTTGGCGAGCACGAGCTCGTCGTAGCCTTCGTCGTTCGGGAAGGTCGTCAGCGCGAACTCGCGCGGTGTCAGCATCTCGGCGTACGCGTTCGCCACCCGGCGCGGAGTGTCAGCCAGGTGTGAGCTGTGTGGGTCGCGGCCGAGCGCCTTCAGCAGGTCGGCCACCGCACGCTCCGCTGCGGGCAGGTCGATTTCAGCCCGGCTCGCCACGATATGGAGGGGCACGGCTTCAAGATCGGCGGAAATCGCCATCTGCACACTCCCTGAGAGTTCAACGAAGAGACATCATACTGTTTCACCAACCGATGTTGTCGATAGAATCATCCCGTGGACAACCACTGGAAGGCCGTCGCCGTACTCGAGGAGCCCACCCGGCGCCGCCTCTACGAGTACGTCGTCGCCCAGGCCGCCCCGGTCAGCCGCGACGACGCCGCCGCCGCGCTCGGCCTCCCGCGCACCACCGCGGCCTTCCACCTCGACCGCCTCACCGACGAGGGCCTACTCGCCTTCTGCTTCGAGCGCCGTACCGGCCGGACCGGCCCTGGCGCCGGCCGCCCCGCCAAGCTCTACCACCGCTCCGACACCGAGATCGAGATCAGCCTCCCTGAACGCCAGTACGCCGTCGCCGGCCAACTGCTCGCCGCCGCCATCGAGGCCGCGGAGTCCACCGGGGGATCCCCGCGGGCCGCCCTCGACCGCCTGGCCCGCGAGTACGGCGAATCGCTCGGCGAATCCGGTCAGCCCCTCCTCGCGATCCTCGAACGCAACGGCTTCGAACCCCACCCCGACGGCGCCGACATAGCCCTCGCCAACTGCCCCTTCCGCCGCCTGGCCGCCAACCACACCCAACTCGTCTGCCACATGAACCTCAACCTCCTAGCCGGCCTCACCGCCAGCACCAACAGCCCCCTCCAAGCCCGCCTAACCCCAACCCCCAACCACTGCTGCGTCCGCCTGGTCGCCACCACCAGCCCCTAACGTCCGAAAGAACCGCAGGCCAGGTTCTCCGGATCGTCGGACGTCAACTTGCCCCGGCCACGGTCGGCCCCGGTTCACGGAGTCCGGCGGCCGCTCCGAGCCTGTAGCGAAATGGCGTTTTGCCGGCCGGGGCATCGAATCTGTCGGGCTGGTCGGGCTGGGTGGCCCCGGGGTCAGGTTGCTGGGTGGAGGGTGTGGTTGTGGAGTTTGAGGAGGTTGACCAC
>NZ_SMKA01000402.1 GCF_004348455.1 Kribbella albertanoniae
CCTCACACCCTCTACACCCAATCCGGCCCCACCACCCTCAAGGCAGCCGCCACATCGGTTGGGTGGCGCACCAGAGTCAGTGCAGTCACGCCTGACATGCTCGGAACGGTTGGGTACGACTCCACCGTCGTACCGCGCGAAGTACCGGCCGGTGAGACAGTGGAAACTGTGCTGTTCCGGCTGGCTGCGGCTGAGGATGTTCCGGGGTTCCGGAAGGTTGCTGCGGCGTTGGGTGAGTGGGCTCAGAGCTCTCGGGTGCTGCTGCGCTGGGACGACATCATCGTCGACGGCGACACCTTCGCGTTCGGCATCTCCGGCTGGGTCGCCCCTGAGCAAGTCGACAAGAACGACCTGCTCGCAGCAGCTTGGCTACGCTTCCACAAACGCCTGGTCGACGCCCACCGCCGCCACCCGTGGCCGCCGTGGATGGTCGGCGACGACCTGGTCTCGACCTGGCTGTCGATGTCCGGCGTACCGCCAGTCGACCCGACCCCCGCAACCGCACCCCACGTCGAATCCGCGGTCGCCGAACAAATTGCCTGGGGCAAGCAGTTGGCCGCCGCCCTGTCCGCCGTACTGGACCCGCGCGAGCACACTCAGCCCGACCTCCGCACCGCCCTCGCCGACGCCGACCGCGCTCGCCTCGAACTCACCGAACTCCAAGGTCACGTCTTCGGCCTGGAACGCACCCTCGGCTTCCGCAACAAGGCCCTCAAAACCCGCGAGAACCGCATCCGCGAACTCCGTGCCCAGGTCCAGAAGGCCACCGCCGACCGCAACAAACTCCACCGCTCCCGCTCCTACGCCCTGGCCCGCACAGTCGCCCGCGCCGCCCAGATCCGCAACCCCCGCAAACTGGCCGCCAAAACCAAACGCACCCTCCACAAACACCTCAACAAACTCCGCCCACCCCGCTGAACGGCGGTCCGCTTCAGCGGCGGGCTATCAGGAGTTGGTGGGTGTCGGGCCAGTCGAGGGGATCACCTGTGGGACTGGTGATCGCGGCGACGGGGGCGATGCGGTTGGCGATGACCCAGTCGTTGCGCCATGCCTTGGACGACGGGTCGAGGTGGAAGCCCGCGCGCTCCGCCACCGCTGACCAGCCGGCGAAGTCGAGCCCGCAGAACTGCTCGTGCGTCTCGCTCAGCCAGTTGTCCACATAGTCCTTGCGGGTCAGGAAGTCCATCGCATCGGCCGACCGCAGTACCAGCTGATCACCCCGTACGGCGTACTCGAACGGCACCGAGGCATTCCGCCGGAAGTCCTGTGCGAACTGGAAGAACCGCGCCCGCGTCGACAGTTGACCGACGTACGACGCCGGATCGTCGAGCGCCTCCAGCTCCATCGGCTCGGACGGGTTGACGCCGTCGCTGTCGTCCAGCTCCAGTACGACGGACCGGTCGGGCTCGGCCGGTCCGCAGACATCGGAGTTGATCCAGACACCCTCCGGCGCGGTGTGCGCGAACAACGCATCCGCGAACCGCTGGACGGTCTCGGTGCGCGACCCATCGGCGTACGACCAGATCTCGTGTGTCAACGCGAGCGTCAGGGTCGTGTCGATCGACCGTGCAGGGAAGACGGCCGAGCCGAGCATGTTGCGTTGGTAGAAGTAGACATTGGGATTGCGGAAGAGCCCTTGTTCCTTCTTGTGCTCGCATTCGGCGTACAAATGCCGCGCGACCTCGACCCCGATCAGGTCCGACTCATGGAACCGCGCATCCGCATCAACCAACTGCAATGTCGCGCCGGTCGCACACCCGATATCCAGAATCCGCCCCGGCCGGACGAACTCCTTGATCTGCTGCCATTTCCGATCCGCCGCGGTCTCGAACGCATCGGCATACGTCTTGTAATCCCGCGTCGTGGTGAGCCCGCCGTCATCGCCCACCACCGGATCGTTCACGCACCGCTGCACATGTGCATCCAGCGCATACCGCTCGAACACATCCACCGTCGCCGGGTGCGCCACCGCCCGCCATTCATCGTTGCCCGCAGCAACCATCAGCAGTACGTCCCAAGGCCGCAACACCGCCTCGGGCTCAACCCCGACGACCTCGAACCCGAGCAGTTCGTACAACTTGCTCACCTCAGGCGTGGAACAAGCCACCACCGTGTTTTCCGGCGTCAATCGCACGAGATCATCCGTCCCGGCCTCAATAGCCTTCACGGTCACCTCGGCAAACTCATCCGTCGGCGGCGTATCCACCACGCCCACCACCAACGACCGAATCCCCTCCGCCACACTGAACCGCTCGATCGCCGCCTGCCGCCGATCAAACCCCACCGGATTCCGCTTCGTCGTCCGGTGATTGGCCGAAGTCACCGCCCAAACCACAGTCCGCCCCCGCGCCACCTCCCGCAGAAACTCCCCCTGAAACCGAGTCAAAACATGATGCCGCCCCGGAAACAACAAGTACTCGGTCACAGCAGATCCCAGGTGAGCGGCGTACCGGCCTTGACATCCACGCGGAACGGGCGGCCTTGCACTTCGGGAAAGACATGCGGCGCGAGGCCGCCGGCTGGACGGATAGAGCGGACGTTCTCGGTTGTGACCGGAGAGCCGGCGGTGGTGTCTTGGGTGACGTAGAGGGAGCGGCGGAAGCGGAGGACGTTCTGCTCGGCTTGTTTGGGGCCGATGACTGGGCGGCCGAGGGCTAGTTGGGCTACTCGGGTGTTCTCGACGAGGGACTCGAGTTCGCCGGGCTCGAGGGAGAAGGCCGAGTCGACGCCGCCGTCGACCCTCTTGAGGGTGACGTGTTTCTCGATGACGGTGGCGCCGAGGGCGACGGCGGCGATGGCGGCGCCGATGCCCATGGTGTGGTCGGAGAGGCCCACCTGGACGTCGAGGGCGTCGCGCAGGACGGGGATGGCGCGCAGGTTGGACTGTTCGGGCGGAGCCGGATAGCTCGCCGTACAGGACAGGACGATGATCTGTTCGTTGCCGGTGGCTCGCGCGGCACGGACTGCAGCGTCGATGTCGGTGAGGGTGGCGGAGCCGGTGGAGATGATGATCGGCTTGCCGGTCGCGGCCATGCCCTGGACGAGTGGCAGGTCGCCGATCTCGTTCGAGGCGACCTTGTACGCCGGAACGTTCAGCTTCTCGAGGAAGTCGATCGCCGTCGAGTCGAAGGCGGACGAGAACGCGACCAGCCCGAGTGACGTGGCCAGCTCGAAGATCGGTTCGTGCCAGGCCCACGGGGTGTGCGCCTCTTCGTAGAGGTCGTAGAGCCGCGCCTCGCTCCACAGTTCGTGCTCGACCGGCAGCCGGAAGGCGGGCAGGTCGACGTCGAGGGTCATCGTGTCGGCGGTGTAGGTCTGCAGCTTCAGCGCCTGCGCGCCGGACTCGGCGACCGCCCGGACGATGTCCTTGGCTCGCTCGAGATCGCCGTTGTGGTTCCCCGACATCTCCGCGATGACGAACGGCTGATGCTCCGGCCCGACCGGCACGCCACCGATCGTGATGGTGTCCTTCACTTCTTCCTCCGGTCCTCGCGACGCAGACTGATCGGGATCACGGTCACCGCGCCCCGCTGCTCGGCCGCCCCCTCGACGAACCGGAACCGCCGGTTCATCTGCCGGACGACGGTGTTGTGTTCGAGCACCTCGCCGGTGAGCAGGTCGAGCCCGAGCTCATCGAACGCGTACGCCGTCGCCTCGCGCATCACCTCGATCCAGGCCGGCAGCGTCTCGCCGCGCTCGGCCAGCCCGTCCGCGTCGAGGAAGAACCCCCACGACCCGGTCGTGCCGTCGAGGTCGGAGAAGTTGACCACTCCGGCGGTTCCGCCGTCCCGAACGTAGATCAGCACCCGCCGCGTCGGGTCGACCGACGCCTTGGCCCACCACGCCGCATGCTCGGCCGCACCGATCTCGTGCGAGGTGATGCTCACTTCCCGATTGGCCTGCTGGTTCCGCAACCGCCGGATGGTGTCGACATCATCGTCTGTGGCGGCCCGCAACATGCCCCCTAACCTAGCGTCTTCCTACCAGCGTCCCGATGTGTAAACATCTTTCCACTTCATCTGTAGCTATTGTCGGAGAGTGACATGAGAGTCTGGCGTGCCATGGGCGTACTTGGTGCCACCGCAGGTCTGTTGCTGGGCGGAGTAGCCAGTACGGCGTCCGCCGCGCCGGCGCCGTCCGACGACGCTCGCTGTGCGCCCAGCTCGACCACACCGCTGCGGCAGTTCCGCGCAACGTGGATCTCGTCGGTGGTGAACATCGACTGGCCGTCGAAGACCGGTCTGACCGCTGCGCAGCAGCAGGCTGAGCTGACCGGCTGGCTGGACGATGCGGTCCGCCAGAAGCACAACGCCGTCGTACTGCAGGTGCGGCCGACTGCTGACGCGTTCTGGCCGTCCAAGGTGGAGCCCTGGTCGCGGTACCTGACCGGCACCCAGGGCGGCGACCCCGGCTACGACCCGCTGAAGTTCGCGGTGGCTGAGGCGCACAAGCGCAATCTCGAGCTGCACGCCTGGTTCAACCCGTACCGGCTCTCGATGGGCACGGACATCAACGCCCTGCTCCCGACCCACCCGGCGCGTCAGCACCCGGACTGGGTCGTCACGTACGGCGGGAAGCTCTACTACAACCCCGGTATCCCAGCAGCACGCAAGCTGGTCGAGGACGCGATCATGGACGCGGTGTCGAACTACGACATCGACGGTGTCCACTTCGACGACTACTTCTACCCGTACCCGGTGGCCGGCCAGGTCTTCAATGACGCGGCGACCTACGCGGAGTACGGCGGTGGAATCCCGACCCTGGCCGAGTGGCGGCGCAACAACATCAACCTGCTCATCCAGGAAGTGCAGGGGCGCATCAAGGCAGCCAAGCCGTGGGTGAAGTTCGGCATCTCGCCCTTCGCCGTCTGGCGCAACAAGGCGACCGACCCGGAAGGCACCGACACCACTGCCGGCGTCCAGACGTACGACGACCTGGCCGCGGACACCCGTCGTTGGGTGCGTGAGGAGTGGATCGACTACATCGTTCCGCAGGTCTACTGGGCCGGCGGCTTCGCACCGGCGGACTACAACAAGATCGTCCCCTGGTGGGCCGAGCAGGTCCGCGGCACCGACGTCCACCTCTACATCGGCGAAGCGACGTACAAGGTCGGTACGTCGACGCAGTCACCGGACTGGGCCGACCCGGCCGAGCTCAGCGACCACATGACCTTCGACAGCACGATCCCCGAGGTCAAGGGCAACATCTTCTTCTCCGCCAAGGACGTCCGCGCCGACCGCCTCGGCGCGACCACTCTGCTCAACAACACCTGGTACACCCGGCCGGCACTCATCCCCGCCATGCCGAACCTGGACTCGCGCGCTCCACTCCCACCCCACGCAGTCCACGCGACCCGCACCACCACCGGCGTCCAGCTCAAGTGGCGTCCCACCTCACCTGACAGTACGTCGTACGCCGTCTACCGCCGCGAGCTCCTAGCCGGCGACCACTGCCCCGACAACGACGCCCGCAACCTGCTGACCACCACCCGCTCCCAGTCCTACCTGGACACCACAGCAACCCCAGGCGTGCGCTACCTCTACACCGTCACAGCCCTGGACCGCCTGTCGAACCAGAGCATCCCCATCCCCACCATCAGCCTGCGCTAGACGCCGGGTGAGCTAGGTGTGAAGTTCGGAGTGGAGGCGTTGCCGGTCGGCAGCGTCCCACTCGGGATGGGCTGGCTCGGGATGAAGGGGCTGCTGGGCTGCTGTGTCGGGAGCGTGCCGCTCGGCTGCTGACTCGGGAACGTCGGGAAGGTCGGCGTCGGACTGGGGAAGCCCGGAGTGCCGCTAGGGAAACTCGGAGTCCCAGTCGGGAACGACGGAGT